>JAFGCA010000602.1 GCA_016932895.1 Sedimentisphaerales bacterium | reverse complement strand
GGACTATCACGCCGTCCCCGCTATTCTCGGCAAGAACAAGGAACTGGCCGAGCACTTCGCCCGGATGTGGGGCAGATTCGTCGGACCGGTTGAACTGGTCTACACGCGCAGCGAGCAGGGCCGCCGATTGTTGCTCCAGGCCCGCGCCCATTCTCTGTCGTCCGGTTTCGTCGGCCGGGCCGAGCGCGTCCGCTCCTGGCAATAACGCCCCCACGACCGTCTTCAGCATCTGCCCGCACACCCCCGCGCCTCTGATTCAACCTGGGTTCGGCGCTGCGTCCGGAAAATCCCGTTACCACGCCGTCCTGAGATGCCTTCATACGAGTGAAGGGAATCAGACAAACAAATCGACGGCCTGGATTTCTATGACGGAGAACACCAAAATGATGCGCACAAAGTCTGTCTTCACATCGGGGCAAACGCGAAGCCGAAACCGAATTGCCAACACGCCGGACGATGAGACCGTACCGTTGAGGCGCCGACGAACCGTCTGCCTCGCGGTCGTTTTGTCATTGGCCCTGGCCGCGTGCGCCGAAGGCGCTTCGGGCCCGGGAATCGGCCTGAAAGTGGGAGCGCAGACGCTCGATCACCCCCTCGACGGCGACAAGACCACGCGGGCCCGCTATGAACTGGAGCTGTGCAGCGGGAAGTTTGCCGGCGACCACATGGACGTCGCCTTCACGTTCGGCGGCTCCTCGCTGGGCACAGTCTCCGGCGAGGACGCGTACTGGACCGTCGACGACGTATGGGTCGAAGAGTCGTACGAAGACGATCTGAGCGTCCTCGACATCCGCCTGGCCGCCCGCTACTACCCCTTCGGCGACAATGACGGCATCCAGCCATACGTCGGAGCGGGCCTCGGCTACTTCTGGTTCCTCGATAGCTGGGAGGACACATACTCCGAGACGTATGACATATACACGGACGTTTACGAAGATGAGGACACCGAGGCCCTGGGCGACGGGCTGTTTCCCTTCGTCCTGGCCGGGGTGACGGTACCTATCGGCTCCAACGCCGAGCTGCTGTTCGAGTTTCAATACGACTTCGAAAAAGAAGACTCCGGCTTCGACCTGGGCGGTCCGATCTACATGGCCGGGGCGCGCTTCCGATTCTGACCTTTCCGGCGATACCATACGGGCCGGTACGCACGCGTACCGGCCCGTTTGCTTTTCTGCCCAGGGGCCCCGATGATCTACTTGGACTTGCGGCTCTTGAACGTCAGCTCGCCCCGCGGCGACGAAGCACGCCAGCCATCCGACTCGACGGCGTACTCCTTGACCTTGAAGGTGTTCGCGTCCACCTTGATGTAGACGTGTTCCACTTTCTCTTTCGTGCCGTCGGCATTCAGACGCTCGCTTCGATTGACGATGCCCTCGTAGTCTTCACTCCAGGTCCCCTTCCAGGTACCGCCCATGTTGTCGGCGCCGATCTGGACAACCTCCTGGCTGGAGGCTACGAACATGATCATGCCGTGATACTTGAACTGGTTGATCTGGACGTCGACGAGGATGACATGCTTGTCGAGTGCCCATTTGAATTCAAGATGGTTCTCGCGGCCCTGGTCGTCGACGGCCGTCCATTTCCCGAGCATGCCGGCGTACCCGGCTTCGGTGACCAGGTCACCCAGATTGTCCTGGGCCCCGGCGGGCACACTCACAACAGCAAAGAAGCTGACAAGCAACAGAATCGCTGATTTGCGCAACATCGGTTCTCCTTTCTCCTGCAAAGCACAAGCGCGGGTCAAGGACCCACCCTCCCGCCTATTTCTTCTGGCGTTTGTAGTTCAAGGTCCCCCACGCGTCGGAAGCGCGGTAGCCATCGTCGTCGACGCCGTACATCACGACCTTCATCGTGTCGGCATCCACCTTCGAATGGACCAACTCGGCCTTCATGGTCTCCCCGTCTGCCTGCGTGCCCTCCATTCGATTGACCGCCTCGCCGTAATCGTCGCGCCACGTGCCCTTCCAGATGCCGCCCTTGTTGTCGGCGCTGACCTGGGTAACCTCCTCCTTGGACGGCACATACATGATCATGCCGTGGAGCTTGAAGTCGCCCATCTTGAAGTCCAACAGAATGACGTGCTTGTCAAGCCCCCACTTGTACTCCAGTTCGATCTGGTTGCCCTCGTCGGTGGTGGCGGCCCACTTGCCGAGAATCCACTCATAGCCCCCCTGGTACAGGAGGTCGCCAAGTTTGTCCTGCGCCGGCGCGGGAACCGCACAAACAGCCAGCAAGACCACAATTGCCAAAGACACACTTCTCACACTCATGGCGTTCTCCTTTCTCGTATTGGAATCCTGTTGTAGCGCCCTTTCTCCGGCACCCTGTTTCGGGACAGTCGTCGGGCAAGCCCGAACGCTGCTCCCTAATATAACAGGCCGCCGGGGCTTTTGCTTCACTCAGGGCAACTTTTCTTTGTACCGATTCCATCCTCGCCGGCCGGGGTCATCGCCTCAGGACAGACCCATACCTGCTTGTGGAGAGACTGGAACGAGGTACCTCGTGCTTTATCTCAACTCATCAGAGGGTTGCCATGCTGAACGAAGTGAAGCATCTGGGCTGAGGAAGAGAAGTCAGCATCGCATCAGAAGGGACGTGCGATGGCGAGATCCTTCGCTTACACTCAGGATGACAATCATTATATGACAAGCGACAGAGCACTAACCCGGTCAAGGCCCTGCGCGTTTTGGGTAGTGCGTCTGCACGTAATGGGATTGTTCCGATCCAATCCCAGTGATATTATGGGGCATGAGTGTCAGTTCGTACCCTGCTGTAGGCAAATCTGGAGGTGTGTGATGCCGACCGGGGGACCGGAGGTAGGAGTTACATTCGCAGTGCGGCCGCCCTTTTGTGCGGCGGACGGAGCGGTTTTGGGCCATCCGCGTCGGCTTGGGCTCAAGTCAACCCACCGTGGATATCCCCTGTCCGGCAGCGAGCCCCAAGACACCCGTCTCGATCCCCTTAAGCACGCCGACCCGCACGCCGATGAAGAGGGTGTCGTGGTGCAGCGACACTTTTTGCAGAGGGCAAACCATGGACACAAGGCCGTTCGTAGCGGTGCCCCTTTCAGAGACAGCGAACCATACCAGAGGCGGCAATGCACGCGCCCGCCGATCGCACATCACGTCAATCAACATTGTCAACTCAGCAAGCGTAGTGACTATTTGTGAAAGGAGAAGCATCATGGGTAAGAGAATGATGGGCCTGCTATTGTGTGTGGCCGCGCTCATGGCGGTGCCGGCCCAAGCGGAGTTCTGGGCCATCTCGGACCTCGACCTGGTCCTGGACAAGAACACCGATGCCTCGCCACCACAGTACTGGCTGAAAGGCTTTACCTTCCCCGACCACGACATCGCGTTTGAAGATCTCGTGGTCGGAGAGAGCACCGGCGTGGTCAACGTCAACGACGAGGCGGGACGCCAAGACATCACGCTGGCCGACAACCTGGAGCTCAACGACTTCGCGCCGCGTAACGGGGCCAACCCGCCGGAGATTACCACGATCAACTTCGGTGGCTCGCCCACGTGGCAGGACACCAACGGTGCGGACAAATTCGATTTCTTCATTTTCGAGGCCGGAGGCAACGACGAATTCACCGTACAGGCGATCCTGCCCGACGGCGCTCTGGGCCAGAAAGTCGTCGTGCCCGCCAGCAAATGGAAGGACCTGGGCCCCGAGCCAAGGCCGGACATCAACCGGACGCCGGGGCCAAATAACAACCAGCCAATTCACGGCATCGCCTGGAAAATCACCGATCTCCTGGACGCCGACGGCAACGCACTGGCGAACGATGCGGTCATTGAAGGGTTGGTATTCACGAGTCCCGGCATGGACCCGAGCTGCATCTGCGCGGTTCGGGGCACACCGTTCGCTTCCGCACCCAATCCGGCCAACGGAGCCACGATCAGCACGATCTGTCCCATCCTGATGTGGGCCCGGGGCATGGATGCAACCTCTGAAGAGGTCTACTTCAGCGTGAGCTTGGCCGAGGTCGAGAACCTCGACGCAACGGCGCTGCTGGCCGCGGCCAGTCAGCCCTTTGCGGCCGTGTGCACCCCCGGCGGCCCCTACGCCGACGGTCTGGACCCCGGCACCTACTACTGGCGCATCGTGACCACCACGACCACCCAGGAGGTCATGCCCGGGCCGATCTGGAGCTTCCATCTCATCGGCGCAACCGCTTTTGACCCGGTCCCGGTGGAGGGCGCCTTGTTCGTCGATCCGGACGCCGATCTCGCCTGGAGCGCCGGTGCCGAGGCCATATTCCACAACGTCTTCATCGGCACGGACTTCGACACGATCGCCAACGCCACCGAAGGAGCCATGCCCACGGTAGAACCGACCTACGATCCGGGAATGCTGCAAGCGGGGACTACGTACTACTGGCGCGTCGATGAATTCGACGGCGTCAACACCGCCAAAGGCAACGTGTGGAGCTTCACCACCACTCCCGCCGGCGAAGGCGGCCTCAAGGCCGACTACTTCACGGGTGAATTCTATCTCTTCGGCGACCCCGTCGTTAGTCGCGTGGACGTCCAGATCGACTTCGACTGGGGACAGGCTGCACCCGATCCCGCCGTCGATCGCGAGCAGTTCTCGGCCCGCTGGAAGGGTGAAATCCAGATCCCGGCCGACGGCGTCTATACCTTCATCATCCGCAGCAACGACGGCTCACGTATCTACGTCAACAACGAACTGGTGGCAGAGGATTGGAGCAGCCACGTGGCCCGTGACGCGGCCGGAACCATCAATCTCGCAGCCGGTCAGTATCCCATCGCCGTGGAGTACTACCAGAACGCCGGCGGCGCCGAGATCGAGGTCCTCTGGCAGAGCGACTTGATCGCCCGCCAGACGATCCCGTCGGCGGTCCTGGTGCCCGTCGTGCGGGCCCGGCTGGTCTATCCCGCCATGGAAGCGGTGAATATCAGCCAAAGCCCGAGACTGCGCTGGGAAGCGGCCGCTCCCGATGCGACCCACCGCGTCTTCCTCGGCGATGACGCCGCGGCCGTCGACGCCGCCACTACGGGAACCCTCGGCATCTTCAAAGGCGAGCAGGAAACGAGCACCTATATTGCCCGGGGCCTCGAACCGGGCAAGACTTACTACTGGCGCATCGACGAGGTCATCCCGGGCGATCCGCAAAGCCCCATCAAGGGCCACGTCTGGAGCTTCACCGTCGCCGAGTTCATGGTGGTGGACGACTTTGAGAACTATACGGACGACGAGTTGGCCGACCGCCTCTACTCGATCTGGATCGACGGCGCAACCGCCCCTGAGAACGGAGGTTCCTACGTGGGCAACGATGTGGCACCGTTCGCAGAACAGGAGATCGTCCATTCCGGACGGCAGGCGATGAACATGTCGTATGACAACACGACCGCGTCTCTGTCCCAGGCCAAGCGAACCTTCGCTGCCCCCCAGAATTGGCTGGCGAATGATTCCGAGGCTCTGGCGGTGTGGTTTAAAGGCCAGGCGCCCGTCGGGGCGTTCAGCTACGATGCGGACAAAGAGAAATACACCGTCACCGGCTCCGGCAACGGCCTCGACGGGGTATCCGACGGTTTCCGCTTCGTCTCCAAGACGCTTACCGGCAACGGCACGGTCACCGCGCTGATTGAGAGTATCGACAGGCCTTCCGACTGGGCCACCGCCAGCGTCATGATCCGCGAGACCCTTGATCCGGGCTCGGTGATGGCGACCTGCGGGTTCCGTTCGACGGGCCAGGGCTTCCTGCGCTGGCGCACGTTCGCGGGCTCGGACCTGGCGGGGACCTCCGAAGAGCCGCCCTTCCCGGCCACGTTTGTGCTGCCGCACTGGTTCCGCCTGACGCGTCAGGGCACCCAGTTCACCGCCGAGCACTCGTCCGACGGGACCGCATGGGAGCCCATCGGCGACACAGTCATGGTCACGATGGGCCAGAGCGTCTACGTCGGCCTGGCGGTTTCCTCCGATACTGCCGATGCCGACCGCATCACGAATACGGCGGTGTTCTCGAACGTCGCTGTGGCCGGCACGGTGGATGCAGCCGGACCGTTCGAGAACGTCAAGGACATCGGACAGGCCGGCAACGGTCCCGAGAACTTCTACGTCACCGTGGAAAGCGGAGCCGCCTCGGCCACCATCAACCATCCCGACGGGCCCGAGGCCATCGTCACAAACGACTGGACCCGATGGCTGATCGACCTCGAGGATATCACCGCTCAGGGCGTGAACCTCAGCGCCGTCAGCGCGATGACGATCGGGCTGGGCAGTCCGGCTGCCGGTGGGGATGGAATCCTCTACGTCGATGACATCCGCTTGCTCGACGCAACGTTCCTGCCCAGCGGTCTGGCGGTCGCTCCGCTCGACAGCGCCGAAATCACCGGCGACGACGGCATGGTCCTTGCGATCAACGGGATCGAGGCGAACGATCTGGTCGTTGGCACCACCACGACCGATTTCGAGAAGTACGCCGATCACCCGGCGGCGGACGCCGATGACCTCGATCTGAGCACGTACGCCAGTCTCGATGATTCCGGCTACATCAAAATGCTGTTCGCCGTACCGGTAAGTACGGTCTTCATCATCGAGCGAGGCGGTAACGATCTCGGCTTCATTCAACCACTCAATGCCGAAGGCAACCCCGCCGCTGGCATGGTGTCCTTCGCCAAGAGCGATTGGTTCAATCCGGGCCCCAAGATCAGCAACCAGGCCGCCGGCGGTATCGCCGTCACGGCTGAGACCCCGATCTACGGGATTCAGATCTTGGCGCCGACCGACGGCAACATAGGTCTCGACCCGGCCAGCGTATCGGGCCTTCCTGCTGAATAGGCCAGAAGTCGTCCGACAAAAAGAAGCGTCAACCAAGGGCTCGCGGTTCCCAGCGAATCGCGAGCCCTGGTTCTTTTCCGCTTGGCCGGCGCCAATCAGCGCGCAGAAAGACGGCCGAAGGACATGAATCCTCCGGCCGCTGAGTCTTCCGTAGGGCTGAACTACGCTGATTTGTGGTCGAGGAATCCTTCGAGCTTGCGGGCCCGGACCGGGTGCTGCAGCTTGCGGATGGCCTTGGCCTCCACCTGCCGAACGCGCTCGCGGGTCACCTTGAAGATCCGCCCCACCTCTTCCAGCGTGTAGGTGTAGCCGTCTCCGATGCCGTAGCGGAGCTTGATGATCTCACGCTCGCGATACGAGAGCGTCTTGAGCACCAGGTCGATCCGCTCTTTGAGCATCTCCTGCGTGGCCGACGCAACGGGCGAATCGATGTCGTCGTCCTCGATGAAATCGCCGAAATACGAATCCTCGCTGTCGCCGATGGGCCGGTCCAGGCTGATCGGATGCTTGGAAATATTGAGGACCCGGCGCGTCTCCTGGACGGTCATATCGACTTCGGTGGCGATCTCTTCGATCGTCGGCTCGCGCCCCAGCTCCTGGTGCAGCACCTTGGAGGCGCTGCGAATACGGCTCATCGTCTCGATCATGTGGACCGGAATACGAATGGTCCGGGCATGATCGGCGATGGCCCGGGTGATGGCCTGGCGAATCCACCAGGTGGCGTACGTGCTGAACTTGTATCCGCGGCGGTATTCGTACTTGTCCACCGCCCGCATCAGGCCGGTGTTGCCTTCCTGGATCAGATCGAGAAAGCTCAAACCCCGGTTGCGGTACTTTTTGGCGATGGAAACGACCAGCCGAAGGTTGGCGCTGGAAAGCGTGCGCTTGGCTTCCTCGTACTGCCCGAACACGCGTTCGATCGCGCGCAGTTTCTTCTCCAGTTGATCGGGCGTATCCAGCACCAGTTCCTGCAAGCCAGCCAACTCCTGCCTGGCGGTGTCGATATCTTCAAGCGTCATGATCTCGTTGACGCCGGCCGCAATCGTCTTTTCAAGCTGGCGCATCTTCTCACAGATGCCGTACAGCTTGGCTTTCATCGGCTGGATGCGGCTCGTGCGCAGGCTCAACTCTTCCAGAAGCGTCGCAATCTTGCGACGGTTTCGCCGCAACTGCTTGGCGTCGGCCTGGCTCGGCTCCTTTTCGCCGTTTGCCCCCATCTTCTTGTAGAGCGTTTGGTCGATGTCGAGCAGTTGCGAGACCGTTTTCAGGTTCGCAACCATCCGTTTCCTGATGACCCCCTTGGTCGTGAGCGGCGTGGTTCCCGTCTTGATCGTCCGGTCGAACGACATTGAGCCATCATACACCTGCTGCAACAGCTCCATGGCGTTGCGGGCGCAGTAATCACACTGGAGCATCTTACGCCGAAAGGCCATGCGGGCCAGCTCGATCTTTCGCGCCAGCGAGATCTCGTCCTTGCGGGCCAGCAGGGGAATCTGACCCATTTGCGTCAGATACATTCGGATGGGATCGTCGATGCGACGCGACGCCGCCCCCTCGGCAAGAGCCCTCTCGAGAGCCACATCCTCACCCTCGGACTCGGCGTCCTTGCTCGTATCCCCTTCGTCGAGAGTCTCGGTATCCTCCTCGAAATCCTCGTCTCCCTTGCGCAGATTCCGGGCGTCCGCGTCGTTCTCGTCGATCAGACGAATTCCCATCTCATCCAGCGCGCCCAGAAATCGTTCGAGTCGGCTGGGACTGACCGCATTGTCCGGCAAGGTTTCGTTCATCTCCTCATAGGTGAGGAATCCGTGCTTCTTGCCCCGGGCCGTCAGGTTCTTAATCAACTTCTCGGTTTCCGGCGTAGTTACGCTGGACACCGTCTCTTCGATCGTCTGGTCCGTTTCTTTTATGTCCGTCTGATTCATGTCCGTTGCCTTTTTCGACTTCCTTACCTTTTTCGCCACAATACAGACTCCGCTAAAGCTAAATTGCCAAACCGGGAGGTCACTACCTCTGTCGGCTCAGAATGGCCCTGCCTTTTGTCTTGTCTCCGGATTCACCCGATGTACGGGATTCTTCGCGCAATTGTTCATCTTACAGGGATTTATCACGCTTTGTGCCCTTACGTCAGGCCGATACTGTACGGGTTTCGCCGCTGCACCGATTTCTTCGGGGGCTCCACAACATTATCATCTGTCTGCGTTCTATCGGTCTGAACCGTCTTCCCGCGGGCGCAGCGACGGTGCAGGACCTTCAATGAATCCACCAGGCGCGATTCGTAGTTGCCTTTGCGTTCTCCGACGGTATGCAGTTCCATCAGGCAGTTGCTTACCGGAACCGACTCCGTTCGCGCCAAGAGTACGCCGATCGAATAATCCTCGTCCGAGCGAATCAAGTCCAATAATGTGGAGGCAATCTCCCGAAGGACCGGCACGTCAAACAGCTCGGCCGTGATCTCTTCTCCGACGGAATGATACAGCCCAGGCTCATTAAGCAGTACCTCGAGGACCTCCCGCTGGGCTACGGCGTAGAGACCCTGGCCCCAATCGAGATCTTCCCCGGCCGGCCGTTCCTCAACGGTCGATCTCGTCAGCCTCTGCATCCTCCGGCTCAGATCACCATTGATCTCTCTCGGACTGAGGCCAACAATCCGGCTGACCTTGTTCACCAGAAGCCCGCTTTCGAGAACGGGCAGATTCTGTGACTTCAGACCGGTCGCGACCGCCTGCAGAAACTCGTCCAGGGCCGCCCGGCGCCCCGCCAGCGAGTCGTCGGTCCGGAAGCTGGCCTTGAGCCGGTCCCACTTGAACTGCAAAACGTCGGTGGCCTGTTCGAGGATACGATCGAAGCCTTTCTTGCCATCCGAAAGCAGAAAATCGCACGGGTCCTTTCCGTCCGGAACGAAGGCCAGCTCAATATCCAGCCGCTGGGCCAGACACACCTCCAGCGCCCGGTTGGCCGCGGCCATCCCGGCCGTATCGCTGTCGAACACCAGGACAACCTTCCGGGCGTACCGGCGCAACATCCGCCCGTGCCCCGTGGTAAAACTCGTCCCCAGCGCCGCCACCACATTCGAACAGCCGACCTGATGGGCCATAATCACGTCCGTGTAGCCCTCGACGACAATCGCTGTGCCGCCGGAAACGATCGAGTGCCGAGACTGCTCCAGGCCGTACAAGGTATGGCTTTTGTCGAACAGAGGCGTAGTCGGAGAGTTGATGTACTTGGCCCCCGTGTCGTTCAGCGTGCGTCCCCCGAAACCACAAACCCTTCCGGTCACGTCCGTGATCGGAAACATCAGCCGATTGGAGAACTTGTCCTGACCGGGCCCGGTGACCAAGCCGCCCTGCTGACTCAACTCGGCCGGGATATTCCGCGCCCGGGCCGCTCGGGCCAACGCATCCACCTGGTTCGGCGCCAACCCGAGGCGCCATTTCTCTATGCTCTCAGCGGAAATACCCCGTTGCGTCAGGTAATCCCGGGCGTGTTTGCCTTTTTCCGGGTCGTTCAGGGACTTCTGGAAGAACTTCACGGCCCAGGCATTCAATCTGGCCAGGGCATTCGGATCGACATTGGAGGATTCACCGTCCTGCGGCGGTGCGGCCCGCCTGACTGACTTGAGTTGAATACCCGCACGCTCGGCAAGTCGTTCCACGGCCTGCGGAAACGTCAAATTCTCGCGCATCTGCACAAACTTGAGCACGTCACCGCCCAGACCACAGGCGAAGCATTTGAAAATCTGCTTGGTCGGACTCACATTCATGCTCGGCCGGTGGTCTTCGTGAAAGGGACACAGACCCACCATCTCGCGCCCCTTCTTCTTGAGGCTGACGTGCTCGCTTACCACGTCCACGATGTCATTGGCCTGTTGCACCTGGTTTATGGTGGCGTAATCGTATACCCCTGGCATAAGTTGCTATGCAAGTCCTTCCCAAAAAAGAGACACCTTCAACGGAAGTCAGTCACCCCCGCAAAGCTCGAATCGTGCTCCACTCCGGCCTCCGAAAAGAAGCTCAGCTACTAAATATAGGCCCGAGAAATGAAAAAGTCAAACCGACCGTCAGAAACCCATTTTACAGCACTGAAAAAGCTGATTCTAAAGCAATTAGACACTTGGCCAAAAAGGACACCGGTCCGATATATAGGGTTGCAAACAGGGTGAGGTATCAGCCTCGCGTCGCCCCGCTCAGGCGCTTGGCTCCAGCGAGAAAAACGTCCCCGCCGTCTTCGTCGTTTCTCTCGCGAAATCCTCGGGATTTCGGCCTTTCAAGGCAGCCAGGAAACCGGCGGTATGCGCCATCAAGGCGGGCTCGTTGGGCTTCTGTCTGCGCACGGGCTCGGGCGACATGTACGGGCAATCGGTCTCGACCATCAGCCTGTCCAAAGGGACGACCTTTGCCACTTCCCGAGTTTTGTGGGCGTTCTTGAAGGTCACCACACCTGTAAACGAGATGAAATACCCCCTCTCCAGCACGAGCTTGGCCTGCTCGGCCGTACCGCCGAAACAATGGAAGACAACTCCCTTCAGAGCCGCCACGCGGTCGAGGATGGCTATCGTATCGTCAAACGCCTCGCGACAGTGGATCACAACCGGCAGATCCAGCGCCGCCGCCAGCGCCAGGTGCGCCGCAAACACCCGCTTCTGCTCTTCCGGGGCAGAGAAGTTGTAGTGGTAATCCAGGCCCGTTTCGCCGATGGCCACCACCTTGCCCGCCCGCCCAACAACCTCCAATTCCGCCAGCATGGCGTCGTCGACCAGTCGGGCGTCGTGGGGATGAACGCCAACGGTCGCATACATGCCCTCGTAACGCTCCGCCAGCGCCACCGCCCGCCGGCTGTCCTCGACGCTCGTTCCGACCGTAATCCACCCGCTCACACCGGCGGCCCGGCTGCGATCCACCACGCCCGGCACATCATCCGCCAGCGGCTCAAACGTCAAATGACAATGCGTATCAATCAGTTTCATGTGCGTCTCAATTCTCTTAGTACGCCTCGAAATGAGGGCAAAGGACCATTTACGTGACCGTGGCGCTCTTGTCGTGCTTGCACACGTGCGCCTTCAGCATACTCCACCCAAGCCAGGATTTCAAATCTCCAAGGTAAAGTCAGGGGAGCGGCAATTCCCTGACCGCGACGGCACCGGTACGACGATTTCACCTGCGACGCCGAGGCGCATGAAGACATGCGTCAGTCCGCTTCGCGCTCCTTGGGCATCAAATCGCTCCGGATGAAGGAAACATCCCGTACAACATCCCCTCGTCTGAATGTCAGCGTAGCGGCAGCATCGCCTTCACTCTTGCCGTGCTGCAGTACGGACTTGAGGAATCCAATCGGGGTGGCCCCGGACACGCCCCGGCCATGGACCTTCACGAGAAGATCGTCCTGGCGTACGCCCTTGCGATACGCGATTCCGTCGGAGTCAACGGCGCTGACGGACAGGCCCCCGCGCCGGCGAGAGAAGCTGAAACCGAGATGGGCCAATCGAAACTCGCCGCCTCCCCATGCCTCCCGATTCTGCGCCGGCCTCAGGTACAACCTGTCGTTGGGAAAATCAAACGTGACGATATGACCGGAGAAGAAAGGCAGGCCCAACAGCGAATCGTGCCCTTCGCGAAAGGCGGTGTCCCGGAACACGACCCCGTCCAGCGACAGCGTGTCCGGGAAAACGACAGACCCCGATCTTGGCACAGCCGCCTGCGCCATGTTGGCGGTGACGCTGCGATACTTGACACTGTGAGACCCCGACCGGATCTTCTCGAACACGCTCCTCTTGAGGCTTCCGGACAACAAGCCGGTGCAGCCGGTATCCACCAGAAACGTCTCCCTGATGCCATTGATCTGCCCCTTGACGCAGGGAACCGAAGAGCGAAACTTTCGTCTCATGCGAATCTGCTTACCCCATTGCGAACGAGCAGCCCCCCTTTGACTTCGCAAGAAAGTCACAGATCCCCGGTCAGGGTCAACCTGCACTACGTAATGCTTGAGGAAATCCATCCCCACGATACCATGAATTCTGATCTGCGAATCCAGACTGATCCGCGTAACGTCGGCAGCCAGGATCAGGCCGTCGGGGCCCATCTTCAGGGGGCCGACGAACGCCTCGGGGGCATGAAAATACTCGACCGTGAAACGTTTTCCATCGGCCGCCCTGCTCTTCCTGGGCCAAAGAAACCGCTTGCCGAGCCGATCCTTGAAAGAGTCGTCGAAGATGGTACGCGTGCATCCCGTGTCCAAAACGAACGGGTACTGCTGGCCTTCGAATGTGACTGGCAACAGGATCCAGCCGGTGTTGGGGTAAAACGGGAACTCTGCCAGAACTCGCGGCGCCCCGGCAGGGCCGTCCCGTACCGAACTGCAACCGGCCGCAAGAAGGACGGACATCAGCAGAACCACAGCACCACTCCGTCTCATTCTACCCATATCACATCCGCGTCCAAGAGTTGCCCTGATTTACGTCGGAGGTTTCACGGCACAAAAGCACCCTCATAATGCCGGATTTGCGGGGAGCCACGAGGCCCGAGGATCACGGTAACAATGTCGAAGCGGAGCGGGCGATCTTCGATCTGGTGGGCGGCGAGGAAGTACCGGGCGGCCCGAATCAGGCGTTGTCTTTTGGCCGGTGTGATGGTGTCCTCGGCGGGGGCGAAGGTTTCGTCCGCACGCGAGCGGACCTCAACGAAGACCATCGTCCCGTCGGCATCCACCATGACCAAGTCCAGCTCGCCCGACCGGCAGAAGTAGTTGCGGGCCAGCGTCCGCAGGCCCTTTTTCCTGAGGAATCGTTCGCAGCGTCTCTCGCCCCAACGGCCCAGTCGGGCTCGATCTCCCAACAATCTGCGACGGCTCGGAAACATCGCGCGCGGCCCCGCACTTTCCTGGCACAATTCCGGCGTTCCACACGCACGCCGGCCCAATAGAAAAAAAGCCGCAATCCGCTGCGGCTTGAAAAATCTGCCAGATATCGCGGTTCGGCCCCTCCGACCGGCAGCGCGACTACCTCGATACGGTATGCTCGCTGTGGCGCTGGGCCAGCCTGACGGCCTTGCCCGTTCGGCCCCGCAGGTAGTACAGCTTGGCCCGGCGGGCCTTGCCGCTCCGGGTCGGCCGGATATCCAAAACGTTCGGCGAGTTAATCGGAAAAACCCGCTCCACACCTTCGTTGCCGACCATCCGTCGGACGGTAAAACTCTCGTTGATGCCCCGGCCCTTGCGCGCAATTACCGTACCGGTAAAAATCTGCGTCCGGGTCTTGTCGCCCTCCTGAATCCGGCAGTGAACATCCACCGTGTCGCCGATTTCAAAATGCGGCGTCTCCTTCTTCAGGCTCGGGCTCTCCACGAAATCAAGTATTGCAGTTTTCACTGATCCATCTCCTTGCGACAGACGTTCTGTGCACATACACGAAAACTTGTAGGATACCTGTGCATGCCCCCTGTAGCAAGCACTTTTTTCGCAAATTTGTCGCCTGAAACCCCGAGGGGAATTCCGGCTGCGCTCCGGACGGGGGCGTCAAAGTTCGCCGATCGCTTCCAGGTCGGCCAGGTCCCGCCGCCGGCCCAGCGCCCTTTTGTTGGCGACCAGACATTCCCTGCCGATGATGCAGATCGGCGTTTGGCCGTAATCGCTGCGCACCTTCCCGGCGGCCACTT
>JAFGCA010000601.1 GCA_016932895.1 Sedimentisphaerales bacterium | reverse complement strand
GGCGGGACGTTCGACGTGCGCGAGTACGGCGCGGTGGGCGATGGGGAGGCCCTCGATACCGCGGCGATCAACAAGGCGATCGACGCCTGTGCGGCCGCCGGCGGGGGGCAAGTGTTGCTCAAGCCCGGGCGATATCTCTGTGGGACAGTGCATCTCAAGAGTCACGTCACGCTGTGTCTGGAAGCGGGGGCTTTCTTGATTGGGACGACGGATCTCGATCTTTATCAGCAGCCCAGAGTGCCGAGCTACATGCCGGAAGCCAAGTGGGGCAAATGGCACCGGGGGTTGATCCTGGCCAACGGTGTCGAGGATATCGGGATTGCCGGACAGGGGATCATCGACGGGAACAAGGTCTTCGACCCGACGGGGGAGGAGCGGATGCGCGGGCCGCACACGTTCGTTTTCGTCAATTGTCGCGATGTCACTGTACAGGACGTTTCTTTCGTGGACTCCGCGAATTACGCCATCTTCTTTCAGGTCAGCGACGAGGTGGAGATTCGCAACGTCAAATTCACGGGCGGCTGGGACGGGGTCCATTTTCGCGGGGCGCCGCAGCGGCCCTGTCGGGACGTGCGCATCACGGGCTGTCGCTTCTACACGGGCGACGACTGCATCGCCGGTCGCTACTGGGAGGATGTCCTAATCTCCGACTGCATCGTCAATTCCTCGTGCAACGGAATCCGGCTCATCGGCCCGGCTCGGCAATTGACCATCCGTGATTGTCTGTTCTACGGTCCCGGCGTTCACCCGCACCGCACGTCCAACCGGCACAACATGTTGGCGGGAATCAACCTTCAGCCGGGTGCGTGGGACGCGACGAGCGGCGTTCTCGATGCGGTCCGAATCTCGGACGTCACGATGCGCGACGTCGCGACGCCTTTCCACTTCTCGCTGAAGCCGGGCAACACGGCCGGACGCATCGCCGTCAGCCGCGCCGCTGCCACGGGGGTGTACCGCGCCGCCTGCTCGGTGGAAAGCTGGGCCCAAACGCCGTTCGCCGACGTGGTCTTTCGGGACGTCAGCGTCGAATTCGAGGGCGGCGAAACCGTCAAGGAAGAACGAGAGCAGGTCAAAGCTCCGGGTGTCGACGCCCGGGCGCTGCCTGCCTGGGGCTTCTACGCGCGCAACGTGGGGAATCTTCGCTTCGAAAACGTGCGTCTGAGCTGTGCGAAGGAGGACCAGCGGCCTGTGATGATCTGCGCGGGCGTCAAACGCCTCACGTTTGATGATTTCACGTTCTCGCGGTCGGCGAACGCTCCGGAACTGTTTCATCTTGATGATGTCACAGATCTCCGCTTGGCGGGCGACGACCTCCCGCTCGTGCGGCCGCGCTGCACCGTGCTCAAATTCAAGTCTACCGAGAAGACCGGCCGGTTTGTGGCGGGCCGGCCGTTTTCGACCGTCGTGACGGTGACCAACGCTGACTGCGAGGGGCTCGCGCGCGTTGAGCTGTCGGTGGCAGGACGAAAGACCAAGAACTGGGTATGGCTGCGTCCGAACGAGGAGAAGGACGTTGTCTTCGACGGGCTCACGGTTTCTGTCCCCGGGGGGCACGAGATGACGGCAGGCAACCTGCGACAGACCGTTTGGTTTGAAGGCAAATAGCCGGCTTCGGGCAGCGCGTCGAAGTTGTCGCCAGTCGGTTGTGCTGTCTTGCAGTTGACAGGGGTTGCGGGTATAGTCGTCAGGCGTAACGCAGTATCCATCTGGAGTTGCCTTTGAGGAGAGATGCCATGAATCGTCGTGAATTTCTTCAAGCGACCGCCGCTGGATTGGCCGCATCAACCGTGGGCGGGGTGGTTCCCGCTTTTTCCGAGCCGAAGCCCCGGCGCGTCGGCCTGATCGGGACCGGCTGGTACGGCAAGGCTGCGCTGCTTCGCCTTCTGCAGGTGGAGCCGGCCGAGGTCGTGGCCCTGTGTGACGTGGACAGTCACATGCTGGCCGAAGCCGCCGAGATCGTTGCGGGCCGGCAGAAATCGAAGAAAACGCCGCGCACCTACGGCGACTATCGCAAGATGCTCGGGCGCGAGGAGCTCGACATCGTGCACGTCGCGACCCCCGACCACTGGCATGCGCTGGCGATGATCGCCGCCGTCAAGGCCGGCGCCGACGTGTACGTCGAGAAGCCCATCTGTCATGACGTGGTTGAGGGACAGGCCATGCTGGCGGCCGCACGCAAGTATAAGCGTGTCGTGCAGGTCAATATGCAGCGGCGTAGCACGCCCCACCTCATTGAGGCACGGGACCGTATCATCAAAGAAGGCAAGCTCGGCAAGATCGCCTACGCCGAGATCTGTTGTTATTATCACATGCGGGCCCGGGGCAATCCGCCGGATACGACCCCGCCCGAACACCTCGACTGGGAGATGTGGACGGGGCCCGCCCCGATGCGGCCCTACAACCGGATTGCCCACCCCCGCGGCTGGCGCGCCTTCATGGAGTACAGCAACGGGATCGTCGGTGACATGTGCGTGCATATGCTCGATATGGTCCGCTGGATGCTCGATTTAGGCTGGCCCCAGCGGATCAGCTCCTCCGGCGGAATCCTCGTCGACAAGGGCAGCAAGGCCAACATCACCGACACCCAGAACGCCACGTTCGACTTCGGTGATCTGCCCGTGATCTGGACGCACCGCACGTGGGGACACGCGGCCGATCCGGAGTATCCCTGGGCGGCCTTCATCTACGGCGACAAGGGCACGCTCAAGGCCGACGTGCACAAGTACGACTTCATCCCGCGCGGCCAGGGCGAGCGGGCCCACGGCGATGCCCTCTACGAGTATGACAAGTTCCCCGAGGACGAGACGGAGAAGGACCTGGAGCGTCACGTGGCCTCCGCCATGCGGGGGCACTGGAAGAACTTCCTGGCGGCGATCGACTCGCGCGGCAGACCCGTCTCGGATATTGAGGAAGGCTACATCACGGCCACGAGCTGCATCCTGGCCAATATCGCCTGTGACCTCGGGCGCACGCTGACCTGGGACCCGGATGCGGGCCGGGTCGTCGGCGACGACGAGGCCAACCGTTTGCTGCGCGGCCCATACCGCAGCCCCTGGGTCCATCCCGACCCCAAGACTGTCTGACCGCTGTTACCGGGGAGTCTACGCGTTGCCTCGCAGGCTATGACTTGCCCGTACGCGCCTGTGAAACGAGAGAATGGAGGCCGCGCAGGTCCGGCTCAGCGATTTTGGCCGCTGTTTTGTGCAAATCTTGCACAAGAACGCTGTCTTCGGTCAGTGGCGCCGATCGTCTTCTTGCCGGTATCGTGACAAATTTGCTGAATTTCTCTTGCGAGTGACCCCAGTGTAAGTATAATTACGTAAGTAGAATTACTTATCTTGTTGGGTATCTCATCATGGCAGGTGGTGCTGCCCGACAATGAACAAGCTATTTTACGGTACCGCGGGGCCTGTGCAGCAGGAGAGCATGGGCCCCGCGCCTTCGTTTTTCCTCCCCGGTGACTCTCTCGCATAGTTGGCGACCAGGTCCGGACGGGTCCTTGCTTGGGTTTATGACGACAGAGTGTGCGAGAGTGTCATGCCGACACCGGCGGCGGCAATCAGTTCGCAACGGTCTGTCGAGCCCGGTTGACGAGTGCTTTGAAGACGCTGTGCTGGATTTCTTCATCAAGGGTGAGCTCGGGATGCCACTGGAGGCCGATCATCCATCCTCGGCCGGCGGCAGTGTCGGCCTCGATGGCCTCGACCGTCCCGCCAGGACCGGTGGCGGCGATTCTGACGCCTTCGCCGAGCGTGCCGACTGCCTGCCCGTGCAGGCTCACGACTTTGGGTAGGCTGGTGACACCCAGGATTTCTGCGAGTGCACTGTCCGGGACCAGTTCGACCGCATGACCGCTCAGGTCGAAGTGATGCCCCTTCACGTCCGGTTCTTCGCGCAGGTTCCGCACCGTCCCGCCCAGCGCGACGTTGAGGATCTGACATCCGCGACAGATGCCGAGGATGGGCAAGCCGCGTTCCTTTGCGGCATGAATGAGAGCGATTTCAAAGTCGTCACGGAGGCGGTGGACCAGCATGGTCGCGTCGGATTG
>JAFGCA010000600.1 GCA_016932895.1 Sedimentisphaerales bacterium | reverse complement strand
TCACGATGTACTTCCACATGGCCGGGCTCGAGCCGGGCACAACGTACTATTGGCGCGTGGATGAAATCGAGGCCGACGGCGCCACGACCTATGAGGGCGACGTTTGGTCGTTCACGACCGCGCCGGTGACCGCTCACAGCCCCGATCCGGGCGACGGGTTCAAGTGGGCCCTTCAGGATGTGACTCTGACCTGGGGGGCGGGGCAGGGCGCAGCCTCGCACAAACTGTACTTCGGCGCCGATGCCGATGCCGTCACCGGCCGCGATGCCGGGGTGTTCGTGGGCGAGTTGTACGATTTGAGCTCCGAGACCGGTCCGCTAAGCCAAGGAACCACGTATTACTGGGTGGTCGATGAGATCGACAACGGAGGCGTCAAACACGAGGGCGAGGTCTGGAAATTCACGACCCTGTCGGAAATCCCCATCAAGGACCCGGATCTGGTCGGTTGGTGGATGCTCGACGAAGGGCAGGGCGTGACCGCGGTGGATTGGTCGGGTTATGACCACCATGGCGCCGTGCAGGGCATGCCGGAATGGGTGGCCGAGGGATATCACGGCGGCGCCCTGGCGCTCGACGGAGTGGACGACTACGTGGAGATTCCGCATTCCGAGGAGCTGACGGTGGACAATGAGGTCACCGTGATGGCCTGGATCAATGCCAAGGCATACACGGGCTCCACCGGCGCGGCCTATCAGGGCATTATCGCCAAATCCAACGGCCCTCGGTCGTACAGCTTCTATCTGCAAGGCGCCGGGACTCTTCACTTCAGCACGGCCGGCGCGGGTAGCTCGAGCTCGGGTACCGTTCCGCTCAATGAATGGGTTCACGTGGCGGCCGAGGTTGTGGGTGGTCAGCACCAGTACTATATCAACGGTGTCTCCGCCGGCTCGGGTGGCAGCGGCATCAGTCTGCCGGGTACGGCTGATACGGCGGCCGTGCTGATCGGCAACACGCACGAAGCCTCGCGTGAATTCGGCGGCATGATGGATGATGCACGCATTTACCGGAAGGCGTTGACCGTCGAGGAGATTCGAGAGGCGATGCGCGGCAATCCGCTCCTGGCCGGCAATCCTGAGCCGGGCCAGGGTTCGACCGTGGACATCCGTGACCTCGCGGTCCTGCGATGGAGCCCGGGCCAAACGGCGGCGTCACATGACGTATACTTGGGGACGGCCTGGGACGCTGTGTCCGGGGCCGACCGGGACGCGCCGGAGTTCCAGGGCAACCAACCCGGAACGAGTTTCCCGGTGGCCGGTCTGGTCGAATTCGGCGGTGGCGAGTACTTCTGGCGCATCGACGAAGTCGAGGCCGGTGGAATCGGCCAAGCCGGGTACGTTTGGAAGTTCACGGTTCCGGATTACTTGATCGTGGACGACTTCGAGGGCTACACCAACGAGGTGGGCGCGCGCATTTTCGAGGTTTGGATCGACGGCGTTGGCTTCACCCTGCCGGAACCGGGCAACCCGGGCAACGGCACCGGTGCGGCCGCCGGGCATGACATCTGGGATGCGGGCAGCCCGTACTACAACGGCCAGATCATGGAGACCGGAATTGTCAAGGACGGGGGCCAGTCGCTGCCGTTGTACTACAGCAACTCGGCGTCGCCGTATCGCTCCGAGCTCAATCGAACCTGGGCCGTGCCTCAGGATTGGACGAGTAACGGTGTCGATACGCTCGTGCTCTACGTGCGGGGCGTTCCCACGAATGCCGCCGAGCCGGTGTACGTGGTGGTTGCGGACAACCTGGGGCGGACGGCTGTAGTCACGCAGGCCGACCCCGACGCGGCGACGACCACGCAGTGGATCGTGTGGGAGATCGCGCTGAGCGATCTGGCCGATGCCGGCATCAACCCCACGGCGGTCAAGAAGATGACCATCGGGCTGGGCAACCAGGCCGCTCCGACGTCCGGCGGCGCCGGCGTGCTCTACATCGATGAGATCCGCGTCATCACATCCGCTTCCGACGAGGACGCGGGCCAATGATGTAGGTCACACGAACACAGTTCGTAACGTGTAACAGGGGCTGCGACCACCAGGTCGCAGCCCTTTATCGATTGCGCTGCCTCCGAGATCATTGGCCTGGCATCGCGGCGATGGGTTGCTCTTGATGATGGCGGCGGACCGGCGAGACTATTTGCCCTGCAGCCAGTTTTCGGTGAAAATCCTCAAGTCTCTGGCATCGACCAATCCGTCAGAGGGGAGACTGATATCGCAGGCGTCCTTGTATTCGCCCTGCCCTTTGTGGGCCCGCCAGGCAGCCGCAAACAACGCGTAATCTCGCAGATCGACATCGTCGTCGCCGTCAAGGTCGGCGATGCCCGGTCTGTGATACTGGTAAATGGCTGAGGCGGCACCGCCGCTTGGGTCGGCGGTGCTGCTGGCCGCGGCCAGATAGTGGTTGCCTGCCACGGTGAAGAACTCCCAGGCAACGGCCCCGGGGACAGGCAGGGATACAAATTCCACAAAGTCCGTCCCGTTCCATCGGTAGACTCTGGATTCTCCGTCGCGGTCGGGGCCGGCCTCGGCGTTGGCTACCGCCAGGTAGACGTCGTTTTCGGCTGCAAAGAACTCCCAGTCGCTCGCTCCGTGCGTGCGGACGGACTGAAATCCGTCAAAGCGCTCTCCATTCCATCTGTATATGGTTGAATCAATGTCAGGCGTTGAGCCATCGTAAGCGTTTGCCACCGCGAGATAGACGTCGTCGTCGATAGTGAAAGACTCGCAGGCGGCCGCCCCCGGAGTCCGCAGGGATTGAAACTCCGTAAAACTCTCGCCGTCCCACCGGTAGATGATCGAATAGGCGTCGTATGCCGTGTCCGTTTGCCGATTGGCCACGGCCAGGTAGACCTCCTCGCCTACGGTGAAACACTCCCAATCAGAGGCCCCGAGGGTGGGTACGGACTGATACTCCGTGAAGCGTGTTCCGTCCCATTTGTAGATGTGCGAGCGTGTGGCGTAGGTTGTGTCGTCATGCATGTTGGCGACAGCAAGGTAGTACTCTCCGCCGACCGTAAAGAATTCCCAATCGGCGGCCCCGCGGGTCGGGATGGCCTGGTACTCGATAAAGCGGACCCCATCCCAGCGGTACACGATCGAGTCCACGTTGTGGGTAAGGTCGTCGCGGCTGTTGGCCACCGCCAGATAGCGTTCGTCGCCGATGACGAAGAACTCCCAGTCGGCGGCTCCGAGAGTCGGAATGGCTTGAAAGTCGGCGAAGCCGGTCCCGTCCCATCTGTATATCATCGAGTCGATCTCGTTTGTGGAGTCGTTTCCGCTGTTGGCCAGGGCCAGGTAACTGTCGCCGGCAAGGGTGAAGAACTCCATGCCGGCGGCACGAGTCGCGGGAACGATCTGGTTTGGGCGAAAATCGGGCGCGAAGCGGTAAGCCGGCTCGGCGGCCTCCGCCAGTGTGGCGACGGTCGCCCGGACGACGTCTGTGGCAAAACCATAATCGTACGTTACGCCGCTCGGGCTGGTCGGGTCGTTCGCCAGTCCGTCGCTGGCATCCTCGGCGTCGTGATAATACTCATTGCTCAGCCCGGACCACACTTCGGGAGCGGTGTTTTCTATCGCCATGAACGCGGGATAGCCGGCCGAAATGAAGGGGCCCTGATCGCCGGCGTACCCGTAGGCGGTCTGAGGCGAGGCCGGATCGAAAACGAGCGAAGGAGCGTAAACGCCGGAGGCATCCATGAAAGCGGCGACCCAGGCGAAACACGAGGCCGTGTTTCCGGTTGAGATGTCCAGGTCGGCCGGCTCGTCAGGCACCCTGTCCCAGGCAGGGCGGAGGATCATGTCGAGATTGACCACGCCGGCCACGTTCTCCCGGTTTGGCACCAGGACGTTATCGACGTAATCGTTGCTGCCCTTCATCCAGTCTTCTTCGGCGTTGAAACCGATGAAGCGCAACGTGGAGTTAAAGCGGTACTGACTCAACACCCGGGCCGCTTCGAGTACGCCGGCAGTGCCCGAAGCGTTGTCGTCGCCGCCGGGACGCTCGCCGTTGGACGTCGTATCGAAGTGCCCGCAGACAATATAGACAATCTCCGGCGTTCGGACGCCCGGGAGTTCCCCCACGACGTTCTCGTACAAGCCTTGCAGGGTAACGTCGAGGCCCAGCGCCGCGAACTGATCGACCAGGTACAAGCGGGTCTCCTCGTTCCCCAGCGTGGCGCCGCCGGTCCAGGCGTCCCGATTGCGATACCCCTGGTTGTACTGCGGGCCGCCGTACAGTCCCAGACCCATGCTTTCAATATCAAGCTGGTAGGTCTCGTATTGGTCCAGCGATACACCATCGACGGCGTCCGAGACCAGGTCGGCGCGGACGAAAGGCCCCACCATCAACGAAAGAAAACACACGATGCAGACACAAGGGAACGTCGGTTTGTCTCCCATTCCATCACCCCTTCAACTTTTCGAGATTCGGGAAGCTGGTTTTCTGGTATATGCTCGCGGTGGCGAGTTTTCGAATCCTTACCTTCCGGTGCCGGTATTTGACGCATCAGAGTGTCGGCACGAGCAAAAATGGGCGTACTGCAGGGAAGCTGACCCAACCGCTATTGTATCAGTTCTGACCCTCCGAAACAATCATTCACAGGCGCTTGAAGTGGTATTTCATATCCCGCAGGCGTTCGATGATATCCGGGAGTCGCTCATAGAGCTTGTCTTTTCGCGTGGGCTCCGTCCCCGGATGAATGAGCAGGATACAGCCGTTCAATCCGCTGGCGTTCGTCTCTGCAAACTGAAACAGGCTCTGGACAATCTCGTCGGAAGACATATAGTTTGCCATGTCGGCAGTGGTATAGTCGGCGTTGGTTCTCACACCGGGGGTGAAGCTGACCACGGAGACGCCCATGGCTCGGGCCCAATCGACGACCGCTCGGTTATACCACTCATACGGCGGCATGAACCACGTTGCGTCGGAAGCGGTAACGCCATGTTTCTCCAGCTCGAGATAGTTGTTCCGCAGATCGGTCTCGAAGGCGTGCCGATCGATCCGCAACGCATCCCGTTCCTTCCAATCGCAATAGAGTAGGTGTCGGTCTGAATGAGGGCCGACATAATGGCCTTCGTCAATGACTCTTTTGATGAGAAGGGCGTGATCCGGATTTCGCAGGAGATTTCCGGTAAAGAAGAAAGACGCTTTGATGCCGTGCTTTGCGAGAACGTCGAGTATGCGTTGCCCTCCTTCCGCTCTGTCGGCGGCGGTAAAGGCGAGATATACGTCCTTGCGGGTGGGGTCCATTCTCACGACAGCGCCCTCGGTGTCCACGACGTGTCGCGATCTCTCTGTCCGGTCCTCTTTCTCCATCGAGGACAGGTAGAAGCTCAGACTGGCAGTGCCGTCCATGGTTGGCTCATTCGAGGAGTAGTCTCCCATGTCATCGTGGTACACGGCTTTGCCGTTTTGGAACGGGGCGTACTCGTCCTTGCTTTTCAGATGGATGCCTCGCAGGGTCTCGAAGATGGTCCTGTAGACGGGGCCGTCAACCAGTCCGCCATAGGTGGTTTCGTTTCGCAGGTAGGTAATTGACGAATGCGGAAATCGAGGAAAGTCTCCTCCCGCGGGCAGGCCGCAGATCATGCTCGTTCCCCAGGGGTTGCACCCGAAGAGCCAGTCGCGCAGCGCCGCCTCCAGTTTCAGATACGTTGGGTCCCGTGTTGCGTTATGGTAACACCTGGTCTGCGTCAGTGCCGCGGCGACCAGATTGTTGGAGCACCAGATGAACGGTATGCCGTTAAGAAACGGGTCTTCTCGTCCTCGCTCATGGATGAACTGAAGTCCGTCCCTCAAATACTCGGCGTACGTGCTCCCTCGGGCCGACAAATAGCAGTGCCCCAGATTGACGAAGGGGTAGAATTGATAGTGTCTCGCGCGGCCGGTGGACATCCACGGGGTAACGGGTTCCACGGCGCCCCATTTTTCCGCCTCCTCAAGATAGCGTTTCTCCCGGGTCAGGCGGTGCAATTCGCAGGCCGCCAGCTCGAGATCATCAACGTAGTTCTCCTCTTCGTAAAAGTAGCGGGACACATTACAGGCCGTCTGGCAGGCTCCGAGATCGGTTAGTGCGAATTCGTACGCTCTCGCAGCTTTCCCGGCTATGTGGTCGGCGAAAACCGGATCGTACTGCTTCAGCACGCGCGCTCCCAGCGCGAAGGCGGAGGCGAATTTCGCCGCACTGGACGAGACCCCCGTGGTCCGGTTCTTGTGGCACGCGAGTCCCTGCGGCCTTCCCGTGATGTAATAGACGGGCCTGTGCCTGCCCAGTCCGTAACTTGCCGAATCTTCGTTGGGCAGTCGGTATCCCTGATGATCGCGGTCGTCCGCAATCTGGTTGTACATCTCGCCGGGGGCCGGGTTCATTTTGTCCAGCCACTGGAGCCCCCACCTGGCTTCGTCCAGGATGTCCGGAACGCCGTTTTCGCCTTTGTCTCCTCGGGCGTCGTAACGGTCGCCATACGCCTGGGGATTATGCAGCCAGGCAAACAACATCTGATAGGTCGCGTTGGCCGACGTCGCGAGGTACTGCAGATAATCCGAGGCATCGTGCCAGCCGCCCGTGACGTCGATTCGATCTCCGGTCCTTGTGGGATGGTCGACGATGATCCCGTCGTGCAAATGGCATGAGTCTTTCAGATAGGGATTGTAGCCGCACCGTTGCTGGCGCATGTAACACAAAAGGAAGTCGGCGGTGCCGTCATATACGTCGTCCGCCATTCGAAAACACGGCGACTTGATGTCACCGGCCTGAACGTAATAGCCCCCGACGGTCGCAAAGTCGGAGAAGTCGAGGCGGTACGCGGATTTCATGCCCCAACCGGAAGCATCGTATTCGTGGGCGCGTCCTTCATAGACAACGGCCTCAGTAATTGCATTTCGCAACTGGAACCGGTCGACTGTTATGTCTTCCACGGAAATCAACACGGCCGCTTTTGCCGTGCCAGGCAGGTACCCCAGTTGATTGATCCGTATCCAACTGTCGGCAACACAAAGCGAATCGCACATTGACAGCAGAATGAAAATACAGAACTGTCTTCTGAGCATGGTTTCAGTACCTCTGGTCCACCGCATGCCTCCCCGCGTCACGAGGACAGAGTGCGTCGCAGTCGCATGCTCGGTGCCCGATTACGGCCTCTACAATCTTCACTTGCGGGCTTTGTAGACGCGGACGTAGTCGATGAAATACTTCTGGGGGAGGATGTCGTCGTCGGTTCCTTTCTGTCCGCCCCAGGACCCGCCGTAGGCGGCGTTGAGGATCAGGTAGTGCGGCTTGTCGAAGGGCCAGACGTCGTTGCCCGTTCCCTCATTCTTGAACGTGAAGTACTTCGTTTCGTCCAGGAAGAAATCGATGTGGTCCTCGAACCATTCGATCGCGTAGACGTGGAAGTTCTTCGACGGGTCGGTGACCTTGATCTTGTTGCCCTTGTTGGTGCCGAGGACGTGGTTGTAGGCCTTGGTGTGGACGTTGGCGTGGATCATGAGCGGGTCGAAGCCGACGTTTTCCATGATGTCGATCTCGCCGCAGGCGGGCCAGCCGAGCTGACGGTTGACGCCGAGCATCCAGATGGCGGGCCACATCCCCTTGCCGGTAGGCAGCTTGGCGCGGACCTCGATGCGGACGTACTTCCACGAGGCCTTGTGGCGCGTGTGCAGACTCGCCGAGGTGATCGGATGGTCCTCGAAGTTATCGTTGCGGGTCTCGATCACGAGGAAGCCGCCCTCGACGCGGGCGTTCTCCGGCCGGGCTTTCGTGTAGTATTGCAGTTCCTTGTTGCGGATGTACCCGACTTCATAGCCCCATTTGTTGGGGTCCGCCACGCCCGGCGTCTTGAACTCGTCCGACCAGATCAATTCCCACTTATCCGCCGGCGCCCCGGCCCCCAGCGCCAGCACGGCAACGGTCAGACACTGCATCAATCCAGCCATCTCTTCTCCTTTCGCACTTACGGTTCCCGCGGCGCCACGACGGCCGCACATCCATAAGAGGATACTCAATCAAGCCCCTCCCGTCCAGTAACGAAGCAGCGTGGACATCGGCTTTGTACTTGCTTGTTCTTCTGGACCATGTCGGCACGCCACAGCATCCACAGTCCGGAGAAATGCCTCGGCAGGCCGCCGACGAGCTATTTGAGATTTTTCCCTTTTCTGCTTGCAGGAATCGGCCGGTTCGGGAAAATAGAGGTGAGAATCGGTATTTGATTCGTTGTGCGCGGTAGCGATGAGACAGCTTTGATGCGGCACCCTGGGAAGCAACGCGGGCATTTGTCGTAAACTCTTGACCGGCGCGTCCATAGCGTCGCCAGGCCGATGCGTGGATGGGTAGATGCATAGAGGATGCGTAGGATGGGCTTTAGCCCATGCGGGTTGGTTCGAGAAGGGCCGGTGGCTGCGGTCGGCGAAAACAATGTTCGTTTTGCTGAAAAATGCTATCTACATTTCGGGCGCGAGAAACGCCTTCTTGTGTGATTTATGCATTGAGTGTGGATTGCGATGCGTGAATCTGGCAAAACAGGCGACAGGCTTTCAGCGGAAGTTGGGTAAGGAAGCCGGGAGCGGATTCGCCGGACACCATGTGAGACATCGGCGATAGGCGGCGATAACGCCCCAAGGGCTCCTTTCGAGGAATTGGGAGCGACAGTAATGGAAAGGGAGAGAAGAAGCGGGGGCAAACGAGGCCCAGGGCCGACGACGGCGGCCGTACAGGCCGGGCGCAGGCCCCGAATACCAAATGCCAAATCGCAAGTACCCAATCCCAAAGCCTTTACGTTGATCGAACTGCTCGTGGTAATCGCCGTGATCGCCCTGCTGATGGCCATCCTGCTGCCGGTACTGGGCCGTGTGCGAAAGCAAGCCAAGGCCCTCGCCTGCTGGTCCAACCTGCGCCAATGGGGGATCGCCCTCTGCTCGTATGCGACTGCAAATGAGGGGAAGCTGCCCACGCACAACGACCGGCTTTGGCTATTTGCGCAAGTGGTCTGTGGCTCCGACGGAGACTCCAACGATCTGTGGCTATGCCCGATGGCTACGAAACCACAGGAAGATGGCTCATGGTGGGGCTCTACGTTTCGGGCGTGGAACGAGCAAATACCGGTGGGGATACTGAGTCCGCGGTTGCCCGGTAGCTACGGTGTCACTGAACACATCGGCGTTTCCCCCGGAAGCAGTCTACCAAACACTTGGGGGCACCACTGGCCAACGGTGGATGGCAAAGGTTCGGCGATCGTACCTGTCTTCTTCGACTGTGCCATCTCACTTCTCGCGGTAGCAGGATATAACCCTGGGAATTCGCTAGGCACTCCTCCGCCGTATCCCGATGCCGGCAATGAGTTATTAGACGGGACCACACCCTGGGTCTGTATGAACCGGCACGATGGCGGAATCAACATGTGCTTCCTCGACAGCTCCGTCCGCAAGGTGGGCCTCAAAGAGCTATGGACGCTCAAGTGGCATCGGCAATACAACACGGCTAACTGCTGGACCAAAGCTGGCGGCGTCCAGCCTGAGGACTGGCCGGAGTGGATGCGGAAGTTCAAGGAGTATTAGCGTCGTTGCGCTGACGCGTAGATGAGTAGATGGGAGATCATGAGATGAGTCGAGGAGCATGAGTGAGAGGTCGTCGGAGGCAGTCTTGGGCGGATAGAGCCCATCGATAATAATCTGTCCTTTGTTCCTTTTTCCTGTTGACAGCCGGCGGCGAAGGGGGCATAGTATAGTCGGTAGAGTTTGGCCTTTGACTTCGATGATGAGCTTCTGAGACGTGAGACGTTGATTCGGCACC
>JAFGCA010000599.1 GCA_016932895.1 Sedimentisphaerales bacterium | reverse complement strand
GCGGCGTTCTCGGCGTTGACGATGACGCAGTCGATGGACAGGTCATCGACCGCGTGCCTGAGCTTTTCCGCCAGGATACGCCGCCCGGGGCGGCCGACAACATCGCCTATGCACAGTAGGTTGAGCTTCATGACTTCCCTGTGGTGTCTTTGGTTCGGTTCCGCGGTTCCGGCTTACTTGGCGTACTCGACGCAGCGAACTTCGCGGAGCAGCGTCACCTGGATTTCACCGGGATAGGTCATCTCATCTTCCACCTTGCCGGCAATTTCGCGGGCGACCTTCATGGCGGATTCATCGTCGATCTGGTTGGCATCGACGATCACGCGAATTTCGCGTCCGGCCTGGATTGCATAGGCCGTCTCCACGCCCTTGAAGCTGGTGGCGATCTCCTCCAGTTTCTCCAGCCGTTTGATGTAGCGTTCCAGGGTCTCTCGCCGGGCGCCGGGCCGCGAAGCGCTGATGGCATCGGCGGCGGCGACCAGCGGCGTATACGGGTTGTCCGGCGGTACGTCGCCATGATGGCCCGCCACGGCGTTGAGCACGATCGGCGATTCGTTGAAACGCTTGAGGTAATTGGCCCCGATGGTGGGGTGGTTGCCCTCGACGTCGTGGTCGATGGCCTTGCCGATGTCGTGGAGCAGACCGGCGCGGCGGGCGATGGAGCCGTCGAGTCCCAGTTCGTCGGCCATGACCTGGCTCAGGAACGCCACTTCCACGCTGTGTCTTAGCACGTTCTGGCCGTAGCTGGTTCGGTACGCCAGCGCTCCGAGCAGGCTCTGCACCTTGTTGGGCACGCCTCGGACGTTCGTCTCCACAGCGGCGTCTTTTCCCAACTGGAAGACCTTGTTGTTGACGTCGTTTCGGGTTTGGGCGACCAGCTCCTCAATCCGGGACGGATGAATTCGCCCGTCCTGGATGAGTTTTTCCATCGACTGGCGGGCCACCTCGCGGCGTACCGGGTTGAAACCGCTGACCACGACCATGCCGGGCGTATCGTCCACGATCACGTCCACGCCGGTGGCCTTCTCGAAGGCGCGGATATTGCGGCCCTCGCGACCGATGATGCGGCCTTTCATGTCGTCGTTGGGGATTTCCACCGTCGATACCGTTACTTCGCACGTCTGCTCGGCTGCGTAACGCTGGATCGCCGTGCTGATAATCTCCCGGCTCTTGCCGTCGGATAGCTCCTGCGCCTCTTCGACCTTTCGCTGGATCAGCGAGCTCATCTCATGCTCGCATTCGTCCTCAAGACGCTTGAGCAGCAGTTGACGGGCCTCGTCGATATCCATGGCCGTGATCTTCAGCAATTGATTCTTCTGCTGGGCGATCATGACCGAGAGCTGCTTGTCCTTTAGCTCCATGTTGCGAAGTCGTCGATCGAGTTCCTGTTCCTGCTTCTTCAACCCCTTTTCCTGCTGTTGAAGCATCTCGCTCTGACGGTCGATCGTGTCTTCGCGTTTCGAGAGCCTGTTCTCCGTCTCGCGCAACTCCCCGCGAATCTGGTTGGCTTCGGCGGTGAATTGCTCCTTCTTCTTGATTGCCTCGGCGGCCGCCTCGAGCTGGGCGGATTTGATGATGTTCTCGGCCTCTTTCTTCGCACCGTCGATCTGCCTCTGAAGGTCCTCTGCGATGGTCTTGGCCCGCGTCCGGGCGATCATCTGATGGACGATCGCGCAGAAGCAAACACCGAGGAGGAAGCCGACGAACGTGATGAGGCCCGACTGAATCGTAATCTCCATCAATAGGGCGTCCATGGTTCTTACCTTTCCACACAACGGAGTTGACATACAACTGCCGCTGGGGACGGAAAACGAGCGAACCGGCAGGAAAGCCCAAAGAACTGATCGAACGACGAAATCTGCCTCTTGTGAGGATAGAATCAACGCAACAGGAAGTAAACCCCGTGCAGGCCAGATGCTTCGTACCCGTACGAACCCGAAAGAACCCGGATTTCAGTTGATGCTATCGTCAATACCTCCACTCCCTCGCCGGGAAGCGATCTATTTTTGCAGGTCGATTTCGTTTCATTTCATAATCACTTTTCAGATCGCCGAGGCCCAGGCGATTTCATAATGACTCGTACCCGAACACGACAAGCTGAAAATGTCTCTGGAACTAAACTACCGATACCGGCAGGCCTCACAAGACCTGCCTTCTTTGCCGTCCCAAACACCTAAGTTCCCTTTTACAAAGGAATTACGGGACGGACCACCACGCTGTTCGTCCACAGCTGTTAATCTTGTCGGCCATGTTAGAGGATCGCTAAAACCTCGTCAAGAAAAAACTGCAAAATCGGTGCAACTGCTATATCTGCCGGCCGGTGGCGGGTACGAACGTGTCGGAGGCGCGGTTTATCGGGCCATCACGGGCGGGCGATCGGGGCCCGGAAAAGACTTGTCGTCTGTGCGATAGCGAGTGTATGTTGCTGAGATAGACCGCGGGGGCGGGCGCCTCGTTTTGAGGCCATCAGAAGCAAGTCAGGTGTGAAAGGGAGCATGACGATGGGAGAAGTGAGTTCTGTCGGCGAACTGCTGGAGTTGGCGATCGGGCGGGAAATCCAGGCGGCCGAGTATCTGAGCAAGCTGGCCGAACGCATGGTCGATCCCGCCACCCAGGCCCTGCTCGAACAACTCGCCCAGGACGAGCTTGGGCACAAAGCCAAGCTCGAACTGGAACTGATGAAGCAGGGAATCGTGGCCCAGACGCTCGGGCGGCTCGTTGAGGTGGCCGAGCCCGAATACGTGGGACCGGTCGATATCGATCCAGCCAGCGATGTCAAACGGATTCTGGCCCTGGTGATTCGTAAGGAACGGCGTTCCTTCCGGTTTTACGTCGATCTGGCCGGCGTGGCCCTCGAAGGGGAGGTGCACGAGGCGCTTATGGAATTGGCCGAAGAGGAGGCGCGCCACCTCATTCGGTTCGAGAGGGAGTACAACAAGCTCACGGCCCAGGAGAAGTGACCGCGCGCAGAGACCGCGCATTCTTTCGTAGCACTGCAACAACACCGGTGTCGAAAGGCCCGACCGCTCAGGGGGCGGGCAGTTCTGTGATGGCGATGTCCTTGAAACGAATCCGGAGCTTGTCGTTGATGTGGATCTGCAGGGCGATGTGACCGCGCAGGCCGACGTTGTGTGCGGCGTGCGTTTCGTCGTCGAGAACGCCGGCGCCGTCGTAGTCGGTCACGAGGACGTCGTTGAGCCGAGCCGTCACCTTCGTGCCCACGGCCCTGATCTCCAGCGTATTCCACGTAGGCTCTTCATCGGCGTAGTAGAAGGTCAGACCGGGGTTGGCCATCGCCTGGTTGACCCACTGGCCCTTGGGTACGGCGGGATAGAGCCAGCGTTTCGAGCCCCGCGTTTCATCCCAGATCATGCCCGTGCGCCACGGTCCGGGGGGGGTGATGTCGATCTGGGGTCCGTCGAGCCAGCCCGCCTGGTCGTCGTAGCGGCTGCGAATCTGGATGCCGCTGTTGCCGGGGCTTTCGCGGTACGCCTGGAAACGCACGCGCAGGATGAAGTCCGAATACTCCCGGTCGCTGAGCAGCCAGACGTAGTCGTGGCCTTTGGCGTCCAGCGAATCGGCCACGATGGTTCCGTCCTCGACGCCCCAGAAATCCTTGTCGCGGTCGGCCGGCTTGCACTTGACGGTCCAGCCGGTCAGGTCCCTGCCGTTGAACAGAGGACGCCATTGTGCCGCCTCGTCGCGCGGCCCCGTGGCGCAACTGCACAGGGGCAACACCCAGAGGCAGGCAAGGAGCCGGAAACGACGCGGGCTCTCGCGATTGCTCTTGCATCTTACATTCATCCTGTTTTCTCCGAGAAATCTGGACGGTTCGACCGGTACGAGGGACCCCATGCTAACCGAGGTGCTGCTTTGCTGCAAGAACCGCGATGGAATCGCCCGGCGAGGCGGAAAGGCGCGGTGGCTAAAGTTTTGCGAAAAAACCGCTGTAGCGGAAAGCGAAATGCGTTATACTTCGGGGTTTGATAGAGTCATGGGTTTGACATACCATTGCGCACTTGAGGAGAAACGATGGCTGGTCATTCACACTGGGCAGGCATAAAGCACAAGAAGGCGGCGTTGGATGCCAAGCGGGGCAAGCTCTGGAGCAAGCTGGCGCGCATGATCATCGTGGCGGCCAAGAGCGGCGGGGGCGACCCGTCGGCGAACCTGTCCCTGCGTTACTCGATCGACAAGGCCAAAGCGGCCAACATGCCCAAAGACACGATCGAGAAGGCGATCAAACGCGGAACGGGCGAGATCGCCGGGGCCAGCTACGAGGAAATCCTGTACGAAGGCTACGGCCCGAACGGCGTGGCCATCATGGTCGAAGCGCTGACCGACAATCGCAACCGCACCGCGCCGGAGATCAAACGCATCTTCGAAAGAAGCGGCGGTTCCATGGGCACCACCGGTTGCGTGAGTTGGATGTTCAACAAGAAAGGCCTGATTACCGTCGGCACCGCCAGCGTGGGCGAGGACGATCTGATGGAGCTCGCACTCGGAGCAGGCGCCGAGGATATGGAAAACACGGGCGAGGTCTACGAGATCACGTGCGATCCGGAGGCGTACGAGGAATTGAAGAAGGCCCTCGAGGAGAAAGAGATACCGATCGAGGTGGCGGAGATCTCGATGGTTCCCCAGACGATGGTGGCGATTGAGGACGAGAAGACGGCCGGGAAGGTGATCTCGCTGATGGAAGCCATCGAGGACCACGAGGACGTGCAGAACGCCTATGCCAACTTTGACATTCCCGACGAGGTAATGGCCAAGTTCGCGTAGGAGCCTCTGCGTCAGGGCTCCTGTCCTTGGGAAAGCTCATTGAGTCGCCGTTTCGCGCGGTTGTACTCCTCCTGCCCCAGCCTGCTGACGACTTTTTTCCGCTCGGGGTACATCTGCCGGAATTGGCGGCGGTAGCTGTCCTCAATCTCGATCGCGTGGGCATAATGCGCGGCCGCGGCCTCTTCGTCACCGAGCTTCTCGGCGGCTTCGGCAAGCCGGAACCAGAGCCGGCCGCAGCCCGGATACCGCT
>JAFGCA010000064.1 GCA_016932895.1 Sedimentisphaerales bacterium | reverse complement strand
CCTTCAGCGGCGGCTGGACCCCCGGTATGGCCCCGCACATCGTCGATCTGCCCGTATGGGCTCTGGGTCTGGGCTATCCCAGTGTGACCTATTGCTCGGGCGGACGATACGTCATCAAGGACGCCGGCGACGCCCCGGACGTGCAGGAAGTCGTGTGGCAGTACCCGAACTTCACGATGACCTGGATGATGTCCCTGGTCAACAGCTTCGCCTTTGATTTCGGTCGCGGCACACCGGCCCGGAGACTGGGGATTTACTTCCACGGTGTCAACGGCACGCTGTACGCCGATTACGGCATGCACGAGATCGTGCCGGAAGGCGACTTCCTCAAGGACGCCGAGCCACCGGAACAATCGATCCCGCCCTCGCCCGGCCACGAGCGGGAATGGCTCGACTGCATCCGGACGCGCAAGCAGCCGAGCTGCAGCCCCGACTACCATTGCAAGATCGACGTGCCGATCTGCCTGGCGAATCTGTCCATGAAGCTGGGCCGGGCCATCCGCTTCGACCCGGCGCGAGAGAGAATCCTCGACGAGGAGGCTGCACATCTGGCTGTCCCCGAGTACCGCAGCCCGTGGAAATTCCCGCGTCAGTATATCTGAGCCGGTGCGGGCGGAATCCAGGACAAGACAACACTCTACACGTAAGAAGGACTTGCATGAAACCCACCCTTCTGGTTTTGGCTGCCGGCCTGGGCACGCGCTACGGAGGACTCAAGCAGATCGACTCCGTCGGCCCAAACGGCGAAACGCTCATCGACTACTCGATCTACGACGGCATTGAGGCCGGATTCGGAAAAGTGGTCTTCGTCATTCGGCACTATTTTGAGGACGCTTTTCGGAAAAAGGTAAGCAGCAAATTCGAGGGACGGGTCGAAATCGCCTACACGTATCAGGAGCTCGACGCCGGCCTCGGAGATTTCGAACTGCCGCCGGACCGTGAGAAGCCCTGGGGGACCGGCCATGCGATCCTGATCAGCCGGGACGCGATCACCGGGCCCTTTGCGGTCGTCAACGCCGACGACTATTACGGCGCCGATGCCTTCGGCGCCATGGTTCGATTCCTGACGACGGAGAATGGCGCGTCCGATGAATACGCGATGGTTGGCTATACACTCAGAAACACCTTGAGCGAGTACGGAACCGTCGCTCGCGGCGTGTCCCGATGTGACGATCGCATGTATCTCAAGGACATCGTGGAGCGCAAGACAATCGAGAAGGCAGGCGAGGCCGCGCGGTATATTGACGACAATGGCACCGCCCACGCCCTGACGGGAGACGAAATTGTCTCGATGAATTTGTGGGGATTTCAGCCGTCGATTTTCTCTCATCTCCAGAGACAATTTGCACGCTTCCTGCAAAATCGCGGCCACGAGGGCGGAGCGGAGTTCTTCATACCTTCCGTCGTCGACGAACTCATCCGAAGCGAACAAGCCCGCGTGAAGGTACTGCACACGAACGATTCGTGGTTCGGCATCACGTATCGCGGGGATCGGGCCATCGCCACCCGGTGCATGCGTGATTTGATCGACAAAGGCGTCTATCCCGAAAGACTCTGGGGTCCGCAGTGAAACACGACTTTGCAGCCATCTTGAAACATTTCCACGTCGGCGGCGGACCGGCCGATATCGCAGCCGTGACGCGCGGGCACATCAATGACACCTACGTCGTAACCACCGAAGACCGCGGGACCCCGGTTCGATACGTGCTCCAGAGGATCAACCACGCCGTCTTCAAAGATCCTCTCCGGATGATGGCGAACATCATGCGTGTCACCAAGCACATACGCACCAAGGTGCTGAGCAGCGATCCGGATATGGCGCCGCGCCAGTTGACGGTCATCGCCGCGCACGACGGCACGGGGTGTTACGGAGACGCCGGCGGCAACTTCTGGCGCGTCTACAACTTCATCGAAAACGCCCGGACGTATGACACGCTCGCATCTGTCGAGCTGGCGTGCGAAGCGGCGCGAATGTTCGGCTGGTTCCAGAGAATGCTGCTCGACCTGCCCGAACCGCCACTGCACGAGACCATCAAGGACTTTCACAACACGCCTCGGCGTCTCGACGTCTTCCGGGACGTCCTCGCGGCCGACGCGCACAATCGCGCGAAGGATGCCGGGGGCGAGATCGACTTTCTCCTCGAAAACGCCTCGATCTGCGACGTCCTTCCCGATCTGGCTAGGCGCGGCGTGATCCCGATCCGCGTCGCGCATAACGACACCAAAATCAACAACGTGATGCTGGACGAGCACACCGACCGGGGCGTCTGCGTCATCGATCTCGACACCGTCATGCCGGGCTTCTCCCTCCACGACTTCGGAGACCTGGTCCGCACGGCGGTGTGCTCGGCCGCAGAGGATGAGCGCGATCTGTCGAAGGTAACTATCGACCTGTCCCTGTTTGAGGCCCTGGTTCGCGGCTTCGCCCGGGAGACAACCGGCTTTCTCACCCCTGCCGAGAAACAGCACCTCGTCTTCGCCGGCAAGCTCATTACCTACGAGCAGTTCATCCGGTTCTTGACGGATTACCTCGCGGGCGATACCTACTACAAGGTGCACCGTGAAGGACACAATCTGGATCGCTGTCGCACGCAGATGAAACTGGTCCAGTGCATGATCGAACGGGAAGAGGCCATGAACGCAATCGTTCAACGGGTGTTTGAGAGCCTTTCTGCCGAGACGGCGTAGGCCGTTGCGGTGGGGCTCGTCGGCCGGCAGTAGCTTGATACCCGCACGATGTGAAAGGGACAACCATGGTGGCGAAAGTCCTCACGTACCGTTGGCTTTATGTCGGAATCGCCTTTTCCCTGCTTGGGGCCGGCGGTCAACGGGCCGGCGCGGAGCTTGCATTCCCCGGTCCGCCGCCGGGACGCGCGAAAGCCGCGATACAAAACGCTGAACTAATCTTGAGCAACGATGCGATCGCATGCAAATGGACTGTCGACGGAGGTCGTCTTCGACCTGAGTCGGTGACGGATGAGCTTTCCCACGACGCCCTGGACCTGCGACAGTCCGAGTGTTTTCAGCTTATCCTGGCCAGCGGACGGACACTGAAGGCCTCCGACTTCCAGGTGGTCCGGGAACCGCAGATCGAAGAGATAACAGCGGCTCGGGAATCGCTGCGCCTCGGCGAACGCTCCGGTGGCAGGCGAATCCGGATGCAATTGGCAGCGCCCGATGAGGATCTCGCGGTCGACTGGAGCGTCCTGCTGCGCGACGGCTCGAATTACGCGCAACAGCAGATCGTGCTTACGGCCGGGGAAACACCCGTCGATCTGCAGGAGATCATTCTGGTCGAAGTAGCGACGCCGCTGGCCCAACCGGCCGGCACGGTGGACGGCTCGCCCGTGATGGCCAACAACCTGTTCTTCGCGTTCGAACATCCCCTGTCAAAGATCCAAATCGCCGAAGCCGAGAATCTCGTGCGGTGCAGCCTGCCCCGGAGCCACGCCCTGAAAACGCGTGAGACGGAAACCTACAGGTCCGTGATTGGTGTCGTTCCCGACGGGCAACACCGGCGAGGCTTCCTGTACTATGTGGAGCGCGAACGGGTGCAGCCGTATAGGCCGTTCCTGCATTACAACAGTTGGTACGACATCGGCTACGGAGCCGAGAAGATCCTGGAGCCGGCGGCCCGGGAAGTGATCGAGCTGTTCGGCAAGGAGCTGATCGAGAGGCGCAACGTGGTCATGGACTCGTTCGTCCCGGACGATGGCTGGGATAATCCCGCGTCGCTCTGGCGGTTCCACGAAGGCTTCCCCAACGGATTCACTTCCCTGCAGCGGGCAGCCGAACGATACGATTCGTCGTTGGGAGCTTGGCTGTCCCCGTGGGGAGGGTACGGGCAAGCCAAGCAAGAGAGAATGAAGTACGGCCGGGAGCAGGGTTTCGAGACGAACAAAACCGGCTTCTCGCTGGCCGGCCCGCGATACTACCAGCGATTTCGCGACGTCTGCGTGGGCATGGTCCGGGACTATGACCTGAACTACTTCAAGTTCGACGGGATCGGCTCGGGCGGCGTGCCAAGCGGTGTGCCGGCCGAGTTCGCCGGCGACGTGGAAGCCCTCTTGCGTTTGATTGGCGAGCTGCGCGAGGCCAGAGCGGACCTGTTCATCAATGTCACGACCGGAACGTGGCCGTCCCCCTACTGGCTCTGGCACGGAGACTCGAACTGGCGCTCGGGCTCCGACTGGAGCACCAGCGGCTGGGGCTCCAAGCGCCAGCAGCAGGTTACCTACCGGGACAACCAGACCTACCACAACGTGGTGCAACGCGCGCCCCTGTACCCGATCAACTCCCTGATGACACAAGGCGTCATGTTCGCCAACCACGGACTGCCGAAGGAGCGCGACGGCCTCGTGGCGGACATCCGAGCGTTCTTCGCCAGCGGCACGAACTGCCAGGAGCTTTACATCACACCCTCGCTGCTGGATGCGGAGGCCTGGGACGCCCTGGCCGAGGCGGCGCGGTGGTCGCGCGACCGTGCGGACGTGCTCGTGGACACGCACTGGGTCGGCGGCGATCCGGCGAAAGGCGAAGTCTACGGCTGGGCGTCGTGGTCGGCCCGCAAGGCGACCCTGGCGCTGCGCAATCCCAAGGACACGCCGGGCGCGATTGCCCTCGACATCGGGCAGGCGTTCGAGCTGCCTCCGGGCGCCGCTCGCATCTACGTGCTGAGAAGTCCCTGGAAGACGGACGATGCCAGGCAAATCACGATCCTGGCGGCCGGAGGGAAACACACGTTCGAGCTGGAACCGTTCGAGGTGCTTGTCTTTGACGCGAAGCCACTTTCGGACATACCGGGTGCAGCGCGATCGCAGACCCGGTAACCGTGCATCACAACGTATCAGGGCTTGACGCCGGTGGCCAACCGGACCAGGGTCTCGTAATTCGCCATCACCCTGGGCGAGATGTTCCGGCCCATGGGAGCCGAGGAGGGCATGAGAACGAAACCTCGGCCCGGTCCCTGCGTTCCGTCGGCGAGGGCCTTTGCCGCCACCCGTTCGAAGGGGTCCGGGGCCATCGCTTCGATGTCACAAATCTCGATGTTGCCGAAGAGAACCAGGTCTTTGCCATAATCACGGCGCACGTCGGCGAGCTCGACGTCCCCATGCGGGGGCGGCTCGACGGGATCGATGGCGTCGGCGCCCATCCCGACGACAGAATCCAGGACGGCGCGGATGCGCCCGTGACAGTGGATGCGCGCGAAACCGCCGTGCTGCCGGATCATCCGGACCATGGGCTGCGTGTACCGCACTACGTAGTCGGCAAACAGGTGCGGGGGCAGATACGGCTCGGTCGCGTACTCGGGGCCGTAGATGCGCCAGAGGTGGCCCGGAAAGGCGCGGGCCGTCTCTTCCGTACGTCTGTAGATGGGGCCCGCGAGCTTCTCAAGCAGGCGATGCATCAGCTTCTGTTCCGTCAGGGCCACGACGAGGAAATCCTCCATGGCAAAGAGGTACGCCGCCGCGCAGATGGGGTCCTCCGTATCCACCATGACGATTCCCCGGTCGCCGAGCCGGCGGTCCTCTTCGACGAGCGGCGTGACGTCAACCGTCTCGACCAGGAATTCATCGGGCAGCTCCAGGTACGCCTTCAGATCGTCCGCGTCTTTTAGCAGGTGCTCCGTGGTCCAGATCGTATCGAGATCGGGACTGCGCCGGGTGGCGGACGTCAGCGTGCGACCGCCCACGCGCAATGTCACGCGCGTGCAGCGACACCCGTTTTCGACGTATTCCTGCACTTGCCGGACATCCTCGAGCCGATCGGCCGCGTCCCGCTGCTGTGACGGCTCCTTCGGATCGTACGACCGGGATCGCACGGGGCTGCGCATCCGGATCAGGTCGCTGTGTTCCTCGGCCAACTGCAAGAGGGGCCGCCACGAAGGATCGTGGTAGACGTTGAACTCGTCCGGGTCGTCGGCGTCGATGTCGAAGCCACCGATCTCATAGAAATTGACGGCGGGCCGGTCGACGCCCTCGCCCCGCAGGGTAGCCATCAACCTCTCGCGGCGCGTCATCATCCTTGCGACGGCTTACTTTCTTCCGACGCGGCCGCTTGCTCCTTGAGACTCTTGAACAGCGAGCGGATATTGAAGAAGCCGCCTATCGTCACCACGACCGCCAGAGCGGCAAAGAGTGTCAGGCTCAGGAAGAAGAAGAACGACCAGAACTTTACCCAATCCATATTATGCATCCTCACGCTCAGTGTGATAAGCAGACTGCTTCTTATCCGGGAACAATAACGAACCGACGATCATCAGCACGATGGCCAGACAGAGGACAAAGAGACCGATGACGGCGCTGGAAATATCACCCTCAATCTTAAACCATGCCTTGATCGGATTGAGCACGGGCGCACACAACCGCTGCATCGCCGACAGGCCCAGAATGGCCAGGAAGCCGCACAGCAAAGCCAGGTAAGCTCCCACGCGGCTGGCACGTTTCCAATACAGCCCGAACGCCAGCAAGGCAAAACCTCCAATGGAGTAAATGGCGCCGGAGATCGCCATATAGTCCCACAGGTCCTGCCTCAGCGGATACCACAGGCCCTAGACGAGAATGAAGAGGCCGATGGCCACGATGAAAATGCGCGTCAGGAGCAGCCGCGTCTTCGAGGACAAATCTTTCTTAAACCAAGGCGCCACGACGTCCTGGGTCAGTACGGAACTCCAGCACAGCAGGTAGCTGTCGTGCGTCGACATAAAGGCCGCCAACATCCCGGCGGAGATGATGCCGAGGAAGCCGGCCGGGAGAATCTGGCTCAGATAGAACGGCATGGCGGTCAGAGTGAGAGTCGAGTCGGCCTTGCCTTCCGGCGAGAGGAACACTTCTTTCAGGTCGGTATTGTTGGCGATGAACACCAGGGCGCAGATGCCGAAGAAATACGGGATCAGAAACCGAATCAGGAAACCGACGGACGAAAGCGTATAGATTCTCCGGACGATTCCCGTGCTCTTGGCCGAGCAGGCTCGGATCACGGCCGTCTGCCAGACGGCGCAACTGACCAGTCCCATGAAGAACATCCACAACACGTACGACCAGCCAAAGCCCGCCTCATCAAACGGATTGAAACCGCTGGGCCCCATTTCCCGCGTGACCGTGTCAATGATCGTACTCCAGCCCAAGAACCGGATCGACATGACACTGGCAAAGATCAGACTGAATGACAGCACGACGAACTGGATGTAGTCGAGGATCGCCACCGAAACCATGCCACCGAGCGTGGTGTACAATAGGACCAGGCAGAGCAGCACGGTCATGACGATCTTGAGATGGGTCTCAGAGGCCATGCCGGTCACGCCGGTGACAAACAACGAGCCGGCCTTGAGGAACATACCCATGTTGAGGATACCGGAGAGGGCCAGGATGATACCGCCGAGGATGCGGACGTCGCGACCGAAGCGCTTCTCGTAGAACTCCGGGATGGTCATGACTTGCATGCGACGTAACGGCACCACGATGAACCCCGATAGGCCTACGAAGAGCGTGACAAGGGCGGCGGCGAAGGCGATGTGAAAGGCTGCGAATCCGCCGGTGAACCCTTTCTGCGACGAGTACATGACCGTCACCAGGCCCAATTCCGTTCCGATCATGGTGGCGATGGCCAGGAAGGTCTTCAGCCCGCGCCCGGCCACCATGAAGTCGGTGGCGCTGGCGATGTACTTGCGGATGTACACGCCGATACTGACGATGGCAATCAGGTACCCCACGACGATACACCAATCGAGAACACCGAAGTTCGTGTCGAATCCAAGCTTCGCAAAATCAACGTCCATCGCGTCTCCTATTTAGAACTGAACTTTTGCAAAATGGAGATTAGGCTTACTTTAGGGAGGAAAAATCTCCTTCGTGATTTTTCCTCCCGAGAACGTAAGTGCT
>JAFGCA010000063.1 GCA_016932895.1 Sedimentisphaerales bacterium | reverse complement strand
CGGCAGGCGGACCATGAACCGGCGATAGCCCCAGTTCGTGACGTAGACGAACGCATCAAAGCACCGCTCCATGAGCTTCACCGGGTCTCCACGGAAATGACCCCAGTGGTAGACATTGGTAAAGCTCGTTGTCGTGATCTGGGCGCGCGTGGACAGCGAGCGCAGCCAGCGCATGTCGTCCTCGGACAGCGGCCGGTCAATCGCTTGGAACCCGTAATACTGATACTCGCTCACGATCCTCCTCTTTCACGCGCCGGCAGCCCAACGGCTATACGCTTCAATCCACTCCGCCCCCGCCGGCTGTGGCGACGGCAGGGGAAGATCGCAAACCGGAATCCGCTGGTGCTGCTTGCCGCGCACGCAGACGGCAACGATCTCCTCCCGCCGCGTCAACTCGACACGCACTACTTCGACATCAACGCCCAGGACAACGGTAGTAAAGGGGACTTCCAGGTGTTCGTCGATCATCGTGTAGAAGCCACAAACCGCTTCCGATTCGTTGTAGCAGTCCACGGTCGCTTCCTCGACGAGCGTGGCAAGCCGCCTCTTGCTCATCGACGGACGGCTCGTTGTCTTGCGCCTTCCAGGCATCCGCTTTCTCCTTGCCCTGCTCTGCCCGACCGTTCACTGATCAGCACACTGTGGTCATCAGGTACGCCGCCGGTGCACCATCGCCCGCAGAATTGCATCCAGAACCGCGTCGAGCTGTTTACCCACATCCTCGGCTAGGAACCGGAGCACGAGATAGCCGTTCTGCTGCAAGAGAAGGTCCTTTCGCCGATCTCGGCGGTAGGCCTCAGCGTCGTCCAGATGTTGGCCGCCGTCAAGCTCGATCGCGATGCTCAGATCCTCGCACAGCAGATCGACTTCCATTCGTCCCCATCCATCAAAGGAGATGGGAAGCTCGGCGTTAAGGCGAAACCGGCCGGCCGCCTCGGGCAACGTCTCCAGACGGCGGTAAAGGAACGCTTCCGATGCGCTTCGCGCACGGTTCGCACCTTCCGCGTCGGGCAACACGGGTCGTGCCGCATGAACGAACAGGTTCGCCAGTGGCTTGTCAACACCGTCACGTGCGAGTCGCCGGACACTGGCTGCGTAGTCATTCTTCCATACGGGATCGATAGGGAGCGGCACATCGGTAGGCCAACCTGGTACGGCACTTGCGGGAAGGGATATCGTGTACCCAACAGATTCATACCCTCGGCAGCGCCGGTCGAACATCCTGGCCAGCATGGGCACATGGAGATCGGCGTAGTCGTACACGCGCACCTCGCGCTTGCGATCATGCAAGCGGTGCAGCCTGCCAACGTACTGGGCGATCGTGCCCCGCCATGACACTGGCAGGGTGAGGAACAGAGTGTCCAGCCGGGCATCGTCGATCCTCAGGAAGGCGTCCTGGGCCAGGTCTTCAGCTTGGGCGGCATCCCCCGTGAAGCGGTAGGCGACACGCCAGGCCTCGGCCTGGTAGCGCAGGACGAGTTGCTCGAAAGCGGCCAGGTCGCCGGCGCGGACGCGCAGCATCAACGGCTCATCGCCGGGCGTCGGCCGCGGACCGGGCTGTGCGGGACCGGAGGACATCCCGCCGATCGTAACCGACGCCGCCCCGTGTGCCACCGGCCGACCGTTAGGTGTCTAACTCTTGCTGTCGGTCTTTGGGCTCTTGCGTCCGCGAGCGGCCTTCTTCGTTTCTAGATAGCGATGGGCCATGTGGTCAATCATGTGCGGCATTTCCATCATGAACATGTGCATTTCCTCGCCCCCCAATTCTTCCATGAATGGACCACGCATGAGCATCTCCGGAAGCCGACGCAGGCGTTTGATTTGACTTTCTGCATCTTGGTCGTTCCCAGACTTGAGAGCCCGGTACGTCTCCAAAGCGATTTCGTAAAACCAGGGTAGCTCGTCGCGCACCATGCTCGCTGCAATGAGGATTCCAACAGGGTCCTCAGCTTCCCCGCCTAGATGCATCATCTCTTCGAACATCATCGGATGGAAACGACGCCCTCTTCTCCGTCCAGATGGTCTGACCGCGTCAGAGATCTTCCTCTCCATACGAGACGGCAAATCCTGGAACATCACCTTGACTTCTTCGAACAACTTGGCAACGGACGTGGCGTCAACGGGGGTTTGCTCATCCTCGGTCGGTCCCGTATCAAGGCCGCTCAGGAGCTCGGTCGCCTTTTCGGAGAATGCCTTTACCTGCATTTCGATCGCTTCCCGATCAGGCTCAGAGTTTGGGATTTGACTGACCAACTCCATGACCATCTTCGTGATTGCTGGAATCTCAAATGGGCAGTTTTGAAACTGTGCGAATGGACCAACCACGCGAGATAACGGCATGCCCAGCGCCAAACCCTTGATCTTTGTTTCCTGACGCCCCATTTCGTCCAGCTTTCCCCGGGCGATGCCGCACTCAAACAGTATCCAAGGGCGCTCCAGGCTCCGTTGAGTCAGCAGGGCGACGACGTCACCGGCTTGTGCCAATTTGTCTATTATTGCAGGGTACCACTCAACGCCGTACTCAATCCCCTGCGTGGTCCGGTGATCCGACGACCGAAACGACTTGAGCACGCCGCAGCTCACGCTGCTCAAGAGCTTGCTGAATGCCTCGGCGAGCGCAGCGTCGCGTGAATCGTGGCTGATGAACACAAGGGACGACGCTGGAGAGCCAGACTTCGTCGGTGCAGGTGTTGAATCCACCGGTAACGGCTGCTTACGGGTTTTTGACATTCAATGCCCTCGATGCACGCGGTGCTGCGCATCCACCGTCACGCGCCGCCGCCCGTTTTTCGCCGTTCGTGCTCACCCAGCAGGGCGTGGCCTGGGTGGCCGGGCTGTCGCCAAGCTGGGATACGGTCCGCGTATCACTGATGCAGGCACCGCGTATCACTGATACGGGGGTCGCGTATCGGTTAGGTGCGGGGCTGACCTCAGGCTTGGCGTCGAGCGCCGCCGTCAAGCTGGGCGCGGGCGTCGATCTCAGCTTGAAGACGGTTTTTGCAAGGCTCATACGGCCGCTCAACTTGTCCAAAATGCCCATTTTGCCATGCTCGACGGTCCGAAAACCGGTTTCGGGCCACCCGGGCCGGTCGTTTCCAACCGCTTACCGACGTGCGCGGCTCTGATTTCACCGCCCGCACTGCTCAAGAGCAGTGGCTGGGCTTTGGCCATTTTTGCGTGATTGTGTATCCGGGCTGATTGCCGATTGAGCTGGGCAAAAATCGGCCCGGTTCTTCTTG
>JAFGCA010000598.1 GCA_016932895.1 Sedimentisphaerales bacterium | reverse complement strand
ATTGAGGACCTCAAGGTTTTCGGCTGGACGATGCGCTGGTGTCTGTGGAACGCATTGACGCGCAGCCTGCCCGATGACGTCGAGAGGGCTGCCATCGACGAACAGGTCAGAGCGTTTGGCGGCGCCATTCGAACGGAGATAGATGGTGCCCTGGCATATGCTGATCTCAAGCCCCTCGGCGCAGAGTACGAGGCCAAATGGCTCCGATCATATCACCGTCTCAAGGACAACAGGTGGATACCGTACTATAAAAGGGTCATTCCCGGTTATCGCCTCGATTACATGATGGCAAGTTTCACCGCGAGTGCGAGCGAAATGCGAGTCAGGGTCCCGCGGGTGGCTGCCGCGGCCCATCGTCGGGCGAAGTCACCTGAAGAGAAAGCCAGGGAAATCGAGGAGTCCCGCTCGGGGTACGCCTTCGCGCTCTACGTCGCCGCATGGACAGAATTTGCCCGTTGGGATGGTCCCATTTATCTTCCTGTACCGGGCGCCATGATCGGGGGGGCCACCGCCACGCTGAACGATTACGGTGTATACGGATTTGCCGTTGATGATCTCATTCCTCTGCCACCTTACCCGATAAAGAAGTACCTGTCGCAGGAGGAATGAAGAACGGGGATTCTGCCCTCAGGGGTCGAGACACTGTCCCGTACCAGGGGACTGCTCCCCCTGTTTGCCGTTGGGTGTCGTGGTCGTCTGTCGGGCCGGCGTGGTTACCCGGCGTCGGGCCGCAGGTGTCTGGTCCAGATCTCTTCGCCGATGATGACAATGTCAGAGCCTTCCTTCTGGTAGTCCATCGCCTGTTGGACGTTGCGGGCGAAGTCCATGTCGGCCCAAGCCTCACTGGCCATGGCCCCCACGACGAGATAGTCCAGCTCCGGTTGCACTTCGGGCAGGGGTTTTCCGCCGCGTCGGCTGACGGCCCGCTCGCAGGCGGCCTGGGTTCCGAAGAGGAACGTGCCGGTGAAACAAAACGATCGCCCGGGGATTTCGATGGCGTCCGTCTCTTCGGCGGGCGCTGCGGCCGGTGTCTCGGGGCGCGCCGGTGTGTCCCGCAGGGTGCCGTCGATCAGGCCCGTCAAGGTCTCTTTCAGATGCTTCCTTTCGTCCTCGGTGATCACGCCGTCCGCCAAGACGTCCTGCACGCGCGCATAGACCACATCGCCCGGCCACGTCGCGGCGATCTCCCTGTTGTCGCGGAGCCATTGATCGAGAAACCTGATTTCCTCATCGCTCAGTTCCTGGTCCGCCATGATGCCGCTGCAGATTCCCCACAGCGCTTCACATGAGCGTCCCAGCAACCCCGCGTCAGTCGCCTTCGTTTTTCTGGTGTCCCCGCGTGCGTCTTGAGAATCGGCATTTCCCATCTCATTCTCCTGATACCCTTGGTTCTACGGTCTGGGGTCTTCCACGTACACTTCACTGAGGCCATTGAGCACACTCGAAGCCGCATGATACCAAATGCGCGGCGAAATTCCAGCAACTCTCTGGTGAGGGAGAACAAAAGCCTGCTCCTCTGGTTCTCCCATTATCCCCTGATTCGCAGGGTGGGGCCTCGACCCGCGTGGTTCGGCTTTTCCGTCAATTCGAGTAGACGCACAGCCCGCGCTTAGTTGTTATATTGGTGAAAGACGTCTTTTACCGACTGGATTGTGGGCCCATGGAAGACCGGTTGCTGGTATTGCGGTGCCGACGCGGCGGCGTCGAGGCGATGGCGCGGATCTATCGGAAATACCGCAAGTATCTGCTCGTCCTGGCGATGTCTCTGCTCAACGACAAGGCGGCGGCCGAGGACATCGTTCACGACGTCTTCGTCGCTTTCGCCGAGGGCGTTCGGACGTTTCGACTGACGGGCAGCCTGCGGGCGTACCTGATGACGTGCGTGGCCAATCGCGCCCGCAATCACAACAAGGCCAAACGTCCTGCGGTCGCGCCGCCGGCGGCTCGGTCGAGCGACCGGCATGTCACGCCGGGACCGGTCGAGCGTCTGATGTGTAACGAGCAACTCCGGCGTCTGGCCGAGGCGCTGGATCAGTTGCCCTACGAGCAACGAGAGACCCTGATGCTGCACATGTACGGTGGTCTGTCCCTGCGCGCCGTGGCGCGAACGCGCGGGCTCTCGGCCAACACCGTGATGAGCCGGTACCGCTACGGCATCGACAAGCTCAGGGGTCTGCTCAATGGAGAGTGCCACGATGAAGCGTGAACGCCGCATCGAGAACCTGGTTCGCGAACTGGATATGGATATCGATCCGCGTGTTGACGAGCGGATGCTGGACAGCACGCTGGGACGTCTGAAGGAATCGACACAGAATCCTCCGGCCGAGTGTCGGCCGATGACTTGGAGAACGATCATGAAGAACCCACTTATAAAACTATCGATTGCCGCCGCGGTGGTTGTCGCGACACTTCTCGGCGTCAGCTTGTTCGACCGTACGACGAACACAACCTGGGCCAGCGTGTTGGAGAAAGTCGCCGGCTTCGAGACATACGTCTTTCGCACCCGCGAGGTCAAGACCACCGGCCCGCGGCCCGACGGCTTCGAGTTCGCCACCGAGGGCGGCTCCAAACGCTATTACTCCGAGACCTATGGAGTCCTGTACGAGAACTACAAGGACGATGGCGAACTGTTCACGCGGATCTACACGCTGCTGCAGAAGGAGGAATTCGTGGCGATCTGCTATCCGCTCGAAACCTACAAGCGGCGGCCGCTCACGGAAGAGCAGATTCGCGAATTCCATGAGAACCCGCTCAAGGACCCCAGGCAGATCCTCGCGAGCATCCTCGAAGGAGACTACAAGGAACTGGGCGAGGACGTGATCGACGGCAGGCCCGTGCAGGGTATTGAACTGCGCGACCCGGCGGTGCTCTCCGATGGTCCGGCGCCGCCCATGGATGACTTCGCCATGCGGGTGTGGATCGACGCCGAGACGGAGTTGCCGGTCTGGGTGGAGATCAGCGCCGTGCCGGAAGGCTCGCCCACGCGGCACACGACGATCATCGACCAGTTCCAGTGGGGCGCGCCTCTGGCGGCGAGCCTGTTTGAGCCGGAGATCCCGGCCGGCTTTGAACCCGAGGAGCCGATGGAGTACTACACGGACTCGGCGCCCAAGACCGACGCGGCCGAGGCGTTTGCCGCCAACACGCAGGCCGAACCCTATCTCAGCGACTTCGACCATCTTACCTTGCCCGACGTCAGCGGTGTGACGCTGCTCGGCGTCGACCCGACCGCTGAACAGGCCGAATTGCGGCTGGGCACCCACGAGGAAATCTGGCAGGCCCAGGATGTCTTTATGGCCGACTGGCCCCGCTACGAGGACGTCGAGAGCCAACTCGCAGAGCAGCTTCAAGCTCAACTGGGCGTCGAGCAGATGACCGTCGAGGAACTGGTCGCCCTGGGGATCGCGATGCGCGAGCGGTTCTGGGAACTGCGCGGGTGCACGTCCGACAGCGCCTATCCGTACGGCTACGCCGCGCGCCTCGTAACGAAGATGGCGCACGAGCTGGCGCCCGACGATCCGGCGGTGACGGACCAGTACGTCGAATCCATCATGACCGCCGAGGTGACTGCCACCTGCAACGAGGACGAGGAGGCGCGGGTCAAGAATCCCGTCTATCCCGGCCTGGTGGCCGACCTGCGTGCGCAGCAGTTCGAGCAGCTCAAAGCTCGCGTCAACGAGGGATACGTGCCGACGTGGAAGGACTACGTCCGCGCCCACGATTTGATCATCGTGCTTAACTCGAACCGCGAGGACTACGCAGGGGCGCTGGCGGTGGCGCGCTGGCTGATCGCGCAGGCTCCGACCGCCGGTTGGACGTACTACGTGGATCGGTGGCTTGTCCCGATGGAGAAGGCCTTTGCGGCCGGCGAGGGGTATCGCACGGGACTGTTCATGTACGAGCAGGGCGCTTTCCCCGAGGAGTTCCGCTACGCGCGACGCCTCTTCTCCTTCCAGGGCCCCGCCCGGCGCCGTGCGACGATCCTGCCGGTCCACCTGCGGCATCTCAAGGGCTGGTAGTCGCCGGTTGATCCAGATGATCTCACGGAGAGGGACAGTCGCCTATTGATGGTCATACATTGCACCATGATAGGCGACTGTTCCGGTTGTCCAATTAGATTGTGTAGGGCACGCGCATGGCGCGGGAGCGCATGCGGTTGGCTTCGGCGTCGCCGACGAACTCAGCCTTGCCGAGATCGAACTTCAGGTTTCGCTGCAATTTCTCGCAGATGTCGGCCGCCAGGCAGATGCACATGGATCGATACATGACCTCGGGGCTCGCCACGGCGGGGCGGCGCGAGCGGATGCAGTCGAAGAAATCCCGCACGTGGTCCAGGGACCGTTGGGTGCGGGCCGTGTAGTCCGCCAGGACCTTCTTGTATTCGCGCATCAGCGCCGGCGACGAGACATCGGGCGCCGAATAGCCGTCGGCCGCTCCGGCCCAACCTTGCGGACCGTCGAACCGCTCGCCACAGGCGCCGTGCCAGTATTCGCACGGCTCCCAAACCGAGCCGGTGACCCGGAAGAGAACCAGTTTTATCCCGTTGGACAGACGCGTCACCATGGTGGCATCGGGGCGGTCATACTCGAACTCGATGAAGGAGACGTCCGTCATGTCGAGTCCGGCCAGGGCCTGGGCCACCGTGTGGGCGCCCCACATCGCGACATCCGTAGCGAAATCATAGAAGTGATACCACCCGCCGCCATTGACGTAGCCGGGGTTGTACGGTCGCCAGGGACATGGGCCGAGCCAGATGTCCCAGTCCAGCTCGTCCCGGGGCGGCTCGGGTTCGGCCGGCAGCCAGTCGTGACGCAACCCGTCGCGCCAACGACAGTCGGCGTAGACGGTATGAATCGGGCCGAGGCGGCCGGAGCGGGCCATCTCGATGGCGAACACATGGTTCGGCTCGCTGAGCCGCTGGGCGCCGGTCTGATAGACTCGGCGATACCGGCGGGCGGTTTCGACGACCGCGCGGCCCTGCGCCATCGTGAGGCAGGCCGGCTTTTCACAATAGACGTCCTTGCCCGCCCGCATCGCCAGGATCGAGGCCAGGGCGTGCCAGCGGTCGCCGGTGGCGATCAGCACGGCATCCACGTCCGTGCGCTCGGCAAGAAGCTCGCGCATATCGCCATACACGACACAATCCTTGTTGCCGTATTTGCGGTCCACTACGCCCTTGGCCGCTTGCCGTTTGCTTCTGAGGACATCACAGATGGCGACCCACTGCACATCCGGCTGGTTCAACATGTACCCCAGGTCATACGAACCGCGGCCGCCGATGCCGATTCCGCCCATCACGATGCGGTCGCTCGGCGCCACGGCGCCGCCGCGTCCCAGTGCAGAGGCCGGGACGTACCAGGGCAGCGCCACCGCACCTGCCGCCATCGCCCCGCGTCTCAGGAATCGACGCCGCGTGAGTGTCGTACTATTGTCTGTACTCATAGGGGCCTTCTCTTTCTATTCGATCTTATGGTTTTCAGTGAGTCACCGGAACTTCCCAGCCGATCCGGTCCCGGTTTTGCCGGGTAACATCATAATCGGTATTCCTGCACTCTGCACGGTTAATGATACCACAAGGGAGACCGAGGGGGCAGGCTTTTTGTTTCGGGGTTGACGGTGGATATTCGGGCAGGGCGGGTTTGGAGCACGTCAGGGGGCGGTCGGCTCCTGACCGGCTGGGGGGAGCCGGTCGATTCTGGCGAGACCTTCGGGGGCGAGCTGGTGCCATGCGGTGTCCGCCTGTTCGACGCCGGCGGTGGCGGCTTCGAGCAGGACGGCTTTCTTGCGTCGCTGAAGGATGCCCCGGCACGTTGCCTGCACGACGTGGGCCGGCGCGATCGCGGCGACGTACACGGTACGGATCCTCCGGTGCGAGAGGACCATCTCGAGGGCGGGATTCGCCACGGCTCCGCCCGGGGCATCCGGGTCCGCATCGAGGGCAAATACGGTGCTGCCGGCGGGCCGGTAGAGGCCACACGGGAATTCGGCAGCAGGCGGAGCCGTGTCGGTGTGGCCAGCGCGGGCGTCGTCCTCTTGTTTTCCCGCACACCGCTCGCACGCAAACAGCACGGGCATGTCCCTCGCCTCGGCCGTACGGATCGCGGCATTCAAGCCCGACAGTGTCCTCGCGCTCCCGGCAAGGCCGCCCTCGGCATCCACGACGAGCAGCACGTCCTGTTGCGTGACGGGTTCATCTTGTCTCTTGTCAGCGGCTGCCGGGGTTTTCTGACGAATCGCCCGGGCGGGTTTGTCGCACTGATGGACCGGCGGAACCGGCATCTTCGCGTCGCCGTCTTCGGAGAACAGCGGACAATCGCCCATGTTCGTCAGACCTCGTCGGTAGAACAGCCAGTAGACGATGGGAATGGCGATCAAGACGATCACGGCGTCCGGGATACAGTCGATCAGGAGTATATGCAGGCGATGGCTGCCCGGTTCGGCCGGGGCGAGCCAGTAGATCAATATCAGAACCCCCGACGTGGCCGTGGCGATAATCGACAGAAGCGATTTGGCTCTATTCGCGCGCATGGCTTCTTCTGGACCTTTCCATTGGTTTCGGCTGGTTCCGCGTTGAAACGCGTTGGTATTTCATATACTGAACTTTTGCAAAATGGAGATTAGGCTTACTTTAGGGAGGAAAAATCTCCTTCTTGATTTTTCCTCCCGAGAACGTAAGTGCTTTTCGTATAGGGATATAAGCCCCGTCTTCAAGGAAATCACACCAACGATTTCCTTGAAGAATATAAGCCTAATCTCCATTTTGCAAAACACTTGTCATATAATTGGAGGTATCAAGCATTACTGCCCTACGGATTATAGGGCCCGGCGGTTCTTCTTGCACAGCATTTGCCCGACCGATGCGTTAAGAAACGCCTTGATCCGGGTCGGGCGTCTCCGAGGCCCGCACGGGAAGGCCCCGCGGCTATGCGCAGGCGGTGTCGATGATGCGGACCAGCGTGTCCTCGACTTCGCGGGCGACGATCTGGAGCTCGGGGCTGTCGAAGAGGTTCAGCAGCATCGTCGGGCGGATCGTCGCGACCTTCACCCTGTCGCCTTCCGGGTAGATGGAGATGCGGCAGGGCAGGGCGGTGGAGATGGACATGTTCTCTTCGAGCACCTCCTTGGCCTTGTGCGGATTGCAGACTTCCATCACGCGGCACTCGCAGGCGAAGTCCACGCCTTTGGCGGCCATCTTCTCCTTGAGGTCGTGGATCCCCAGGACGCCGAACCCGTTCTCGACCGAGGCTTTCTCCAGGCGGGCGACGACGCTTTCAATCGGGCCTTTCGTCTCTCCTACGTGGATCATGGCACATCCTCACTTTCTCGCCCCATCGCCCGTCCGCGGGCCCGGGACTCAGCGTTTCTCGTCCGGCGCCTGGTCTTGACCCGCAGCGGCGCGGGTCTCGGCGAGCTTGCTGATCAGGGTGGAAGAGCCGGCGCCGCAACTGATGATGGATCGCATGGCGTCCTCGACCGGGACGTCCACGGGAAAGACGTTCGCGGCGGCGAGATGATAGATGTTGCCCGAGGTCGGGTTGGGTCCGGTCGGCATGAAGACGGTGTAGCTGCCGTCGGCGTGCTTGTCGGTGACGAAGACGGACACCAGCGTGTCGCTCTCGAAGATTCGCGCCAGCGCGACCGACGAGAAGGGCGACTGCTTGTCCTTGTCGAGGAACTGCGAGACCGTCTCCTTGATCATCGAGTAGCCGGGCGTCTTGCGCAGCAGTCGCGATTCGATCAGGGCGTACATCCAGCGGCCGAAGCGCGTCCGCACGAACATGCCCACCAGGAAGCAGACCAGCACGAGCAGTCCGATGGCTACGACGTCGGCGACAATGATCTGGAGCGTGGATTTCTCCAGGATGATCTTGGTCAGGGGACTGATCGCCTTGTGGACGAGGTTGAAGACCCAGACCAGGGCGTAGACGAAGATCGTCAACGGCAGCAGCACGAGCAGACCGCCGACGAGGGTCGATTTGAAAAACTCCCGCAATCTCTTCATGGCTTCGTGCACCTCCCTGGACCCAGCATTTTGTCACTGTCTGTTCGGGCGTCGGTAGCGGCGGCCGGCCCGCATGAACGCGTGGATGTTCTCCAGCGGCGTCTCCTGCGGCAGATCGCAGCCCGTGCTCAAAACGAAATTGCCAAAAGGCTCCATGCTTCGCAACAGCTCGGTCACTTCGGCCTCGACGTCGCCCGGCCGCTGCCGCAGAATCGTGCCGGTGGGGTTGATGTTGCCAATGAGCATCACCTCGGGCGGCAGTTTCTCGGCCACGGCGGGCAGATCGACGCCCGCCTCCGGGGAATCGAGACTCACGGCGTCCACGCCCGACTCCACCATTTTGCCCACCAGGTGCATCGTGTTGCCGCACGTGTGATATACGGTCGCCACGCCCGTATACTTGCAGCTATCGTTGATGTGGCGGACGTAGGTGGACGAAAACTGCTCGAACTGAGCGGGCCCGAGCATCACGGCGCTCGGCTCCAGGATGCAGATTACCTGGGCCCCGGCGGCGATCAGCCACCGCACGTACTCCTGGATCTTCTCCGTGGTGAACTGGCAGACCTGGGTCAGCTCGTCGGGACGCAGCATGGTGGCCATGGCGGCTTCGTCGGCGCCCATCATCAGGGCCGCCAGCGAATAGGGGCCCGTGACATAGGCGCCCCGCAGCACGGACGTGGACAGCCCGATGCTCATGAGCTTGAGCGTCTCGATGTAGCCCAGCAGGCGCGTGTCGAAGGAGATATTGATCTGGGCGCCGGCCGGCAGGTCGTTGACGGAGAAGCTGTCTTTGAGAACGGTGGCGGATTCCTCCTTGGGAAAAAGGGTGTAGCGGCCCAGGGCGTTGGCCTCGACGGAGAGGTCCATCAGGGGAAAGACCACGTCCGGCTGGAAGGTCTCCGCCAGCAGCTTGACCACCTTGTAGTGTTCGCCGTAGTTCTGTTGGGCCAGCTTGACCGTGCATCCGGTCATATTGAGTCCGGGGAAACCGACCAGAGGGGCGACCAGTCGGCGGCCCTCATCCTGGGCCTTTTTCGCCATTTCACGAAACGGTTTTCGCGTCACTATGT
>JAFGCA010000597.1 GCA_016932895.1 Sedimentisphaerales bacterium | reverse complement strand
GAACATGCTGATCCAGAAGAGCCCGACGGGAAACGCGACGGTCACGGTTTGCCACACGCGCACGAAGGACGTCGCGGCCTATACCCGGCAGGCGGACGTCGTCATCGCCGCAGCCGGCCGGCCCAACACGATTACCGCCGATATGGTCAAGGACGGCGCCGCCGTCATCGACGTGGGCGTCAACCGCGTCGAGGACGCCAGCCGCAAGCGGGGGTACCGGCTCGTTGGCGACGTCGATTTCGAGGCGGTCAAGGAAAAGGCGTCGTTCATCACGCCGGTCCCCGGCGGCGTCGGGCCCATGACGATTACCATGCTCCTTTACAACACCGTCGAGTCGGCCAAAAGGGCCGCGGGTCTCACCGCGTAGCGCAGGGCGACACCTGTCGGCCCGCGGAGACTCTGCATGTGCAGCAGGCCGTGAGTCGCTTTCGTAGTGAGCGAGGACGAATATCATGGTAAAGGCAGGCATCTCATTCTTGTTGGCGATCTGCGTCGTGGCGTGTGCGACTGCGTCGAAACTGCAAGCGGCCGTTGCTCTCGAGGCCGAGCCGTTTGATCTGAGCCGGGTGCGGCTGCTGCCCGGGCCTTTTAAGGACGCGCAGGAGCGGGACCACCGGTATCTGCACGACCTTGATGCGGACCGGCTGCTGCACACGTTTCGTATCAATGCGGGCCTGCCCAGCGACGCTGAGCCTCTCGGTGGGTGGGAGCGGCCGGACTGTGAGGTGCGCGGCCACACCATGGGCCACTATCTTTCGGCCTGTGCGATGATGGCGATCGCTACCGGAGACGAACAGCTCAAAGCCAGGGCCGAGAGAATCGTAGCGGCGCTGGCCGAGTGCCAAAGCGCACTGGGTGACAGCGGCTACCTGAGCGCCTTTCCCGAGACCTGGATCGACCGCGTCGAGACGCTCAAACCCGTGTGGGCGCCGTACTACACCCTGCACAAGATCTACGCGGGTCTCATGGACGTGCATCGCTTCCTTGGTAGCGAGCAGGCACTGGAAATCGCTGAGAAGATGGCGGCCTGGAACGGCGCGCGGCTCGCCCGCCTCAGCGACGAGCAGATGCAGCAGATCCTCAACCGCACCGAGCAGGGCGGGATGAACGAGGCCTTCGCCAATCTGGCCGCTCTGACGGGAAACGACGCCTACCTGCAACTCGCGCGGCGGTTCAACCAGAAGACGTATACCGAACCGCTGCTGAACCGCCAGGACCAGTTCAAAGGTCAGCACGTCAACTCCTTCATTCCCAACGTGATCGGGACCGCGCGGCAGTACGAGCTGACCGGCAATCCGGCCGACCGGCACATCACCGAGTTCTTCTGGGACCAGGTCGTCAACCATCGGTCCTACTGCACCGGCGGCACCAGCGACGGCGAACACTGGCGCAGCGAACCCGACGAGCTGGCCCATCACCTCAGCGACCACACGCAGGAAACCTGCTGCACCTACAACATGCTCAAGCTCACCCGGCACCTTTTTACGTGGAATCCGGACGGGCGGTATGCCGACTACTACGAGCGGGCGTTGGTCAACAGCATCCTGAGCACGCAGAACCCCCGCACGGGCATGATGATGTATTTCGTTCCGCTGGCTCCGGGCCGGTGGAAGATGTTCAATCGGCCCAACGATTCGTTCTGGTGCTGCACGGGCACGGGCCTGGAGAATCACGCCCGGTACGGCGAGGCCGTCTACTTTCACAAAGGCGACCGACTGTTCGTAAACCTGTTCATGGCCTCGCGTCTGGACTGGCGGGAAAAAAGCGTCGAGATCGTGCAGGAGACGGGCTTCCCTGACAGTGACACCACGGCATTGACGGTGCGGACCGCTGCGCCGGCGCGCATCGAGCTCTGCGTGCGCCGGCCTTACTGGGCCACGCAAGGCGTCCTCGCCCGGCTCAACGGACAGGCGATCACGCTGCGGCCCACTTCGTCACGCTATCTGGTTCTGGACCGCACCTGGGCCGACGGCGACCGGCTGGACCTGCGGATGCCGATGAGCCTGCACACGCATCCCATGCCGGATGATCCGACGCTGACGGCGTTCATGTACGGCCCGCTCGTCCTGGCCGGCGAGTTGGGTGGCGAAGGCCTCACCGATGAGAATACGCACACTACGGAGAACTGGTACAAGTTCCCCCAGCCCATCCCGACGGTGCCGCCCATGGCCGTCGATTCCGACAACGTCACGGACTGGCTCAAGCGCGTTCCCGGGGCCGACATTGCCTTTCGGACCGTCGCGCTGGACGAGCCCATTCGCCTCGTGCCGTACCACCGGTTGTTCGATCAGCGGTACGTCGTCTATTGGCGGGTCCTGCGAAGAGGCAGCCGGGCCCATGAGCGCTACCTGACGCGAGAGCGCGAGCGGCAGGAACTGCTGGCCCGTACCGTTGATTCCGTGATCATTGGAGACCCTGACTCCGAGAAGGCGCACGGCATGGAGAGCCGCGATTCTCGCACGGGCGTCCATCAGGGCCGGCCCTGGCGCGACGCCGCTGCCGGTGGCTGGTTCAGCTATCGCCTCGCCATCGCGCCCGGCGAGCCGACGATCCTGCGCTGCACCTACTGGGGCAGCGACGTGGGACGCACGTTTGACGTGATGGTCGGGGGCAAGAGAATCTCCATCGTGAGGCTGGACAATAATGCTCCCGGCGAGCTCTTTCACGAGGATTATGAGTTCCCGCCATCGCTGGTCCGGGGCCGCTCGGAGATCACCGTTCGCTTTGAGGGCCACGCGGGCAGCCTCGCCGGCGGCGTGTTCGGCTGCGCGACGCTCAAGGAGAAACCGTGACAGCGTGAAGTCCGGCGCTACGACTCGACGAGCTTCTGCGTGACGATGCCGGTTACGATCAGCACGAGGCCGGTCAGGGTGGCGGGCAGGATCTTCTCGCCGACCACCAGGGCGATCATGACCAGGGAAAGGAACGGGACGAGGTAGATCAGATTCACCACGTGCGCGGTGGTTTTGGCGGCTTTGAGAGCTTTGAGCCAGGCCAGAAAGGTAATGCCCATCTCGAACAGGCCGACGTAGACGGCGCCCGCCAGCCCTTTGAGCGGTGGCATCTCAAGCTTGCCGAGGCACAGGGCCAACAGCAGGATGTACGCGGACGCGAAGACGAAGTTGACGAACAGTCTGACGGTCTCGTCTCGCTTGTCTTTCGTGTTGAAGATCCAGAACAGCGACCAGACAATCGTCGTGCTCAGCGCCAGCGCCGTTCCGGTGGGGTTGGAGAACCGAAAGCCGAGGACGTCACCGCGCGTTCCAATGACGACCACGCCGGAGAAACTGATCAGGATCGCAACGATGCTTCGCAGGCCGATCCGCTGGCCCAGCAGCGGAACCGAGAGCAGCACGAGCGTGAGCGGCCAGACGAAGTTGAGCGGCTGGGCCTCCTGGGCCGGAAGCAGCGAATACGCCTTGAACAGGACCGCGTAATACAGGAAGGGGTTGAGAAATCCGAGTCCCGCCGAGACGAGGTAGTCTCTCCGGGTCAACGTGCTCAAGAGCTTGAGCTTGCCTGTTGCGGCCAGATAGGCAAAGAGTGCTACGGTTGACGTCACTGAGGCCAGGAACAGAAGGGACAGCACGCCCAGATGGCGCAGGGTGAGCTTGAAGGCCGAAGCGGACGTGGACCAGAAGACCACCGCCACCGCGGCGTAGAGGTAGGCGAGCTTCTGTTGTCTTTCAACGGTCGTCATAGATCGAGAGTATAAACGATCAAGCTCTCGCAGTCGCCGGGAAAGGTGTGCCATGATGTCCGGGGTCCAGGCCTGTAGCAGAGCGCCAGGGCAACGTCATCCCTCAAGCAGATCGGCCAGCGGAGCTTGGGCTCGGTGCGTATGATCGATGAGAGCTTGCATGTGCGTCGACGTTTGCCCCTGCCAGGTCCACGCGAGAAGCCGACGCAGGTCGTCGGCGCTCATGTCCCGCCAGTGGAGTGTGGTCAGTTCGTCCGGCAGGCTGTGTTCAGCGGAACTCGCCAGCAGCAGTGCGATACCCGCCAGCGCGCCGGTCGCCATGTTCTTCGGCTCGATGCCGTGCTCCAGCGCCAGGGCCATCGTGCCGAAGATGCGGTCGCTTATGCCCAGCTTGCGGACGACGTCGCGGGCGGCGCGGTCGGTAGTGTCCCCGAGATACGGATTGGTCATGCGCTCCAGGAGGTCCTCGGCATAATGGCGGTAGCCCGCCTCGGTGAAAAGGGCGTCGCCCAGCGACACGTACTTATCGATCAGTGCGCCGCCCGACTCGGTCAGGAAGGCTTCCTTCGCCACGCGCATCAGGGCTTCGTCGCTCTGGAGTTCGGTCATCTTCGCATAGCCTTTGAGCGAGCCGATGAAGCCGAGCAGGGCGTGAATGGCGTTGTGGCCGTAGAGCTTGGCCTCCTCGAACGGCAGCAGATCGTCCTTCTCGATGAAGACTTCGATGCCCGGGCGGAAGGCCGGGATGGTTGCCTTGCTCACCAGGATGCGGTTGAATTCCTCCACGAGAAACGCACGGTCGATCCCCGGTGCGATGGGGGCCAGGCTTAGCTCGGCGATCTCTGTCGGGTCCTGCACGACGCGGCTCATCTTGCCGATGACGGTGTTGAGAAACGCCGCGCGATCCGGCAGGGAAGTCCCCGACCTTTGGCTCACGGCCTCCCGCAGGATCTCGGCGGCGTGGTTGTTGTTCTCGGCGGCATAGACGATTGTCGCCTCCGCCTTGTGTCGATGCAGGCCGCCGGCGATGAGCGCCGCGACGCTGTCGTTTGTGCCGGAGTCGTAGAAGCGGACCGAGGGCAGGCAGGTCGCGACTTCCGTGGCCCGGAGCAGAACCTCGCGCAGAGCGGGAACGTCCTGCGGATCGGCGGGATTGAGCAACTCGACGTCGTCAATCCGTACCTTCTCGATCCCGTCGGCGCGGGCGACGTTGACGTGGTACGAGCCGGCGTTGGCCCGGACCGCCTCGACAAGCCCCGGGTCGATCTCGGCAACCACCATTCGCTTGAAATTGCCGCTCTGAAAGGCTTCCTTGGCGAAGAGTCCGGCCTGGATGGGGCCGAAGCCGAAACCGACAAATACGTGTTCGCTCATTTACCGCCCGCCGTCTTGAGGAATTGTCGAATCGCTTTATCGCCGGTGAGGGCGGTGATTTCGAGGTCGTACGTTCGGCTCTTGCCGGGGCCGAGATGGATGAGCTTTTTCTGCCGGCGGGCCGCCGCCTGACCGATGGGGAAATTGGTGCCCGGCTCCAGGCCGGTGACGTATTCGCCCGGCCCCCAGTGCTGCCAGTTGGCCAGGCAGGGCAGTTGCTCCTTCTGGTATCGGGTCATGACTGCAAGGCTCAGCCTCTCATTGTGGAGGCCGACGGTGCACGTACCGTTTTTGTCGGGGGTGACGTCGATGAACCCGCAGGCCTCGCCGCCCGCTTTGTGGGCGGTCAGCGGCTTGCAGCACGTGCGAAAATCGTGTCGGTCGTTGAATATCGCGTTGTCCATGTCCAGTCCCCGCGACTCGCACTGGCCTTTCCAGACGATCTTCGTGCCTTCATCGGCCAGGGGCCAGCCGTAGTTGCAGTGGTAGAGCAGCATGTGCGGCGTTTTGGCGTTGCCCACATTGGTCACGACGTCGTGAATGCGAAGGGTCGGCTCGCCCAGCGTACCGGAGAGGGTGCGACGCAGTTCGAGATGTGGCCCGAAGACGCGATGCTGTTTCATGACCGCGGTGATGCTCATATCGAGCCTGCCGCCGGCGAGGTCGGGCTGGACGATCGATTCGACCTCCGCCGGGATGTTGCTGATGCGCCCGTGCAGGCCGCGCTGCCCGAATTCATCGGTTTCCGGGCCGCCCACGTGCGTCAGGCCGCAGGTGGTCAGCAACCCGCCTGCAAAGCTCCAGAGCCACTCCAGGTCCCGGTTGGCGTCGGTTTTCGGCGCAGTTGCGCCGGCGTGACTGAGCCAGGCGAGGCTGTGCTGGTTGTAGAACGCATCGACGATATCGAGGCCGCGATCGATGACGACCTTGTAACGCAGCCCCGACCCGGTATTGACCCAGGCGATGCGCGTCCCTCGACCGAGTCCATTGTCCAGAACCGAGGTCTCGATGCCGCCTATTTGGGCGACGTTGCCGACCTTGTCCTGCCAGTTGAGTTTTCTTTTCTTCTTAGCCATTGGCCTTACTCCGTCTTGTTGTCGTGTCACTCATTGCTGAGAAAACCGCGTGGGTCAAGGACCCACCCTACACAAAGCCGAGCCGTCGTTTCGGGTGGCAGCGTCAAGCGCAGCTTGGCGATGGTCTTCGCGGTATCGCGTGACGCCATCGCCAAGGCCTTCGGCCTTGACGCTGCCACCCGCCCAACGTGCAGCCTGGGCGAGCGTCAATCGAGCGCCCGTTGCAGGGCTTCGAAGCTCTCGAAGCCGCCTTCTTTCTGGAGGATTTGCAGCATCTTGGCATACGCCCTGATATTGCCGTATCGATCCTCGAGCGAGGCCTTGATGTAGAGCGAAGCGAAGAGGTTGCCCGCCTGTACGGCCTGCTCGAAATCCATGGTGCCTTGCCTGAACGCATCGAGGTTGCTGGCGATGTACGTAATCAGTCCGGCCCGGAACGAATCTCCGGCGCCGACGAGGTCCACCACTTCGCCTGCCATGAAACGCGAGGTGATCTTGTTCGGACCGTCCGTTTGTCCGTCGGGGCTGATGTGCTTTTCATGGGCCCCGTCGCTGACCGTCACGCCGAACAGCCTGGTGCGCTCGTTAGCCTGCCAGAACTCGCCCGTCAGCCATTTCAGGAAATACGTGTTGTACTGTTGTTCATCACGATCTGTCTTTGGCTGCCGGCAGAGCGTGTTCTCGATGAGCTTCGCCTCGTCGGATGAGGTGAAGAAGACATCCAGTTCGGGCAGAAGTGGTTCGAGGAGACGGTATTCCGCAACAGGCTTGCCCTCGGCGATAAGTTTTTGCGGATTGCCGGTGAGAGTGTGGCTGTCGGCGATGGTCACGGCCCCTCGGTCCCGACACCAGCGAATGAAATCGGCCAGGTCCCGGCCCGCGTGGGCGTCGCCCCGGTCCGACAGACCCGAGTACATGTAGTAGACGACCCGGGGTTGCAGACGCTCGACGGCCTGTTTGAAGATCTCGAAGTCGAAATCGTTGTTGGCGTTGGGGAAATAGGCGATGCCGCCGCGGTCGTCGCCGGTGGTGCTGTGGATGAAAGTCGTGCCGGTCGCGAGGCTCGGATGAACGTGCGTCGCCGACATGTCGATGCCATTGGCGGTCATCACGTCGTGGAAGTATCGACCCTGGGCGTCGAGCCCGTCGAAATCGCCTTGTCCGAGGTTGACGCCGACCGCGACGTTCAGGCCGGTCCGGGCGATCAGCGGGGCCGTGTTTCCGGGGCCGCCGGCGGTGGCGAATCCCTCGTCGATCCACTTCCTGATCTGCTCCTGCGAATAGTCGGGCATGTCCTCGGTCTTGCATTTGGCCAGGCCGCCTTTGCCCACGAGCTCGTCGGCGAACTCGAAGTCGGGCCTGCGCAGGTCGGTTACCGCGGTATTCAGGATCAGAACGTCAACAGGCATCTGTCGTGTCTCCATGTTTGGCTCTCAGTGCATTTCCGCTTCGCACGTGCCGATGGCGGGGCGGTAGAAGTTGAACTGCACGTTGGGATGGTCGGCCAGCAGCGACATGGGCACGGCGCTGTCGGCGATTTTCTTGCCGATCATCAGGGTGGTCAGCCGCATGCCGAAGGGGTTGTCGTGGGTGCCCGCCTGCCAGATCGAGACCTTTTCGGCCTGCCAGGTCTCGACGGGCCCCACGGTCACCGCCTGGGTCGGCACACCAGTCACGACGCCGCCACCGCTGGTGCGCGCGTTTTGCATTACCGTCACGGGGTGCAGGTTCACCACGCGCGTGGTGAGTCTGCGGTATTGCTCCGGCGTCGGCGGCTGGTCGGCATACTCGCCTTTGCGGCGGAGCGGATCGTTGAAGGCCCAGTGTTTGATATCGCCCTGGCCGCCCTGCATCACCGCGCACCGCACGCCATTCCAACTTTGGATGTACGCCGACGTATCGGCTTTGGGGAAATGGATGTTGGCGTCCGGCATCTTCAACTCGGGTCGGATTCGGTTGAAGCACAGCTCCCTGTCGGCCCGGGCGAAAGAGAGCGCGTGCGTCTCGTCGACCTCCGTCCCGTCCATGACCCACTCGTCCATGCCCCAGAAGTGAGCGTGGGCGAGATTCAGACCGAGCTCGTTAACAAGTCGGGCCACGAGCGGGAGCTGCTCCGTAGGCCCGATGGGGCCGCAGATGCCGACGGGATTGTCCGGCGTCGCCTGCCGCCACGCGGTGACATATTCCAGCGCTTCGGCCAGGTAGAAGTCTTCGAGGGTGTCGTAGAAGACGACGCGGAATCCTTCCCGGCTCAGTGCCGCCATGTCGTCGGCCGTCAGGGCCGCCGCATCGTTGAGGATCTCGTCGTCGAGCGTGGTGTAATCCCACCACTCCGGGGCCAGGATGCTCTTCTTTCTCCCCATGATGCGCCTCCTTACAGCGTGTGAACGAGGTCGGTCAATTCTTTCTTGAGGATGTTATCGTGTGGATAGGCATGGCCGAGATGCTGGCGGAACCCTTCGGCAAAATGGCAGCCGATCTCGGCCCCCCTCTTGCGCCCGAGTGCCTTCATGGCGTCCACGTAGGCGTCAATACCGTGGTGTTTCAGCAGCCAGTTTCGCTGGCTCTCGTGACAGCAGAGCATCTTCTCTTTCGTGTCCATGACGGAAGTGATGTCCGCGACGGTGCTCGGCTTGACGTCCGCGCCGAGCTTGTTCTTGCCCTCGACGGGATCGGCGTAGTACAGGTAGGGGACGGGCTCGAACGGCTCAGCACCCGGCGTCTCGACGTTGACTACGCCACAGCAGAAACACGCGGTCTGCGCCAGCTTGCTCGCCATCTCGTGGTCCACCATGTAGTCCGAAGGGCTCAGGGTAAAGACGATTCTCGGGCGAACCTTGCGCACCAACTCGATTGTTTTTAGCAGGGTCGGCCGGTCGTACATGATGAAGATGTCGTCACATTCCAGGCAGTGGTACGTTCCATCGAGCAGCGCTGCGCCTTTGGTCGCCTCGGCTTTGCGAATGCGGCTGATTTCCTCACGGCTGTATTCCACCGTGCCGGCGTCACCCGGCGTCATCGTCGCGATGTGAACCTGCCAGCCGCGCCGGCGCAACAATGCCAGCGTGCCGGCGCACAGAAACTCGGCGTCGTCCGGATGCGCGCCGATGCTCAGAACAACTTTGTTGTCTTTCATGGTTCTCCAAACGGCTTGTTTTCTTGCGTCCTACTGAACTATTGCAAAATGGAGATTAGGCTTACTTTAGGGAGGAAAAATCTTCTTGTCGATTTTTCCTCCCGAGAACGTAACTGCTTTCGGTATTGGCATTTAAACCCCGTCTTCAAGGAAATCACACCAACGATTTCCTTGAAGAATATAAGCCTGATCTCCATTTTGCAAAACTCTTGGTCTTACTTACCCAGCAGATGGCTCATGATGAGCATGTCGAGCTCTTCGTAGTCGCGGTCGGCGATGAGCTTGTCGACCTGACCCTCGTCGAGGCTGCGCGCGAGGTCCACGAGCTTCAAGAAGACGGCCCGGCTGTTGCTCAAATGCTTGGTGGCGACTCCGGCCTTTTGCGTGCGCATGGCCTTGACGTCGAGGCCGACGAACTCGCCCTTGGTGCCGTAGTCGTACTTGTCGAGGATGCGCACCTGGTCGAATGCGCGCCGCAGGTTCACGGACCCGAAGCTCTTGTCCTCATCGAACTTCAGTCCGTTCTGGTCGTTCAGGTGGACCGTGTAGAGCCGGTCGTATGCCAGAGCGAAACCCATCTCGTCCGAGGGGTCGAGGCCGGCCAGGATCGCGTGGGCCGTTTCGATATTGACCCCGACGCGGCTCGGGTCCTTCGTCAGATACGCCAGGGCCAGGGCATGTCCCGTGGTCGGGATGTAGGCCTGGTCCATCGGCTCGTTGGGCTTGGGCTCGATGGCGATCTTGATCTCCGGGTTGTAGTCCAGCATGTCGTCAATGGCTTCGACGAGGCGGTCGACCGCCACCTTGCTGTCCTTGGCCTCGCGAATGTACGTGCCTTCCCGGGCGAGCCAGAGCACGACCAGCTTCGTGTCGAGCGCCGTGGCGATGTCGATGGTGCGACGGCTGCGGTCTTTCGCGTATTGGCGGCACGCGGGATCGTTCGAGGTGTACCCGCCGTCGATGGTACGGGGATCTTCCCAGAGACGCGGGGCGACGAACTCGGCCGCGAGTCCTTCGCCGTCGAGCATCTTGCGGATTTCTTCGGCCTTTTTGATAATTTGCTTGGGACTCAGGTCGTTCATGTCGGGCACAGCGTCATCGTCGTGGAACTGCACGCCCTCGAAGCCGAGGTCCTTGTACATTTTCAGCTTTTCGCCAAAGTCGATCGTGTTTCGCACCGTCGGGCCAAAAGGATCGGCGCCCTCATGAACGTTCCAGGGGCCGAACGAAAAACGATATTCTCCTGCCATGCTTACTTCTCCTTGAGAAAAACAGCCACACACATCGAGAGGTTTCGGCGGCCGTCCGCGAAGACGCCTGCGGCCGCAGCTTACAGTTTCTTTCGGCGGCCCATTCTAATACGTCCGGCGCTATAAAGACACTACTTTTTGTCAGGTATGAAGCTCTCGTCTTCTGGCCCCGCCGGCGTCCCGGATTCTCAGCGAGGAGCCTGTCGCAGGCTGCCCTGCGGTTGGTCGGTATGCTCCCGGTAGACGGTTATCAGCCGGTCGATTGCCTCATCCACCTTCGTCCGCAGTTCGTGAGGCGCCAGGCGCGGATTGTCCTGCCTCATCCCGGTCTCAATCGGGTGCCTCATTCGCTCGCGCATTCTGGTTGATGTGGCGGTCAGAACGACTGTTGGCTCTTCGCGAAGCACGTTGCTGATGACACACCACATGTCGAGGCGTATCTTGTCAACGGGTCGGCCATCGCGGTCCGCCGCGTGCAAGCAGGTGTAGAGCGCGTCGCGGTGCCCTCCGAGCGGCTGGAGGGGCAGGGAGGACGTGAAGCCGGAGAGTCTCTCGCGGAACGCTCGGTCCTCGTTCGGGTCTGCGATTGTTGCGAACCACCGGTCCAGGTACGTCTCGGGCCTGTACAGAACGAGCCCCATGAAGGCATGGGGACGGAGATTCGATCCCCGGTCTCGCGCGTAGCGTAGCAGCGGTCCTTCCACCACCTCGTTTCCGGTCTCTCCGGCCGCGAGGGCCGCGGTGCGACGCAGGTCCTGGCTGTTGTTCGGATCATCGAGAGTTCGCACGAGGAAATCCGGGACGTTGTGAGTGCCGATCGCGCCGAGGGCAGAGACGGCAGCCAGGCGAAAGTCGTTCAGGATTCGGTCGTCTTCCACGATGGCCATCAGATCGCCGACTGCGTTGGGATTCCGGATGGCAGTTATAGCGCCGGAGGTTGCCGATATTCTGCCGGAATCGGCGTTTGCTGGCAAGGCGACGAGTGCCTTGACCGCGCCGAGGTCTCCCAGGGCCTTCTCGACGGGCCGGCCGACCCACTCGATTTGCCAGTCCACGGTATCCTGCAGCGATGCCAGCAGGGGAACCACGGATTCATCCCCAATCCGGCCGAGCGCCAGGATCGCCCATGAGATGGCTTGATACTCCCATGAAAGTTGCCGGGTCTCTGTTTCGCTGGAAAGACTCCCTTGCCGATATCGATCGAACCGGCCCTTGAAGGCCTGCATGTCCTTGTTCTGCAAGTATTCACACAGCGCATCCTTGCTCGCAGCGTCATTGAGAAGGCCAAGCGCTTGCACTGCAAGCATCTGCACCTGAGCGTCCTCGTCCTTGAGAAGGGCGAGGTAGTCGGGCAGCAGCTCCGTCGAGAGGTAGTTGCTGTCTTTTCTTTCCAGGCGGTGCGTGATGGCGTGGAGCCTGGCTGTTTCTCCCTTTTTGGCTGCTTCGACCGCCTGATACAGGCTCTCGCGCGCCGAGACGGTCGTGTCTTCGCGGGCGTCGCCGCCGGGTAGACCCGTAGCAAGAACACCGACAGGGAGAATGAACAAGACACATGTGAGCCATCTGATGCTGAGGTTCATTTTGCTCGTCCCCCGCAATAGGGACCTGGGGCCCGCGGGATACTTTTGTTCTCGCCGTGTGCGGTTGTCTACCACCACACGCGGCGTCGCCTTTGTCCAGCGTCGCTCTCCTCACATCGCGACGGCCCACCAGACAGTGAACCGCACGGCGTATCATCTTCACTCGGCAAGTACGGCCAACGCGTGTCGGGCGTAGTGGCCGCGAAGGTCTTTGCTGTACTCTGTCAGGACCTGCCTGCCAAGGCCCTGGTGATCGCCGCAGCGGTACAGGGCACGAGCGAGAATCAACTCTCGCAGCGAACCTTCGCGCAGCGACGTATCCGTCGCACTGGACGGCAGGTTTGTGATGGCCATCTCGATATCCGTCATTGCATGGCCCCTCATCCCGGGCTTGTTCAGGAGAGCAGCGAGGGTCGCCGCGGCCGCCGGGTCCTTCAGTGCCTCCAATGCCAGGGCCACGGCTCGATGGTGCGACATGGCGTGTTCGGGCCCAAGTTGTTGCACCTTTGCCAGGATCGGGCCCAACGCTTGCGGTTGACGCGTCCGCCCCAGGGCGATGATGAGGCTGTCAACGGGACTGATGCTGCGGCCGTACTGGCCCATGCCGGTGTACTTCCAGCCCTCGTCCCATTCGCTGGCCGCCACCGCCTCGGCCAATGTCTCAACGCCGGTCGGGTCGTCGAGAATGCCCAGGATGTGAGCGTACGTGAGTTTGTCCTCCTGTGAGGCGGTGTCCGCATACGCCTGGCGCAGCAGCGGCAGAGCCTGCTCCTGCTGGGCGAAGAGGATCTCCAGCCCGTCGAAATCGTTGGCCACCGTACCGACGGCCACCTTCACCGCGCGCAGAGCCAGTGGGAACGAATCCTCGTGTGTCAGGACGTCCGCGGGTAGATTTCCCTTTTCTACGAGATGCTGTTGCAGGGCGCGGACGTCGATGTCGCGCAGATTCGCTCCGGAGCCGACGGCCATGGCGGCGGCGACGCCGACGGCGTAGCCCTGGTTCTGGATGTCGGGCTGCATGCGAATAACGGGCATGACATCCCGGTGGGCGCTGACGCCCAGGCCGGTCACGAGAATATTATCCAGCCCCCGGGGAAGCAGACAGCGGTAGGGCACGTAGCACGGCAGGGCCTTGCGGTGGGGCGGCCTGAGCATGAACATCGGGTGGATCGTGAAGCCGTG
>JAFGCA010000596.1 GCA_016932895.1 Sedimentisphaerales bacterium | reverse complement strand
GGCTCTTCCATCCGAGGTTCTGCTCCTCGATCGGGGCGGCTTCGGGTTCCGGGCCGACAAGTGCCGGGTCCCCCGCACCATGACATTTGCCGAACGTGTGCCCGCCCGCGACGAGCGCGACGGTCTCCTCGTCATTCATCGCCATGCGCGCAAAGGTCTCGCGAACGTCCCGTGCCGAGGCGAGGGGGTCGGGATTGCCGTTCGGACCTTCCGGGTTCACGTAGATCAGGCCCATCTGAACGGCGGCGAGAGGATTCTCGAGTTCGCGGTCGCCCTTGTATCGCTTGTCGCCGAGCCACTCCGTTTCGGGCCCCCAGTAGACGTCGGTCTGCGGCTCCCAGACGTCTTCGCGGCCCCCGGCGAACCCGAGCGTCTTGAGCCCCATCGATTCGATCGCCACGTTGCCGGTCAGAACCATCAGGTCTGCCCAGGAGATCTGGCGGCCGTACTTCTGCTTGATCGGCCAGAGCAACCGACGCGCCTTGTCGAGGTTGGCGTTGTCCGGCCAACTGTTGAGCGGTGCGAAACGCTGTGTGCCATCCGAAGCGCCTCCGCGGCCGTCCGAGACGCGATACGTGCCGGCACTGTGCCAGGCCATCCGAATGAACAGCGGTCCGTAATGCCCGTAATCCGCCGGCCACCACTCCTGCGATGTCGTCATCAGTGCTTCGAGGTCTTTCTTCAAGGCGGCGAGGTCGAGTTTCTTGAACTCGGCGGCATAGTCGAACTCCTCACCCATCGGATTGCTCAGGGACGAATTCTGATGGAGCATCTGGAGGTCCAACTGATTCGGCCACCAGTCCCGAAGCGACATGGCCGGCGCGGGGGCATATCGATCGGACTGGGCGTGCATGCCCGTCACGGGGCACTTGCCGCCGGTCTCCGCCTGCTTCTCGGGCGCGGATTGCGCCAACGCGACGCCGCCACCGGCCTCTGCCCAGATGCCGAGCGCCAGGGCAAGACGCCCAACCAATGTTGCCACTCCGCCCCGTCGCGCCGTGTGGCGACGTACGGCTTCGTTCATCTTGGGGCAATTGGCTGCGACTGTGTTATCTGTCATGGTAATTCTCCTTGCGTTCAAATGAACGGCTTGTGATCAGCCTTCGACATCTCGTTTGGTCATCGCTCAATCTTCCGCCGCCGGCCTCTCCACGAGACAATCCGGGCAGGTGCCCCAGTAGATCACTTCTGCCTCGTCAATTCGGAACCCCGAGCGCACGTCCTCGGTCAGGCGTGGCGCCCTGTTGATGGTGCAGTCGATGTCGACCATCTTTCCGCATGTGCGACAGATGATGTGGTGGTGGTTGTCACCGACCCGATCTTCGTAACGTGCCGGAGACCCGGCGGGCTGGATGCGCCGAATGATGCCTTTCTCCACCAGGATGCCGAGCGTGTCGTACACCGCCTGCCGGGAGATCGCCCCGATATCGGCGCGAACCTCCTCGGCGATGACGTCTGCTGTGCTGTGGGGGCGAGCCGAGACCGCTCGCAGCACGGCCAGGCGCTGGGCCGTGACCTGGATGCCGTGTTCGCGGAGAACGCTGGCCGGGTCGCTTGGCATGGCTCTTTCATAAGTCAAATTGTGGATTATGTCAAGAAGTGGCCGCAGTCCATTTCTCGGCTTCTGCTAAGTCTTAGAACGGCCCGGCCTTATGACGGGTCAGGTTCCGACTCCTGGGGGCCTTCTCCCAGCCGTCCAGCCAGAAGTCTGGGTTGGGCCCGCCACCGCAATCGCCGCAGCATAACGCCCCGAACCGATCGTCCAGACGCGCAAGTCGGTCACTTCGGTTTCGCCGTCGTCCGTCATGACCCCCCGGCACCGTCTCCAGGATGCCCGCGGGGGCCTGGTGCTCCAACGGCACCCTGACGGTGGTCCGAATCAAACCAACCGGCCAGTGGGCGTTCAACAACGCCCCGATGAACCCCATCGCCGGATCCATCCACGTCGCGCCGAAGTAATTCGCGGCTAGCAGCGCGACAAGCGCAGGCAACGAAGTCAGCGCGTCCGCAATGACATGCAGGTACGCCGCCCGCAGATTGTGATTGTGGCCGTGATGATGCCCATGCTCGTGTTTGGATTGGTCATGGGCCGCGTGGTCGTGTGTGCTCCCCTGCACCGCGTCGTAGCTTGTCTTCAGCGTGCTGGTGGCCGACGCCCGCGAAGAGGCCTTGCGCTGGGAGGCGGAGCACGACGGTCTGGGCGGGTCGAATAGAGCAGGTGAGCGATAGAACAGGAGAACAGCAGAGAAGTGGCTGGCGCCCTATCGGGAATCCCATTGGCACAGCCGGCCAGTCTGCTCACTTGCGGTCACCTGCTCAACGGTTCACATGTCCAAGCCCCGGGCCGTGTGATGGCCTTCATGTTCGAGGGCCGTCCCGGCGCCTCTTCTGCCCAGAAACCTCTGATTGACTGCTCACCTGTAGTAGTGGTCCGGGTCGTAGAGGAAGTAATGGTCGAACGGTTGCAGCTTCGGCAAGCGGACGAAGCGTTGACCGTCGCTGTCGACTTCTTCCTGTTGCCAGAAGAAGATGATGGGCTGCGAGGTGTCTCCCTCAGGTCTTTTCCGAACTCCCTCTTCCCGGATTTCGTGGATGATCTCATTGACCCATTTCAGTTCCTTGGCCTTATCCGCGAATTCCTCCCAGTCGCCGTCCGAGTTGTGCTCGTACATCAGCGCGACGAACTTCTCGGGGCTGATACCCATCTTCTTGCTCACCGGTTCGCTGAGCCGACGAGCCCACTCCTTGGCGTTCTCCAGTTGTTCGGCTTGTTGGGTGAGGTTGCCGTACATCCCGCCCGACATCTGATGGTGGAGGATGATGGCATTGGGGTAGGCGTAGGAGTGGTCGGCCAGCGTGGTGATGACCGCGGCCATGCTGGCTGCGAAGGACTTCACAACCACGTAGACCGGGGCCGGACTGGATTCGATGGCCTTGACGATGCGGTACCCCTGCATGACCGATCCGCCGGGACAGTAGTCGATGACGACGAAAATCGGCAGCTCCCTGGACCTGTTGTTGAAGTAGTGGATGCGCTCGGCCACGTAGTCGGCAGTCCCGCTGACGATAGGACCGTTGAGCTGGATTCTCCGATCACTCACGTATAATGTGCCGTCTATCACGGGATTCGTGCGGTAGTCGATGTCGCCGAGCACGCGATCGTCCAATTCGTCTTGGGCATCGCGGACGCCGAGACGGGTCTTCAGTTTCTCGACTTCCGCCGCGAGTTCACTGTTGGCCAGCGTCGCTTCGGCCAGTACCATCCTGTGCTTCTCCTCTTGAACGGCGTTTTCGGCGGATAGACGGTTGGCCTCGGCCTTCATCGCGGCGATCGCCTCGGCCGCCTTGAGCTCGTCCAGCCTGCCGGCGGCAGACTGCCTCTCGACCTGGGCCTGCAACTCACCAATCTCTTTCTTGTGTCTTGTTTCCTGCAGGGTGGTCTCGGCTTCCAGCCGAGCCAGCTCGGCTTGGACCGCCGCCAGCTCCTCTTCCAGCTTGGCCTTCCGCAGAGCAGCCTTCGCGTCCAACTGGCCTGCCTCGGCTTGAATGACGGCCAGTTTCTCCTCTTCCCGGGCCTTGCGCAGAGCGGTCTGAGCGGCAATCCTCTGCTGCTCGAGCTCACCCTCCACAAGCGTGTTCTGCTGTCGCTGGACGAGCAGATCGTGTTCGGTTCTCAGCTTCTCCAGTTCCATCTTCAGCAGGTCGAGTTCGCTCGGCTCCTCGTTCTCCGCCGGTTTCTTGGCCTCACTTGGTTCGTCGGCCTGAGCGGACTCCTCGGCCTTGCCCGCGTCCTGCCTGTCTGCTGCATCCTTTGCCGGAATGTCCCCCTCATTCTGCACCACCTGCGGTGGCTCCGTTGCCTGAGACGTCCTGTCACTCTGCGCCCCCACACAGCAAGGCAGCAGCGCGGAGCACAGCATCACCCAAACGCCTGCGATTCGTAACGACATCATCGTGACCTCCAACGAACGAATACGAAACTCGATTCCGCGAGGGGCAGCTGATCTGCCCCCGTCGATGATACCATTCGTTGTGCCAGTCCACACCCTCCGAATCCGCGGCCGGAGGCGAGCGGCGCGCAGCCCGCCGCAGGAGGCGGAAGGGCCGTGCTTCCGAACCAAACGCCGGCGGCTTCTTGCGCTGCGGCACGAGACGAGCACGTGCGGAAACCGGTTGTGCGCGAATGCACATGGCTGTCCTGCAAGCCCCAGCAGCCACCGCGTTTGAGGACGCACGCAGACTCCCCCGGGGTGTTACGCGCACTGAGCAGGATTTTCCGTGCCTGCTGTCGGTCAATGACGGGCATGGCGGCGGTTTCCCCTTCATCTCCCGGCCACACCCCTCAGCGCCGCCGCATGTTTCTCAATCAACTGCAGCGTCGACGCATCCGCATCGTACACCGAGTACCACCCTGGCCGTTCGTGTGGCGGATCGCCAATCCACGCCTCCCCCGGCCGGGCCTGCCCGGACCACGCCCAGAAATTCGAGCCGGCCACCGGGCCACCCGCCGCGGCTGACTCCAGAACGCAATCGTACATCGCCGCGAAGAATCGATTCCGATGCGTGACCTCCGCCGCCGGATCGTAATGGTCGTGCCCCGGTTCCCAGTCGCGGGCGAGGCCGAACTCCTCGAGCACAAGGGGCTTGCCGAGCTTCCTGGCGTGTTCCGCGTGCCGGCCGAAGTAGTCCCGCGCCTTTGCCTCCGCTTCCGCGTACGAATCCGGGGCCTGCGGATCGTACCATCGCCAGTTCTGCGGCCACAGGTGGATCGTGGCGTAGTCGATATGCCTGCTTTTGTGCGCCGCGTCGAACGGCGCGCTGATGTCGCCCTCCGCCCCCGTGGTGACCATATGATTGCGGTCGAGCGACTTGATGAACCGGGCCGTTTCGTGAATCCACGCCGGCGGGAATCGGTTGGGCTCGTTGGCCAGCTCCCACGCGAAGATACTCGGCTCATCCCGATAAGCTCGCCCGGTGTACGGATTGACTCGCTGAATGATCGTGCGAATGTGCTGCCGATACCACTGCTGGCAGCGATCGCTGCCGTAGAAGGCGGCCGTGAAGTCGCCAAACGCGTTCCAGCCGTGCGTGGCGGGATACGGAATGCTCGTGCCCGTATCCCAGGCGACGAACTGCGCCATCCCGCCGCTCCATTCCCAGAAGTTGCTCAGCGCCACGACGGCCCACATCCCGCGCCGGTCCAGTTCGGCGATCAGGTAGTCAAGGCCGTCCAGCACGGCTTGGTTGTACTGCCCCGGCTCGATCATCATGGCCGGCGTCGCCCGGTACGGCTCGCCGTCCGGCCCCTCGAACGCCGCGAGAATGCGGATGTTGTTCACCCCCAGGTCCTGGAGCCGATCCAGCTCCGACGCCAGCCGTTCCCGATCCCCCTGCGGCCCGGCCATTGCCATGTGGACCGCCTGCCAGAAGTTGGCGCCGACGAACACGTGCCTCTCGCCGCGGAGTTCAAACCGGCCGCCATCCACGCGTACAAACCGCTCTGATACACAACCGGGTAACATCGCGACCGCCACCATCGAAATCGCCAATCCTCGGAAGACCACCTGAATCCGTCGCCGCCAGCCAAACCCGCTCAGCCCCGACTGCATACTGTCACGCTCTCCTTCCGACCCGTTCATGCACCCATTCCGCCGCATGACTCGACGCCGCAAAAGTGCATCTCACCGTCTTCCCTCGACCGGAGAACGGACGAGTTCCACGCCGGCCTACTGCCGGACAATCGACAGTTCCCATTCACCGAAGCACCAGCACGCATCTTACTGCCACATAGCCGCTCGATCCAAGCGAAGGCAATCTCTCTCGCCGTGCATCCATCACATAGGTCGACGTTGCGTGTGGTTGTCGGGTGGAGATAGGATTGGTACTGGAGTAACCGTTCACGGGTTTTTCGGCTGAGGGGGTGATGTGAAATGGCGGCTGCGTCCGATCAATGGAAACATGAAGCCGCTGGAATCG
>JAFGCA010000595.1 GCA_016932895.1 Sedimentisphaerales bacterium | reverse complement strand
TTCACGCCGCCAACCGCCATCCGCGAATGAAAGCCCTGTATCTCGACTACCTGGCAGGCTGGAAGGACAACGGCGGGACGCTCGCGGTCATGTTTTCCTCGATGGGCAACTGGTCCAAGTGGGGCTCCTGGGGCCTGATGGAACACAACGGCCAGCCCGTCGCCGAGGCCCCCAAGTATCAGGCCGTCATCGAATTCCTGGAAGCCTACCCTCAGTGGTGGTAGACTCCTGAAAGCTCGTGACGTGGCTTGTGCGAAGACGTTGGAGTATTGCAGTGATGGACAGGATCGAGGAAATGGCAAGAGACCCACGATTCATCTCGGGGATATACAACTATTGTGACCGGTGGTGTGAGCGGTGCGCGTTCACGTCGCGGTGCATGAACTATGCGATGAGCGAAGAGGAGTTCGACAGCCCTGAATCGCGGGACATGGAGAATCAGGCGTTCTGGGACAAGCTGCACGGCCTGTTCGCAGTCGCGCAGGAGATGCTTGAGGAGAAGGCGCAGGAGCTTGACATCGACTTCGACGAAGCGGATTTCGAGGAATACGCCGAGCGAGATGAGCAGGTGCGCAAGACCGCGCAGGCACAGCCGTACTGTCGGGCCGCGATGGGATACATGGACAGGGTCGATGCCTGGTTCGAAGCCAACAAAGATAACCTGGAAGTCAAGTCCGACGAATTGGAGTCGCTGGCACAGGCCGATATTCCCGGCACGAATCCTGTGAATGAAGCGGCGGGCATCTCTGACTGCCTCGAAGTCGTCCGCTGGTATCAGCGCCATATCTGGGTCAAGCTCTGCCGGGCCGCCAGCGGCACGGTCCGCGCCGAGGTCGACGACCTTGAATATGCCCTGGATGACGCCGACGGCTCGGCCAAGGTGGCGATCATCGGCATTGAGCGTTCCACCGCCGCCTGGGCCGCTCTGCTGTCGCACCTGCCCGATCAGGAGCAGTCGATCCTTACCCTGCTGGCCTCGCTCAGGGTCCTTCTCCGCCTGGTCGAGTCCGCTTTTCCCAACGCCCGAGCCTTCCTCCGTCCCGGCTTCGATACGGAGGAAGGACTGACAGCGCGGTAGACCGGGCGTTTTCTTGTCCTGTTCTCTCATGGATTCTTGGCGCCATCATCGGCCTGCCGGCGTGGTTTTGCTCCACGGACAGTCCTTCAGCCGATATAATCCCGTGAACACCTTCTCAACTGGAGTGTTTCGATGGCAGGACGTTTGGATGGACGTGTGGCGATTGTCACGGGGGGCAGTCGCGGGATCGGCAGAGCGATCGGTGTCGCGCTGGGACGCGAAGGGGCGACCGTGGTCCTGGCGGCGCGGTCGCGCGAGAAGCTGACCGAGGTGGCGCAGTTCGTGCGCGAGGCCGGCGGCCGGGCCGAACCGATGGTCGTCGAGCTGGCAGAAGAAGAGTCGATCCGGAATCTCGTTCGTGTCGTGAAGGACAGGTTCGGCCGACTCGATATTCTCGTCAACAACGCGGGCATCACGCACTCCGCTAAATTCGAGGACACGCGGGCCGAGGACATGGACCGCTGTTGGGCGGTCAACGCCCGGGCGCCGTTTCTGCTGTGCCGCGAAGCGCTGCCGCTGCTGAGGCAGTCGCCGGCCGGCCGGATCGTCAACATCGCCTCCGTCGTCGGCGTCAAGGGCTATCCATTGCAGAGCGCGTATACGGCCTCGAAGCACGCCCTGCGGGGCATGAGCGTATCGCTGGCCGAGGAATTGCGCGACACGAACATCCGCGTTCACGTGGTCTGTCCCGGCGGCGTCGATACCGGCATGGTTGGCAACGTCCGCCCCGACATCAAACAGGCCGACCTGATCGCCCCGGATGAGATCGCCGAACTGGTCCTGTATCTCGTGACGCATAGCGGCAACGCAGTGATCGACGATCTGCACATTCGCCGGGCCGCCGCGGCCCCGTGGTTCGGATAAGGGCACGTTTGTAGTGTGCCCGTAAGGGCATAGGAAAAGTTTGAAGTTGCATGCTTGCTCGTTCTCGCTTGATGCACTGAGAGGGCATTATGGGATATGGAAAACCTATACTGTGCGGCGTTGCCGCGATGCTGTTGCTTCTATCGGGCTGGGCCCGACCGGCGGACGACGAGACGCAGGTAATCCGGCTGTCGGGGCGGGGCAAGGACGATCCCGTGCCGTGGGAGTTTTTCTGCACGGCCGGACGCAACAGCGGGCAGTGGACTACAATTGGCGTGCCGTCCAACTGGGAGTTGCGGGGCTTCGGCAATTACAACTACGGCCGCGATCGCGAGAAGTCCGACGAGCAGGGCAAATACCGCCGGACGTTCGCTGTGCCGCCGGACTGGGCCGACCGGCGGGTTTTCCTCGTTTTCGACGGCGTCATGACCGACGCCGAGGTCTGGGTCAACGGCAAGTCTGCCGGGCCAATCCATCAGGGCGGCTTCTATCGTTTCCGCTACGAAATCGGCGACCTGATCCGGCCGGGCGAGAACCTGCTCGAAGTCACCGTGAGCAAGGTCTCGGCGAACCGAAGCGTCGAGGAGGCTGAACGGCATGCCGACTACTGGGTCTTCGGCGGCATCTACCGGCCCGTCCGCCTCGAGGCTGTGCCGAGACAATTTATTGACTGGGTCGCCATTGACGCGCGAGCCGATGGGCACTTCTGGATGGATGTCTATATCAACGGTCCCAGCGACGCCGATGCAATCCGGGCCCAGATCACTGGTCCTGTCAATGTTCCGACGCAGCAGCCGCGCGAACACGTTTTCGAATGGTCGCCGTCCACTGAAGGCACGGATGGCTCCTTCGAGATTCCTATGGGGTTGGGGCGTTCCAGCGAGACGGCAGTGTTGCCTCTTTCCGCTGACCCTTTTGAAGTCAGGCTCGACGCGAGCCGGACGAAGGCCGCCGTCACGGGTAACGTCGCCGGGCACAAGACCTGGACGGCGGAGACGCCCTATCTGTATGCCGTGAAGGTGGACCTGCTGCGCAAGGGGCAGATCGTGCACACAATGACGAAGCGGTTCGGCTTTCGCACGTTCGAGGTCCGGCCGGGCGACGGGCTGTACCTCAATGGGCAGAAGATCGTGCTCAAGGGCGTGTGCCGTCACAGCTTCTGGCCGGACTCAGGCCGGTGCCTGAGCCGACAGATCAGCTACGACGATGTGAAGCTCATCAAAGAGATGAACATGAACGCCGTGCGGATGTCGCATTACCCGCCCGACGAGCACTTCCTCGATGCCTGCGACGAACTGGGCTTGTACGTCCTCGACGAGCTGGCCGGTTGGCAGAAGCCGCCCTATGACACCGAGATCGGCAAAAAGCTCGTTAAGGAGATGGTCACGCGGGACGTGTGTCACCCATCCATCTTGTTCTGGGACAACGGTAACGAGGGCGGCTGGAATCGCGAGCTTGACAGCGAATTCGCCCTGTACGACCCGCAGAAACGCACCGTGCTGCACCCGTGGGAGAATTTCAACGATATCGACACCGATCACTACGAGACCTACGCCAGCACGCAGAACAAGCTCAGCGGCTCGACGCTGTTCATGCCCACCGAGTTTCTGCACGGCCTGTACGACGGCGGCCATGGCGCCGGCCTCGACGACTACTGGAACGCGACGCTCGCCTCGCCGATGGGCGCGGGCGGATTCCTCTGGGCGCTGGTCGATGAAGGCGTCGTGCGGACGGACAAGGACGGGCAGATCGACGTGGCGGGCAACCAGGCCCCCGACGGCATCGTCGGCCCCTACCGCCAAAAAGAGGCCAGTTTCTACACGATCAGGCAAATCTGGACGCCCGTCCAGATCGACATGGAGAAATTGCCGGAAGGCTTCGACGGGACGATCGATGTCGAAAACCGCTACGATTTCACGAACCTGCAGGACTGCGCGTTCGACGTGCAACTGGCGAGCTTTCCGGGGCCGAGCGAAAAGAAGGACGGCCACACGATTTTCTTCCGTCACACCTTCCCTGGCCCGAACGTCCGGCCGCATCAGAGAGGAACACTGTCCCTCGGTCTGCCCGACAATTGGCGCGACGCCGAGGCCCTGTACCTGACGGCATCCGATCCCAACGGCCGGCCAATCCGGACCTGGTCATGGGGTATCAAAGGCCTCGATCATTATTGTGAGAAGCGCACCCAATGGGTTGAGTCTGGCGATCTCCGCTTTACATTTCTGCCCGGCACCGGCCAGTTGGCCGACTTGAAGATGGCCGGTAAGCCTGTCGCCTTCACCGGGCCATGGCCGATTGGCGGGGTGATAAGCAGCCCCACGATCTCCTGGCACGATCGCAAATCGACTTCCACCCTCACCGGGGCCACAGATCCAAACAGAAATCCATATATCATCGATGTCAACTATCCGCTGGGCAACATGAAGTATACTCATTGGATGGTGTATCCAGGCGGCTGGATGCGTCTGGATTACGAGTTCGCGCTGGAAGGTCAGTTCGATGTCTTCGGCATCAACTTCGATTTCCCCGAGGAGCAGATGCGGTCGATGCGGTTTCTGGGCGATGGGCCGTATCGCGTGTGGAAGAATCGGCTCAAGGGCGGCACGCTCGACGTCTGGAGCAACAAGTACAAGAACGATGTGCCGGGCGTGACGTGGGACTACCCCGAGTTCAAGGGCTACTACAAGAATTGGCGCTGGGTTGTATTCGAGACCGCGCAGGGCGACATCACGATAGTCAACGGCACGGATGATCTCTACCTCGGCGTCTACACGCCCAACGACGGCCCCAACCCGGCCAACACCAAGCTCGACCTGCCGGCCACCGGCATCGCGCTATTGCACGGCATCCCGGCCATCGGCACGAAATTCAACAAGCCCGAGGCGCTCGGGCCGCAAGGCCGGAAGAACACGGCATCAGGAACCTACCGGGGCACAGTCTGGTTGCATTTCGGCGAGTAGAGGAAGGTGTGCGGTCCACACCCTACGGATGCGTCCCGGCTGACGATGCTGTGTAGAGTGTGCGTCGCACACCAATGGTCTTTCAAAGGACAAGTTATGCGAGCGGTCATTCAGCGAGTGTCACAGGCAAACGTGGATGTAGGCGGCGAGACCATCGGCCGGATCGGGCGGGGACTGCTCGTCTATCTCGGCGTCGGGCAGGGCGACGCTGAGAAGGACGCCGAGTTCATGGCCGAGAAGCTGGTAAACCTGCGCATCTTCGCCGACGAGGCGG
>JAFGCA010000594.1 GCA_016932895.1 Sedimentisphaerales bacterium | reverse complement strand
CTGATGATCGATGCCGATCATAGCGAGGCGCACAGCATCCTCGCCGCGCTGGCAAACACCGTCGACTACCAGTGGGACGCGGCCGAAGCGCTACACCGTCGCGCCCTCGCCGCCGAGCCGGTCGCGTCGATCGTCTGGTACCGGCTCGTCATCTGGCACCTGTTTCCGCTGGGACGCGTGGACGAAGCTGAAACGCAGCTGCGAACCGCGCTCGCCACCGATCCGCTCAACATGCCGCTGCAGCACGGCGTCGCCCAGTGCCACCTCTACGCCGGGCGCTACGACCAGGCCGTCGAGCACGCGCGGGACATGGTGGCACTCGACGACTCGCACGCCAACCGGCTACTCCTGGGGTGGGCCCAGTTCCGAAACGGCGACCTCGAGGGCGCGGTCAGAAACTTGGCCCGGGTCGTCGAGATAGTGCCGTGGTGGACGTTGGCCATCGGCTGGCTTGCCGCCGTCTCCTATCTTGCAGGCGATCGGGCTCGCGCAGAAGCGCTGGGACGATCGCTGCCGCCCAGCCGCGACGCCGCAACCTACCACGCCGTGGCCGGTAACGTGGAGGACATGTTCGAAGGGCTCGAGACCGCCTGGCGACAGCGCGACGCCTTTCTCACACGGATCGTGCACGACTCGGTCTTCGACCGGTATTTTGACGATGCGAGGTTCAAGAACCTGCTGGCGCGCATGAACCTGGCGGTGTGAACCTGCTGCAACCCGTCATGCTCGTCGAACCGTAGGTGCGGCGCTCTACAAGCGCCGGGTGTCGCTGATGGCCACCAGGCTCGTCGGCACCCTCGAAACATTCAAGCCGTACAGAAGATTCTACAGGAGGTCGCAATCCGGAACGTAGATGAGAGAGCCGAAGAACTACTTTCCCGCCATTGAGCTACGCGATCATATCTTGAGCTATGGCGTTCTGGAGTTTCCGGAGGGTGTCAGTGAACCGTATTTCTCGCCCCCCATCGGATTGAGCGGCTTCATTATCCATACCATAAATACGCGTAATAGCATCGTAGCCAGGATAGCAGACAAAGATCATTACACCGAAGAGGCAGTTGCGACAGGACAGGTAACTTGTCCGGTGTATGGTGAGAACGTCGGGCAAGCAAGAATACTGCTCATATTCTTTCACCCCATGGGAATGTACCAGCTCTTTGGGACGAACATGGCATCGCTGACTAATACGTCGATGCCTCTGACGGAATTTCTGGGCGCTGATGAATCCTGTGAATTGATGTCCCGGCTGAAGATCGATCAAGAGGACGAGCAACAGGTTCAGGTACTGAATGATTTCTTCTCGACAAGGGTTCCCATCGTCAATGAGCGCACAATCCAGCTGAGAAAGTTCCTTGAATATATTCACCACAGAAAAGGAGATGTTTCCGTCAGCGAGCTTGAAAGGCTTGGCAATTATCGAAGGAAAACACTGGAACGGCATTTCAAAAGGATGGTCGGTATTTCGCCGAAGGCCTATTGCCAGATCTATCGATTCAGGTGCTTGATAAACCTGATCCAGTCGCGACCGGGAATCAGCTGGGCACGATTGAGCGAAGAAGCGGGATTTTACGACCAGTCACACATGTCCCGGTACGTAAAGGAGTATCTAAAAGTCTCTCCAAACAGTATCGTGCAACTCGATATGCGGTTAATAAACTACTTGCTGAGCCGTTAAACGAACAGATACTTCTGTCGTCGTGGCTTTCAGCACTTTCGGCCGGCGGCTTTGTTGACGTCGCCGCTGCTCCTCATCCCGTCCTTTGAAAAGGCATCGAGGTCTGCTGCATCCGGTGTGCGCCTGGCGGGGCCGGCGAGGAAACTGTCGCATTTGTACAAGACGAACTTGTGGACCGCTAGTACCGTCCTGCAACCGATCTGACCAGGTAGGCAACGGCGCGCCAAGAGTGCAGTCGCCGAGCCGGAGCTTTTCCGGGCAACGGTAGACTGCGCAGATCGGTGTGGGGAGAAGCCAGAAGCGCTCCGCTGCTCGAGTCCACCTATCAAGGAGTACTCTCGTGAACCGGCGCCGTTTTCTCCGAAGTTCTCTCGCCGCTGCCGTTGCGGCTTCATTGGCCGTCGACGATGTATTCGCGGCGCTGCTCGGGCCCTCCACCGCCGTACCCGCCGACATCGATGCGGTGACCGGCGATGGCACGGAGGTGACTCTGGCACGAGCCGCGGTGCAGGAGCTCGCCGACAGCCTGCGCGGGAATGTCCTGCTGCCGGGCCACGCGGCTTACGAGGACGCGAGGCGCGTCATCAATGCGTCGATCAACAAATATCCGGCGCTGATCGTGCAGCCGCGGGGCATCGGTGACATTCGCAGCGCCGTGGACTTCGCGCGCGAGACGAGGCTGCTCACCGCCGTCAAATGCGGCGGCCACAGCCATTCGGGCAAGTCGACCTGCAACGGCGGCCTGATGATCGATCTGAGCAAGGATCGACATGTGCACGTCGATCCGAAGAGGAAAGTCGCTCAGGTATCGGGCGGCAGTCTGCTCGGCGACATGGATCACGAGACGATGTCCTTCGGGCTGGTCACCACGGCCGGCACCGTATCCCACACCGGCGTGGGCGGCCTGACTTTGGGCGGCGGGTTCGGGCGCCTTGCGAGACGATTTGGCCTGTCGATGGACAACGTCCTGGGTTACGAGCTCGTGACGGCGGACGGCAAGTTCCGGCGCGCTAGCCCCGACGAGAATCGCGATCTCTACTGGGGCCTGCGCGGCGGCGGCGGTAATTTCGGTGTCGTGACCAATTTCGAGTTTCAGCTGCACGAGATGAACCGCGAGGTCATCGGCGGCTCGATCGGCTTCCCGCTGGCCGAGGCCCGCGATGTGCTGAACTTCTATGCCGAATACGCCCTCGAGGTACCGGATGAACTGGGGCTCGAGCTGGTCATGTTCGCCAGCAGCCCGGAGAACAGCCTGATCATGCTCCAGGTCTGCTACAGCGGACCCCACAAACAGATCGAACCGATATTGAAAAAGCTCCGCAGCGCCGGCACGGTAGTCGTGGACAACGTCGGCCCCATGGATTACGTCGCACTGCAGAAATCCGGCGACGTGTCCGACCCGCGCGCGAT
>JAFGCA010000593.1 GCA_016932895.1 Sedimentisphaerales bacterium | reverse complement strand
GGCTCCGGCCCCGTTCGATTCCTCGGCCCCACGACCCACCAGCGGCGCCAATCCCATTGCCACGAGAGCAACCACGATGACCCTAAACATGAGTAGCCTCCTTTCAGAGTTCTGTCACGAGAGACGCTTCCCCCGTCGCATCCTCAACCTGAACAGTAATGGTGTTGCCTTCATCCTGTGGCGAACAAGGCTTGTCCAAAAATGAAACCAACCATGCATCCCCCTCCCTGTGGGGACCTCCGAGGGTCTCCTCAAACACACGCCTCGCCGCGGCAAATACGTGGGTAACCTTCAGAACGTGTCCAACGATCACGCCCGCATCCTTGGCATAACTTGCCGCTCGTTGCACAGCATCGTGTTCAGTCATGAAGTCACCTACTTGATCCGTATGGGGTTACCGCCAACGTCGAGAAGATACATAAAGGCGCTTTCCTTCTCCTTCGTGCTGAAGGTGGCCCATCGACGATTCTTAATCAGGCGGTCGTATACGCGCTGTTCTGCTGCTGCGCGGGCGGCAGGTAGCATGCCTCTGCGCCAATCAAGGAAATGGCTAAGTTCATGCGTGACTTCATACCGTGTTGGGTTCTTAGTGAGGGATAATACTGCTTCTGATTTAGAAATGGAACGGAATCGGCCCATTACGGTAGGCTTTGCCGCATCGATAACGTCCTTAACTTCCAGTCGAACCCCACGTTTCGCTAAGTACTTTTCCAACTTGGGAATATTCTTTTCACCAAACAGTTCTCCGGCCAAGCGACTTCTTGGGGAGGATTCAACGGCCATTTCGATGGCTTCACCGGCCCTACCGGCCTTTCCCACGCTGGCCTTGAGCGCCGCAGCGTTGGCACCTGCAAGACCCAATTTGAGCGCAGCCTCCCCATATCTGCCTTCAGCAGCAGCTTCACCCGCTCCCACTATACCTTGTGCCGTTTGCACTACATTAGTTGCTCGATCAAGGTTCTTGGCAACCTGAACGGCGATTTTGGTGCCTGTGCCAATCGCCTTGGCCTCAGAGAGGCCCGCCGTAGCTGCACCGGCGAGGAGTTCGGTGCCTGTCCGGGCGAAGCCGTAGGAGACGCCATAGAGAGGATCCTTGGAACGGCCGAAGGTTTCCAGGTTATCGACCGCGCCAAGCGTTACGGTGCTCGTGACAGTGTCCACCGTGGCGTTGCCAACGGCCTGGAGGCCAACTAGTGCGCCATGCCCGGCGCCTTTCAGCGCCGCCTTGAGTTGTGACGGGTCAGTGCTCTCCATGTCCCCGTCTTCGTCCACGGACCAGTTGCCATTGACATCCATGATGCGATCAAAGAGCCGACGGTTATAGGAGAGCCAACCGATGCGACCCCGTGCGGCATCGAGCGTGGCTCTGCCATACCCGTTGGGGGTTCTGATGTCGACGAGTTGGCCGCCCCTGACCGGAATGCCCTCGGTCTTGAGGCCGATGGACTGCATTCTGCTCGCGACATAGGCCAGCGCTGCCGAGTTCTTGGCGACGACCCATTCGCCCATGGGGTCGGCGTTGGTGACCGGGTTGTTGCCGAACCCCGCGTAGGGGTTCATGAGGTTGCCATCGTCCAGAACCGGATCGCGCTGCAAGAAGCGCCCCGTGGATGGATCGAACGACCGATTGCGATGGTCGTAGATGCCGACGCCGGCGTCAAACGGGCGGTTCTGGAAGGAGGGGTCATTTCTGACCGGGTCGGGGCCCATTAGGTTGACCCGCTCGCCAAAGGCCGAGTAGCGGAAGCGAGATGCAATGTTCCCGTTGATGTCCGCGACCGCGATGACGTTCTGTGCGCCGGAAAGCGGCGTCGAAAGCGCCATGCTTCCGCCGGACCGACGCATGGTCCAGAGGGTCCGGTCCAGACCGCTCGTCGCATGGTGGGCATGGAGGACGCCAGCGCTGTTGAACTCGGCCAACAGATCATCCCCGTCATAGAGGAATCGCGTTTCCTGCCCATCCTCGACGGCCAGGCGCTTCTGCCAAGTGTCCCCCTGGTATTCGTACCGGCGGATTTCGGTCTCGCCGCCATCCGGCCCGCGGAGCACCCGCTTCAAGCGTCCCTCGAAGGTGTACTCGAACTTGTTTCGGACACCGCCCTTGACTTCCGTTTCGCGGTTGCCATCGGCATCGTAGGTGTAGGTCGCATCTTTGTTTAGGCCGCTCACGGAGAGCAGTTCGTGCATAACGTTATAGGTATAACTCGCCGTCTGCAGGATAGGCGTCGTCGTGTTCCACTGAAGCTTTAGGCTGTCGAAACGATAGGCCGCGCTATCCGGCGCTTCGCGCGATGAGTAAAGACCGAACTTTGCCTCGGGCATGCCGCTCTCTACCCAGGGCATAGCAGAGGTGAGCTTCGTTTCCCAATCCTCGGTGCCGTACTTCCGGGCCAGTTCCGCCGTGGCTTGCGTCACGCGCAGTCGAAGCTGGAACTTCGTCGTGCCCACCGGCAGGATTTCCGGCTCCGTCGATTCGGCCAGGACTTGGAGATCGCCGCCATTCTCCTTCCGAGAGATGAAGTAGAGGAGGTGGAGTCTCTGCTCCTGCTCGCCCTCCGGGACCGCTTCCCAACTCTTCGCGCCCGCGAGGAAGTAGTTGTCGGCATCGGTGCGCCCGAAGACGAGGGCCCCCTCGATGGGCTTTTCGGCGGTTCCCTCAATGGGTTCGAACTCTGCGTTCAGTTCGAAGGCAGAGTTGGTCAACTGGTTCTTCTGTACCACCATCGCCGGCCCGGAGGCTTTCTCAGGGTCGGAGGTGAAACGTTCCAAATCCTTGTCGGTGGCGTCGCCGACAGTCTGCCATTCGCCGCCGTAGATGTCATAGTCAGGCCCTACTTCGTCGCGGTTAAATTCATCGCTCCAGGTGTGTTCGAAGGTGCCCCAAGAAGGACGCGCCTCCCACTTCCGGTCGCCGCCAGCGGAATAACCATAGTAACGGGTATCGCTGGTGCCTCCGCCTTGGTAGCTCTCGGAAATAAGGCGATAGGCGAGGTCGTAACCGTAAGCCGCAAAAGAACCGTCATGATAGGTCTCACGGAGCCGGTTGCCGGCATTGTCGAGAAGATACTGAGCGCTGGCGATTATGGAGCCGTTTATGCCCCCTTGCCTGTGGGTGACCTTGGTGAGACGGTCGGCAGCATCGTGAGTGTACTGGGTGCTGACATTGTTGGGAAGATTGACCACCGCGAGGCGCGCGGCCTGATCGTATTCCAGGGACGCTGTGTGCGTGCCGCGCGTCACGCCGGTAAGGCGTCCGCCGTTGTCGTAGGAGTAGCTGGTAACCTCAGGCAAGTCCGGGATCGGCGCCCCGCCGAAACTGAGAACGCGCATTCTTTCGCGCCGGCCACGATTATCGTATTCGTACCTGATGTTGACGCCGCTATCTCCCAAGCGCGTGAGGCGGCGGTTCTCGTCATACTCCATGAACCGGCTGGTGCCGCCGCCCGTGACGCTGTTAATCTGGCCGTCAGTGGTCCACGCAAAGTTGAGAACCAACCCGGTGGAGTATGTCTTCTGAGTCGCCCTGCCCAGGGCGTCCAGCGCAATCGTTACCGTCTGCCCGCGACCGTTGCTTGCGCCTTTCAGAATCCCTCGCTCGTCATATTCCGCGGCGGAAGCCATCTGCCAAGCCGACCCGGTCCAGCGTTCCTCCAACGTGGTGTTGCCCCAACCGTCGAGCGTCCGCCGCACCTTGCCGCCATCGGGATCGGTGATGGTAACGCGCGACGGGGTGTCCTCATACTGGTAGACGATGCTGTTGCCGGCAGGGTTGGTGCGCTTGGCGAGCCGACCGCGCTCATCGTACTCGAACGTCGTGACCCGACCGTTCTTGTCGCGCTGCTTCCAGAGCCGGCCCGAGGGATAGTAAGTGTTCTCGACATATGCGCCCCGGGCATCGGTCACGCGAGTCACGCGTCCGGCCCCGTCGTAAACGGTCGTTGTCTTGTGGCCGAGCGGGTCGGTGACTTCAGTCGGCCTCCCAGCATCATCGTAGACTGTAATCCAAGTTTTTCCCGTAGGGTCGATCTTCTGCGTGATGCGCCGCGCATCGTCGCGATCATAATGGGTCACTACGCCAGCCGCTTGAGCCTCCGCCAGGGTGGCCTGAGGTCCGAGCCATTCGTCAGTGATGTCGCCGTTGTTATCTCTCTCTTCATGCAGTGTAATGCCGCTGGTGGTGCTCGTCTTGCGCCAACCATTGCCATCGAAATCGTTGGTCGTGGTGCTAATTACGGTGTCCTCGTGCGGATCATAGCCATAGTCATCGTAACGCACTTCTTTGCTGGTAACCGACTCTTGGTATACCTGCCCACGAACGTTGTAAGTGCGGGAAACCAGTTCGTGGGCGCCACCGCCGGATGGATTCGGAACGAGTTCCTTCGTGACGCGCCCTAGGTAATCGCGCTCGACCGTCCAAGTTCTGTGCGTCCCATCTTCAGTGGTCTTGGATAGGCCGCTAGGCGTGTAGGTATATTTCTCGTTGACCTGCGCAGGCCCCGGATTAAAACCCACCTCCTTGACTAGATTCTTTGCGTCCCGCGTAAACGCGTGAGCAACCTGGTTCGGTGGAGTGGCCTGAGTAACGGAACCGTCAAGTTCGTGCGCGTTGTACGTTGTGGTGGCCGGAGATGCGCCATTTGCGCCCACCTTTTGCTCTTTTGCCCACCCCACCGAGTTGAAGTCGGCAGTGGTGGTGTTCCCGTCAGCATCCCTTGCCCAAGTATTCTGTCCCAGTGGGTTGTAGTCGAACTCGGCCCTGCCGGCGGCGTCTACAATGGCCTTCACCATGCCATCGGGCCAGTATTCCATGCTTACGGCTTTGCCGCTCTCATCCGTAACGCTCGTGCGCAACCCATCACGGTCGTAGCCCACGTGCGCAGTCTTGTTCAGTGGGTTCGTGGTCGAGGTCACCCGCCCCACGGCATCCGTGCCGATTCCCCAGACTTTCCCCTTAGCGTCGGTGATCTGGTCCACATAGCTCCTACTATCGTAATGGAAGACGGTGGCTTGCCCGCCGGGCAGAACCCGCCTGATCAGGTTGTCGGCCAGGTCGTACTCGTGACCGGTCGTGAACGTTGCGACTGCTGGGATCTTCTCATTGACTATTTCGCGGAGCAAATTGTCGCGGCCATCGTGTGCGAACTCGAACTTGTCGGCATTGGCCCCTTCTCGGTTGGGCCCGACATCTACAAACTGAGCCGTGAGGCGCCCGAGAGAATCCCGTTCATAACGGGTTGTGCCCCCATCCGGGTTCCGGTAGGAGAGCACGTTGTCGTCGGCATCGTAGGCCCACGCTTCGTAATCGCCATCGGCCGGCAGAGGGTTCGGGAAGCCGGCGACCTCGGCGTCGCGCGGCCCGGTCTGATGCGTGAGGTTTCCTCTCGCATCGTAGGCCTGTTGGGTGTACTTGCCGCGATAGTCCTTGACCTTGGTTAGCCAGCCAACGGGCGTGTAAGTGTACTCGATGGCAGCCTGCGGAGCGTCGCCCGCAGGAGCAACTCGAGTCTCGGTTGCCGGGGTGGCCAGATTGCCATAGGTGTAGGTGAAGTATGCGGCAGTCACGCCCTGCTTGATGGGCGGCAGGGTCTTCTTGCCCACGCGCCCCTTGGCATCGTATTCTGTGTAGCTCGTGATGTTGCCGCGCTCGTCGCGGAAGCTGCTAAGATCGCCATCCGTTTCGTAAGTGCGGAGCGTCGTCCGTCCCTCGGGGCTGGTCGTGGATTCCAGCAGGTCAAGCGGAGTCCATGTCGATTGCCATGTTGCTCCGTCGAGATCCTGGAAGGATAGGACGTTTCCGCGGGCGTCGTAATTCCAGGTTGCCGTATTCGCGCCGCCGAAGTTCGTTTCCGAGCTGAGCAGGCGCCCGGTCGAGTACGCGCGTGCCGCCGTTCGGCTTTCCGTGGCACTAACCTTGATAGTGTAGCTCGTCCACGTATTGAGGGAGCCATTTACAATGAAGGTGCTCTCCGCCCGCTCCGCCTCGCCCTGGTTATACCACGACTGCACGGTAACGGTCGCCGTGGCGTCGTTGTAGGCGATGTCATTCGACTGCTGCACCGTCTGGGCGTCCGGGTTCGGCCGCTTGACGGCCAGCGCGCGTCCGTGGCCACCCTTGCCCGACTCCAGCGGGTCGCTCGTCACCACCCAGGCCCCTGCGCTTGGAGACGTGAACGTCCCCACCACAGCATCCCAACTGCCGCCGTTGAACTGCCACGCCTCGGCCCGCGCGCCGGTGAGTCCCGTCGGTGCAAGCGCCACGGCCTGACCCTCCGGGTCGGTCACCGTGGGGTTGTTGCCGCTCCAGGAGAAGTCCAGCTCCCGGCCGAAGGTGTCCGTCACCTTGTCCAGCTTGCCGCCGGTCTCATAGACCAGCGTCACCTTGTTTTCATCGCCGGCCTGGGCGAAAAAGGAAGCCGCCTCCGGGTCGCCGCCGTGCAAATCGCGGATGGCAGCCAGTTTGCCGTCGCCGTTGAACTCATAATAGAGGTTGCCCTTGCGCTTCAGCATGAACTTCGTGAAGCTTGGGTAATCGCCCTGCGTTTCGATCTCGTTGTAAAGCCCGCGCCGGGCCTCGCTCTTGTACTTGGTCTCGCCCTGAGGCTTGTCAAACCACACGCGCCGGCCATCTTCCTCAACAAGAAGCAAGCGGGTGCCCGCCACGTAGAGGCGCATATCATAGTTCGTCTGGAACTTGCGGCCCAGCGCCCCTGGCATCTTGGAACGACTGTTATAGTAGAGCATTACGTTGAACGGCATGAGATTGCCGCGCAACCGCGTTACCGGAGCGACGAAGAGCAAATTGCCAGTTGTTAAGTTTACAATCCCAGCATCGGAGATCGCGGAGGTCAGCGCTTCAGGGGGACCGAATTTGCCGCGCGTCTCGGATGCACCGCCCTCGTTGTGGTCGTCCGCCACGAGGAGCTTAACGGAGTCGGTGCTGTTTGCCCCGCCGCCGGAGATGGCCAGCGTGACGGTGACCTTGCCGCCGTTTACGCCTTCGATCCAGAGGCCGTTGGCGCAGACCGCCGCTAGGTCGCTCAGCTCGCCGGCGTTGTCCAGGTTCCACGACTTGGGCAGCGTCAGCCGGTTGGCCCTGGTCTGTTCCTTCCAAAGCCGGATTTCGGCCCCGTCGTCGCTGGACACCGACAGCGTCGCCGTCGCGCCAGAGTTCAGGCAGGTCGTCGCCGCCATCAAGTTCAGCTTGAAGAGGTCATCCTCGTTGGCGATGGCCCCGTCGTCGTCCACGTCGGCGATGGGCCGGCCCTCGGCATCCGAGTTCTTGTTGTCGTTGTCGTCGTTGACCAGCACCCAGCCGCCGGGCGTAACCTTGTAGCTCTGGTCGAAGGAATCTATCG
>JAFGCA010000592.1 GCA_016932895.1 Sedimentisphaerales bacterium | reverse complement strand
CCGCCAAGGCTGAGGCGATTCTCGAAAAAGTGCGCCGCGCCCGAGCCGTCCTGGATAAGATGCAAACAGCGTGAAAGACTACACTAGCGATCTGGGAGAAGGCCCTCGGCCCGGACCATCCCGACGTGGCCCTCAGCCTGAACAACCTGGCCGAGCTGTACAGTGCCCAAGGCAAGTACGACCAGGCCGAGCCGGTCTTCAAACGGTCGCTTGCGATCTTGGAGAAGGCCCTCGGCCCCGATCACCCTAGCGTGGCGACCAGCCTGAACAATCTGGCCGCGATCTACCACACGCAGGGCAAGTACGACCAAGCCGAGCCGCTCTGCGAGCGGTCGCTGGCGATCTGGGAGAACGCCCTCGGCCCGGACCATCCCAGCGTGGCGACCAGCCTGAACAACCTGGCCGAGTTGTACCGCACCCAGGGCAAATACGACCAAGCCGAGCCGCTATACAAGCGGTCGCTGGCGATCCAGGAGAAGGCCCTCGGCCCCGACCATCCCGATGTGGCGACGACGTTGGAGAACTACGCGCTGTTGCTTCGAGCTACTCAGCGGGAAACCGAGGCGCAGAAACTCGAAGAACGCGCCGCGGCCATCCGCCAGGGAAAGCAATAACTCGCCCTGGCGAATCATAACATTGACGCTCAGGCCACTGCTCAAAAGAAGCAGTTTCACACCCAACCCCACAGGGGGAACCGAGACCGGCTGGTCTCCGCAGGTCCCGGCGTGTCAGCGTCTGGAGACTTGCGTCAGCCACAAGAAGACAGGCCCCATCGGGGCGACACGCTATGGCACTCCTGGGCCGCCCCCTCCCCGCTTGATCGCAAAATAACCGATCTCCGGTCTGGCACGCACCACTGATCCATCAGCCGGAATGCCCAACTGGAATCCGTATGCGGCGTATCTCTGATGCATTCCACCGGGTGGCCAAGGAGCCGCAAAAGCCGCCGTCGGGCCTTGATGCACGCACAGCCGAACTTGTGAAATCTGACCCGGTTCCTGCACCCTGCGGGGCTTGACAGCACTCGCCGTACCAGCAACGATGACTCCTATGCCGAGGAAGCGGAAAAGCGTAAAGCCGCCCCGCAGAAAGCCTGACACGGCGGACGACACGTCGAAGGCAGCCGACCAGGAGCCCCAGCAATGGACCGCCACGGGCCTCCTGGATCACTTTCAGCGAGTGCACGAACAGCAGCGCAATCTCGCCTTCTGCTTTCTGCTGGGGGCTGGCGCGTCGAAGAGCTCGAACATTCGCACGGGCGGGGAACTCGTGGAACGCTGGCTGGTGGAACTGCAACGGCAGCGCGTGGGTGAGAATGGCCCCCCGCTCGCGGAATGGGCGACCGCCAAGGAACTCCGAATCAAGGGGTTCGACTACGCACAGGCAGCCAGCTTCTACCCCCAGGTGTACGATGTGAGGTTCGGCAATCGTCCCGATGAGGGATACGCGTATCTGGAAAACGAGATGAAGAGCGCGGAACCGAACCTCGGCTACTCCATCCTCGCGCTGATCCTCGACGGTACGCGACACAAAGTCGTGATTACAACGAACTTCGATAACCTGGTAGCCGATGCGATCTCGATCTTTACAAAGACGTTTCCGCTCGTGTGCGGGCACGAGTCGCTGACGGCGTTCGCCACTCTGAGCCCTCGTCGACCGCTGATCGCCAAAGTGCATCGCGACCTGTTGTTCGCGCCGCAAAGCGGCACGAGGGAGACCACCTCGCTCCACCAGAATTGGGCCGGCGCGCTTCGCGCGATCCTGACGAACTATGTCCCCATCGTGCTCGGCTACGGCGGTAACGACGGCAGCCTGATGGGATTCCTTGATAGCCTCAAGGGCGGAGACCTGCCCGGCGGAATCTTCTGGTGCTACCGTGAGGCCGACGCCATGCCGAACCGTCGGATTCTGAACCTGGTTGCGAAGCACCGCGGCGCCATCGTGCCGATCACCGGATTCGATGAATTCATGCTCGGACTCAACGATCGCCTTGGTTACGAGTTGCAGGCGGATGCAATCGAGAAGCGTGCAAAGGAACGAGCGCAGCGGTATCGTGAGAGCGTCGAGAAGATACAGACGAATCTGACGAAGGAAGTTGCAGGGGCTTCCACCCCGCGCCGTGATGCCGCCGTTGAACACCTCGAAGCGCTCAAGGCCGCATCCGAGAAGAAGAAGGGCTGGTGGACGTGGCATCTTGCGGCCAGACGGGCAAAAGACTCGGAGGAGGGGGAACGCATTTACCGGCAGGCCGAGAAGCAGTTCCCAGACATCGCGCCTCTTCTGGGCAATTTCGCCAATTTCATGACGGACGTGCGCGAGAACCACGACGAGGCGGAGCGCCTGTACCGCCGCGCCCTCGAACTCGATCCAAAGCATGCGACCATCACTGGTAATTTCGCCATTTTCATGACGGACGTGCGGAAGGACCACGACGAGGCGGAGCGCCTGTTCCGCCGCACCCTCGAACTCGATCCCGAGAATGCGGGCAACACCGGTAATTTCGCCATTTTCATGACGGACGTGCGCAAGGACCACGATGAGGCGGAGCGCCTGTTCCGCCGCGCCCTCGAACTCGATCCAAAGGAGGCGAACAACACCGGTAATCTCGCCCGTTTCATGACGGACGTGCGGAAGGACCACGACGAGGCGGAGCGCCTGTTCCGCCGCGCCCTCGAACTTGACTCCGAAAGCGCAGACATCACCGCCAACTTTGCGTCGTTGCTGCTTGCTCGGGGAAAGCTGGACGAGGCGGAGACAATGGCCAAGCGGGCGTGGACCCTGCTGCAAGAGACACGTTCACAGACGGGCGCGGAGATTGCGCTGTATCGCGGATTGATTCAGCAGGTCACCGGTCGTGACGACCGCGCAGCCCTGGGACGACTGCGCACGCTCCTGGGCGCAGGCTTCGAACGAGGCACCTGGTCGTTCGACGCGGTCCTCGCCGCCACTGCCGAGCGCATGGCGCCGGCCGCACAGAGGTTGTATCGCGCGATTGCCGACGCGATTCTCGATGAAAACGCGATGTCCGCGTTGAATGAAATGCGCGAATGGCAGGTGGTTACGCCGATCGATCTCGCCGAGCCCTGGCCTTAAGGAAGGAAGCAGGGAATCAGGAGAGTCGAAACGGGCGCGCGCCAAGTTTCGCTTCTTCCCGCCGCCTCACTGCCTCGCTCGCCCCGCAGTCGTCGCAAGACGCCGCGGGCGTCCTCCCCGGAGCCTGTCCCGCCCGCGCCGTCCCGACCAGTCGGGATTCCTTTTTGTTTCTGCGTTTCCCAGTTTTAGCGTTTCCTCGCCTCCCGTTCGCTTCCCCCACCCCCAGCAGCGAACACCCAAAGCTTCCCAACTCCGCGCATCTTTCCTATTCCACCTCGTGCCTGCGTGCCTACGTGCCTTCGTGCCTGCTTTCCTTCCTTCTTTTGACTTCTTGCCCGAGCATCTGCCCTCCAAACCCCGACATTTCACCTTTTAGCCACGAAATTTCGGGCAAGACCGGCCACCCAGGCAAACTGGGCAACCCGTTTCCTGCCGCATACTCACGCATAATCATGGGTGCTCATGCACCCCACGCTGCCAAGCGAACACCCGGTTGGCAGTCAACGATTCCTTCCCTTGCATGCGGAACTCGCAATTCGTAATTCGCGATTCGCAATTCCTTCCGCCATCCACGACTCGACCGCCCTTCGCCATTGGCCATTGGACATTTGCCAGTGGACATTCGTTCGCCATTCGCAATTCCTTCCGCGCCCACCCGCCATGTTTCTCCCATAGAGGAGGTCCTCGACCGCCATGACGAAGCACACACTTCCGCAGCACAACGAAACCGCAAGCAGCCCCGCCGCTCGCGCGCGATGCACGCGTTTCGGAAAAGCCCCACGCGAACCCGTCCGACAAACGCTCGTCCAGCGCCTCGCACGCGAGGTCAACCAGTGCACGCGAGTTGCATTATTCGATGTCTTCGCAGTGGCCGAACGGTACGGCCTCTCGCGCCGCCACTTCCATCTGAACACAAGAATGCCGCACGCAAAGCGATTCGCGGGAAGCCGGCCTCGCCACGCCTCCCCAGGTTCCACCGTCCCCCCTCGGCCGTGCCGGCAGCGTGAGCGTCCGCCGAGCGGGGGTCGCGTCCATTGCGGGGTCGACGTCCCCTGGCCCTGTGGGGACGCAGCCGGCCGGGGCGGCGAAGCCGTCCCGGAAGCGTCGCAACTCCGGCGGCGTTCGTGCGACATCTGTAACACGCTGTTGCAAATCGGTTTATGGAGAAATCGTGTGTCTCTTTTCAAGCGGTTTGCCTTGGTCCGGAAACCGGCTTGACACCCGCCCAAACCGTGGTATAAATTCAATTTGTCGGGTCCGGTGGCGGGCCCGCACTGAGGTCGACGTGACAATCGGTTGCTGCGTGGCCGCTGTGAAGGTAACGGCGGTATCGATCGGCCACCGGGCGCGATCCGGAACGCAGGCAAACCGGCGACTCGTCGGCTGTTTTTTTCGCTCGACGCGAGCGAAATCCGCAAAGACCGTTTTTTTTGGTGTTGACACACCGGTTATTTGCGGTACAAGTGTAAGGCTCTGCGGCCTTGTGCCGAGAGCGGCTCTTTGACAAGTGAACAGGTTGTTCGTCGTGAGGATGTGACACCGCCCGTCCGGGCGCTCAACCGGGCGGGGGTGAATGCCGTGCGGCCTCGGAGCCACAGCACCGGGGCGGCGGCAAATGGGTGTGATGGTCCGGACCGGCCAGGTCCGGGCCACGCCTGCATCCTTACGAGCGCTATGGATGTAGGCCTTCGTCTATCGGATTTCACACCTTCGCTTCGGCGAGGGTGAGGAAAGCGATAATCAACCGAAGAGTTTGATCCTGGCTCAGAACGAACGTTGGCGGCGTGGCTAAGGCATGCAAGTCGAACGGGCCTGAGTTGAGAGCAATCAAGATTCAGGTTAGTGGCGGACGGGTGAGTAATACATGGGTAACGTACCCCGGACTCTGGGATAGCGGCGGGACTTCGGTCCCTTTGCGAAAGTGCCGGTAATACCAGATGACTCCGCGGAATCGCATGGTTCTGCGGGCAAAGCTCCGGCGGTCTGGGATCGGCCCATGGCCTATCAGCTAGTTGGTGGGGTAACGGCCTACCAAGGCTACGACGGGTACCGGGTGTGAGAGCACGACCCGGCACATCGGAACTGAGACACTGTCCGGACACCTACGGGTGGCTGCAGCAACGAATATTCCGCAATGGGCGCAAGCCTGACGGAGCGACGCCGCGTGCAGGATGAAGGCGCTTTGCGTCGTAAACTGCTGTCAGGGGTCAGAAATTTTGATCAGCCCCAAAGGAAGCCTCGGCTAACTCCGTGCCAGCAGCCGCGGTAATACGGAGGAGGCAAACGTTGTTCGGAATCACTGGGCTTAAAGCGCGTGTAGGCGGAACGGTAGGCGTCTTGTGAAAGCCCCCGGCTCAACCGGGGAATGGCTAGGCGAACCCCCGTTCTTGAGGCAGGTAGAGGCGAGCGGAACCATGGGTGGAGCGGTGAAATGCGTAGATATTCATGGGAACGCCGGTGGCGAAAGCGGCTCGCTGGGCCTGTTCTGACGCTGAGACGCGAAAGCGTAGGGAGCAAACAGGATTAGATACCCTGGTAGTCTACGCTGTAAACGATGCGCACTAGGTACGAGAGGTTCTGACGCCGATCGTGCCGAAGCAAAAGTGGTAAGTGCGCCGCCTGGGGAGTACGGCCGCAAGGCTAAAACTCAAAGGAATTGACGGGGGCTCACACAAGCGGTGGAGCATGTGGATT
>JAFGCA010000591.1 GCA_016932895.1 Sedimentisphaerales bacterium | reverse complement strand
TATCGAGCCAGCAAACGATTATTCAGAAACAAAGAAGAAATGAATCGACAGCCAATAGTCCTTGACAACCGGCAGCCTTTCATGAATAGGATGGGCTTTAGCCCATGCTGAAGAACCTTGCCGGAGAAACCGCATGGGCTAAAGCCCCTCCTACCAAGGTAGAACAAATCAAAATGTAAAAAGCAAAATGCAGAAATAAGAAAGTCATCCCGGCACGCTGGGATTCCGCAATTTTGATATTTTCTCTTTGATTTTTGATTTCTCATGTTGATGACGCGTCGTGAATTCATGGCTGCGGTGATTGCGGGCGCAGGCCTCGAGGCCGCAAGCCGCTTTTGCCTTGCCCGTTCGGGACAGGGGACGGCGCGACCGAACTTCGTGGTGATCTTCATCGACGACATGGGCTACGGTGACATCGGGCCCTTCGGCTCGACGGTCAACCGCACACCGCACCTGGATCGCATGGCGCGCGAGGGAATGAAGCTGACGTCGTTCTACGTCGCGTCGCCGGTCTGCTCGCCCTCGCGGGCGGCGCTGCTGACCGGCTGCTATCCGCGGCGCGTGGGTCTGGCACGCGGATCGGGACACGCGGTGCTGTTTCCGGGCGACCCCCACGGCCTGCACCCGAACGAGATTACCATCGCCGAGCTCCTCAAGCGCGCCGGCTACGCCACCGGCTGCTTCGGCAAATGGCACCTGGGCGACCAGCCCCAGTTCCTCCCGACCAACCAGGGCTTTGACACCTACTTCGGCATTCCGTACTCCAACGACATGTGGCCGCCCCACACGCGCTGGCCGTTTCCGGCGCTGCCGATTCTGCGCGGGACCGAGATCGTCGACCAGGTCGATAACATGGACGATCAGGCCACACTTTGTCGCCGTTTCACCGAAGAGGCCGTGGCTTTCATCAAGACCCATCGCGAGCGGCCGTTCTTCGTGTACCTGCCCCACGCCTTCGTCCACAACCCGCGGCGGGCCGGGCCGAAGTTCATGGCCGGGGCCAAAACCGTCGAGCAGGCCCAGGTCGAGGAGGTCGACTGGAGCGTCGGTGAGATTCTGCGAGCCGTGCGCGAGACAGGGATTGCGGAAAAGACACTGGTCTTGTTTACCTCCGACAACGGCGCGGCCGGTGGGCTCAGCAGCGGCCCGCTGCGCGGCGGCAAGGGCTCGGCCTGGGAGGGCGGCGTGCGCGAGCCGACCCTGGCGTGGTGGCCCGGAACGATCCCGGCCGGCTCGGTCTGTGACAAAGTGGCGACCGCCATGGACCTGCTGCCCACCTTCGTGACACTTGCCGGCGCCGCGGCACCGAGTGATCGCGTCATCGACGGCAAAGACATTCGCCCATTGCTGCTCGCCCGTCCCGGCGCGCGGTCACCGCACGAGAGCATCTTCTACCATCAGGGGACGACCTTGCGCGCGGTTCGGTCAGGCCCGTGGAAGCTGTTTCGCAACGGCAGTCTGTACCATCTCGAGGACGATATCGGCGAGCGGAACAACGTCGCCGCCGATCACCCGGATGTTGTCCAGCGGTTGACGCGCACCATGGACGAGTTCGAGGCCGAGATCACCAGGAATGCACGTCCCATCGGTGTGGCCGAGAATCCGCGCACGCTGCTGCCGCGTCCGGGCGTCGAGGGCGAACAAGCGTACGCCCCTACGTTGTCACTACCCAGAGACACCCGGTGACTTCCGTATCCGCCTCGCCCGGCGGCTATATGTGGTCGTCGAATCCGCTGAAGGGGACCCACATGCTCTTTTCGGTGCGGATGACGGTGCTGTAGGAGTGGAGCATGCCGTAGTTGGAGCAATCGATGGAGTACCAGTGGATGTCGCGGTTGCGAGCGATCTCCTTCTTGATCTCGTCGACGACCACGACGCTGGTCTTCTCGTGCGAATGGACCTTCTCAATGATGAACTGCTGGTCCTCGGGGCTCAGGAAGGAGTAGACCGAGGCCAGGGCGTGCCGGTCGACGAGGGCCACCATATCCTCGGCGTAGACTTCGGCGTCGGTCTCGACGGCGATGTCGATCATGCTGAGCTGGCCGAAAAGGCCCCGGGGCGTGCGCGCGTCGGAGGCCGGATAGGTCGTGATGCACGGCACCGCGATCTTGAAGGTAATGCTCGCCGGCCCGTCCACCGCGTGCGTCTTGACCGAATACTTGCACAGGTATTGCACCAGGCAATTCTCCTTGGTCACGGGCGTCTGCTTCTCTACGAAGAACGGGTAATCGAAATCGATTTGCAGGGCCGTCGCTTGCAGCGCCTCGACGTAATCTCGAATGTTGGCCTGGAGGGTGCTGGTGCCGATTCGCTCGCGGTGCTGGTGAAGGATCTGGATGAACTTGTCGATCCAGCGGGCCTCGAACGTCTGCATGATGCGGGCGTGGATCGAGATATTGGCCACGGTCGATTGCCCCTCCGGATCCACGCGCGACATCACGCGCATGGGAAAGGGCAGGTCTTTCATCCCGACGTCGACCAGGAAACGTTTATCGTTTTTCTGCATGACACACCTTACCTGTTATGAATAGGGAAAACCCGAAGCACGAAATCCGGAAGAGGCCGTAGGCCCAAGGCCGGAGACGGGAGTTGCAGGGTCGGTCCTTGATCCACGCGTTTGCCCGGGCGCGCCGCTACGCGTGGGTTGAGAACCCACCCTACGAGTTGGCGCTGGTACCGGCGAAAAATCAAAGGTCACATATGAGAAATCAAAATTGCGGAATGGCCGCTGTACGGCGATGACTTCCTTAATTTTGCATTTTGCTTTCTGCATTTTGCTTTGCCCGTGGCGGCTGGCCGTATCAAGCGCCGCTCGGCGATGGCTCCTGGCGGTGAGGTGACTCCATTGGCACGCCCTTCGGTCTTGACTCTGCGACCCGGGTTGGGCCGCAATCGCCGCCGCTGCTGCCCAGGGCCAGCTCGTACGTATCGTGGGCGATGGCGGCCTCTTCGTTGGTGGGAATGACGAAAATTCGCACGTCGCTGTCTTCGGCGCTGACGTCGGCCTCCCGGTCCACGGTGCGGCCATTGGCGGCGGGATCGAGTCGAATGCCCACCTGCCGCAGTCCGGCGCAGATGCTCGCGCGCACGCCGACGGCGTTCTGGCCGATCCCACCGGTGAAGATCAAGGCGTCCACCTTCTCCAGAACGGCGGCATAGGCGCCGATATACTTCTTGATGCGGTAGCAGAACACGTCGATCGCCAGTTGGGCTTGCTCGTTGCCCTGGCCGGCCAGTTCCTCGAGATTTCTCATGTCGTTAGAAATGCCCGAGAGCCCAAGCAGTCCGCTTTTCTTGTTGCAGAGCACGTTGAGCTTTCTCGGATCGTACCCCTTCTCGCCCAGATAGAAGAGGATGGCCGGGTCCATGTCGCCGGAGCGCGTGCCCATGGGCACCCCTTCCAGTGGCGTAAAGCCCATCGAGGTATCGATCGATTGGCCGTTCTTGACCGCCGCGATGGAGCAGCCGTTGCCCAAGTGGCACGTAATCGCGTTGAGCTCGTACTTACCGCGCTCCATCAGCTTCGCCACGCGGCGGGCCACGTACCGGTGCGAAATCCCGTGAAATCCATAGCGGCGGATGCGATAGCGCTGGTACAGATCGTACGGCAGCGCGTACAGGTAGGCCACCTTGGGAATCGTGGTGTGGAAAGCGGTGTCGAAACAGGCGACCTCCGGAATACCGGGCAGGTTCCGCTGTGCGGCCCGGATGCCAGCCAGGTTCGGCGGATTGTGCAGCGGCGCCAGATCGGCGAACTTCTCGATCGAGCCAACGACGGCCTCATTGACGATCACCGAGCCCGTGAACTCTTCCCCTCCATGCACCACCCGGTGGCCCACCGCTCCGATCTCCGAGATCGTCTCAATGACGCCCACCTCCTTGCTGACGAGCGTATCCAGCAGCAGCTCCATCCCTTCTTCGTGGTCGGCCACGTGCATCTGCCGCTGGTGCGTCCGCCCATCGCAGCTGTGGGACAGCAGCGAACGCTCCTCGCCGATGCGCTCGATCACGCCCTTGGCCAGGACCCGGCCTTCGGGCATGGCGTACAACTGATACTTGATGGAGGAACTGCCGGCGTTGATCACAAGTACTTTCATCTGTGGGAACCATCCTCTACCGAGTGTTTAGTTTTAAGTGTTGAGTGTTGAGTTCTGAGTGAAACAGCGTACGAGCCACAATCCGAAACTCAAAACTCAAAACTACGAACTCAAAACTGTTTTCCTCATGGCAACTGCGCCAACGTCAATATCGCGGTCGCCACGATGTCGTCCACCGTCGCGCCGCGGGAAAGATCCGCGACCGGCCGGGCAAATCCCTGGAGCAGAGGGCCGATGGCCTGTGCCCCGGCCATGTACTGCGTCAGTTTATAGGCAATGTTCCCGGAGTTCAGGTCGGGAAAGATCAGCACGTTGGCCCGTCCGGCCACCGGGCTCTCGTCCTTGACCTTCTTGGCCGCCACGCGCGGGATCAGGGCCGAATCGGCCTGAAATTCCCCGTCGATGGCCAGATCCGGCTCGCGCGACCGCGCGATGGCCAGGGCCTGCCTGACCTTGGCCACGGCCGGACCCGAGGCGCTGCCCTTCGTGGCGAACGACAGCATCGCCACGCGCGGCTCGGCGCCCAGAAGCCGCCGGGCACTGACCGCCGAAGCCAACGCGATATCGGCAAGCTGCTCGGGCGTCGGGTCGATGTTGACCGCACAATCGGCATAGATGAAAGGCTTGTCCTTTTCGCCCTCGAAGCTGGGAATCACCATGAGAAAGCAACTCGAAGGCGTGCTGATCCCGGGCAGCAGACCCATGGTCAGGACGCCGGCCTGGATAAGCGTGGCTGTGGCGCCCGCAGCGCCGGCCACGATTGCATCCGCCTCGCCCTGCGCTACCATCATGCCCCCATAGAACAGTGGCTTGACGACGATGCGCCGCGCCACCGCCGGCGGGATGCCGTCCCTTTTCCGACTGTATTGCTCGGCATAGACCTCGAGCTTGTCACTTTGCTTGGGGTCAATGGTGGGGATGCCGTCCAGGCGTACGCCGGCGCCGGCCACGGCCGCCTCGATCTGCCCGGCCCTTCCCAGCACAATCGGCTCGGCGATCTTCTCGTCCTTGAGCCGCCGTGCCGCCGCTACGATCCGCTCGTCCCGGCCCTCAGGCAACACAACGGACAAGCCCCTGCCAACCACCTTTTCACGAAAACCACTCACAATCTCCATCATGTGGGTCAGATTCTCCGTACAACATCCTGCGGCCATGACTTCCGTTCACTCCATTGCGGAGTCCAAAACCCAACCTAAGACAGCGGCGAACTGAACGCAAGGACAAACTCCTGCTTTGCAGCCCGAAAGGCGATTTTTCCGTCGCACCCAACACTTCTCCCGCACCAGGTCTTGCATGTCCCGTCCGTTGGTGGTAGGTTGTGGCCAGTGATTTCCTGGACCGTGAGTTTGCTTGGGGTCGGGCCTCCAACCGTTGTGCTCTCCGAGTTCGATGCGTATCCCTCGGGACCACCGCCTCACCTCAACGTCCGGGAGCGTAGCAACCATATTACCTGGATACGAGCGCGTGAAGGAAAATGAGTGACAACCAGCGTACGATCCTGACACCGGTAGAAGCGGCCGCCGTTGACGGCTCGTCTTTCGACGTCCTCTACCGGCCGACGGAGAAAATTCCGGCCATCGTCGTGGAGAACTTCCCGGCGCTGGGCAAACTGGCGACGATGCGTTTCATCGAGTGGGTGCAGGACCACCCCGGCGGCGTGATCTCCCTGCCCACGGGAAAAACGCCCCAGCATTTCATCATGTGGGTCCAGCGTCTGCTCGGCGGCTGGGAGACGCCCGAGATACGGAAGATCCTGGAGCAGGCCGGCATCGATCCGGCGCGCAAGCCCGACATGGCCGGCCTGCACTTCGTGCAGATCGACGAGTTCTATCCCATGGACTCGGCCCAGCACAACAGCTTCCACCACTACGTGAAGCACTTCTATATCGAAGGTTTCGGCCTCGATCCGGCCAAGGCCCTGCTGATCGATTCGACCGCCATCGGCCTGCACCCGGGCGAGACCCTCACGGACGTCTGGCCCGACGGCCACGTGGACCTGACGCTGCGGTATCGTCAGGCAGCCGGCCACCTGGAAACGCGACAAAAGGCCCTGCTCGAAGAGATCGACCAGTGGTGCATGGAGTACGAGCAGCGCATCCGCGACCTGGGCGGGATCGGCTTCTTCCTGGGCGGGATCGGCCCGGACGGTCATATCGGCTTCAACATCAAGGGCTCCGACCACAACTCGACCACGCGTCTGTGCCCGACCAACTACGAGACCCAGGCGGCGGCCGCCACCGACCTGGGGGGCATCGAGGTCGCCCGCCGGCGCCTGGTGATTACGATCGGGCTGCGAACGATCACACGGAACCCCGACTGCACGGCCATCGTGATCGCGGCCGGCCAGGCCAAAGCGGCCCTGGCCGCCCGGGCCATCCAGTCGGAGGGCCATATCGACACGCCCGCAAGCTGCCTGCGGCAGTTGCCCAACGCGCGGCTCTATCTCACGCGCGGGGCCGCGGCCGATCTCATCGAGCGGCGGATCAGAGTCCTCGAAACCGCACCAGCCATCAGCGATACCGACGTCGAGAAGGCCCTGATCGATCTGGCCTGCCGGCGTCAGAGACCCCTGCTGGCGTTGACCGAATCCGACTGCCAGGTCGACCGCACCGTCTCGGTGGTCCTCAAGCGTCGCAGCGAACCGCTGTCGGCCCTGACGCAGATGGTTCACAAGGGCCTCGAAGAGAAGATTGCCAACGGGCTGCGCGTCTACAAGGACAAGTGCTTCCTGCACACCGAGCCGCATCACGACGACATCATGCTGGGCTACTTCGCCCAGGTCGTCCGGCATTTCCGCCGGCGGGCGAACGAGCACCACTTCGTGACCCTCACCAGCGGCTTCACCTCGGTCACAAACGAATTCATGCGGGCCCAGATCGCCTGCCTGCGCCGGTTCCTCGACACGGCCGAATTTCAGGAACTGCTGGCCCAGGGGTACTTCGGCGGGGGCAACGTAATCGAACGCAACCGCGACGTGTGGCAGTACCTCGACGGCGTGGCCGCCGCAAACGAGCATGACAAGGAAGAAGGCTGCGCCCGGCGCCTGCTGCGCAACCTGATTGAACTGCTCGACAAGAGTTGCCTCATCGACATGGAAGGCTGTCTGGCGGAGCTGGATCGCTACTTCGCCACCGCCTATCCGGGCAAGAAGGACCCCGAGCACATTCAGAGACTCAAGGGGATGTGCCGGGAGTGGGAGGCCGAGTGCCTGTGGGGCTACTACGGCTGGCAGTGTCAGAACGTCCGCCACCTGCGCCTGGGCTTTTACACCGGGGACATCTTCACCAAAGAGCCCACGATGACGCAGGACGTGCCCCCGATCGTCGCCGAGCTCAAGCGCATCGATCCCGACGTGATTACCGTGGCCTTCGACCCCGAGGCCAGCGGACCCGACACGCACTACAAGGTCATGCAGGCAGTGGCCGAAGCGATCCGGGTGCATCAGAACGACCACGGCAAGCCCGACCTGAAGATCTGGGGCTACCGTAACGTCTGGTTCCGGTTCGATCCGTCCGAGGCCAACGTCTTGGTCCCGGTGACCCTGGCGATGTTCTCGATCATGCACGACGCGTTTATGAACTCCTTCATCACGCAGAAAAGCGCCTCGTTCCCGAGCTATGAATACGACGGGCCGTTCTCGCAGTTGGCCCAGCGCATCCAGGTCCAGCAGTATCACAAGCTCAAGACCGGCCTGGGCCGGGAGTGGTTCTACAATCACCCCAGTGCGTTGATCCGCGCCACCCGCGGCCTGGTCTTCCTGCGTGAGATGTCGCCCGACGAGTTCTTCCAATCCTGTCGCGAGCTGCGCCAGTCGCTCGAAGACCGCTAACGGCAGGGAACGTCACAGACCCTCCGGTGTCCCCCGCCGCAGGCAGTTTCGGCCGGGCGCATGCCCGACCGTAGCTGTGAGAGTACCCTGGTATGCGCGTGGCAGTATCAAGCGCCAGCTTGGCGATGGGGGACTTGTTTGCTGCGTGTGGCGCTATGCGAGCCCCGAGCGTTGCGCCATCGCCAAGGCCTGCGGCCTTGACGCTGCCACCCCATGAACCGACAACGGACGGGATCGGCGTGCCGCAAGACTTGCATGCACAGCGCGACACCTGCCGGGCGGAAATCTCTTGCGGTTACGACGAACGAACGTTGAAATGGGTAGCCATGGACGCTGTCACACTTAACACGGTAAAAGCCATCCGGTTCGAGAGGCCGCAGCATATTCCGGTCGTCTTCTGGATCAACCCCGCCTGCTGGCACCACTACCGGCCGGACGACCTCTTCGAACTCATGGCCGACCATCCGATCCTGTTCCCCCGGTTCGATCCGCAGGACAAGGCGATTCCCGAGCCCGCTCCGTGGGAGTCTGCGGCGGCGCCCTACGAGGACGCCTGGGGCTGCCTCTGGAAAACGACGGACGACGGGATCACGGGCACCGTCACGCGGCATCCGCTGGCCGATTGGGACGCCCTGTCGAATTTCACGGCGCCGGACCCCGCGTGGACCAACGGGCTGACCGGGATCGACTGGTCCGCGATGAAGGAGCGGGCGCTCGAGATCGAGGCCGCCGGGAATCTCCCCGCCGCCAGCCTGGAGCACGGCCACACGTTTCTGCGTCTGAGCTACCTGCGGGGATACGAGAACCTGCTGTTCGATATGATCGACGCAGAGCCCCGGCTGGGGTCGTTGATTGAGATGGTCGAGACATTCAGCGTCGCCCTCGTGCGACGGTACGTGGACGTGGGCGCGGCGATGATCTGCTATCCGGAGGACTTGGGCACGCAGAACGGCCCCATGCTCTCGCCGGAGCTTTTCCGCAAGTTCATCCTGCCGGTGTATCGGAACGTGATCGCCCCGGCCCGGGAAGCCGGCTGCCTGGTGCACATGCACTCGGACGGGGACATTCGCGAGCTGGCGGCCGATCTCCTGATCGGGGGCGTCGACGCCCTGAACCTCCAGGACCTCGTCAACGGCATCGACTGGATCGCCGCGACGCTGAAGGGACGCGTGTGCATCGACATCGACATCGATCGCCAGAGCGTGACCCGGTTCGGCGGCCCCGCCCGAATCGACGCCCTGATCCGGGAGGAGGTCGAGAAGCTCGGCAGCCGCGAGGGAGGGCTGATGATGATCTATGGACTGTACCCGGGCGTGCCGTTGGAGAACGTCAAAGCCCTGATGGACGCGATGGAGCGCTACGCCGGCTTCTATACATAACTGAGGACGCGCGTGGTCCCCGCAATAGCAAGGCAAGGACGGACTGAAGGTGAAACGAGAAGGAATCGGGATATGAACAAGCTGGGCGTGGGAATCATCGGTTGCGGGTGGGTGGCCGGAGAATACGTCAAAGCGTTTCAAAACGACGAACGTTCGGAGATTCGGGGGCTGGTCAGCCGCAACCGCGCCGGCGCCGAGCGCTACCGCGACGCGTATGACCTCCGCTGCTCCATCGCGACGGCCGCCGAGGCGATGCTGCGCGACGATGGCATCGACATCGTCGTGGTCAGCACGCCGCACGAGGCGCATACGCCGTACGTGGTCGCCGCCGCCGAGGCCGGCAAGCACGTCATCGTCGAAAAGCCCGCCGCGATAACCATCGAGGACCTGCGAAAGCAGCTCCAGGCGGTCCGGGCCCACAACGTCAAGACGCTCGTCGGTTTCGTGCTGCACTGGAACCCGCTGCTGATGACCATCGACCGGCTGATCGACCAGGGCGCTTTCGGAAACATCTTCATGGTCGAAGTGGACTACATGCACCGGATCTGGATGACGCCGCAGGAGAAATGGCTGGGCAGCCGCCAGCGCAGCGGCACCGCCATCCTCACCGGAGGCTGTCACGCCGTGGATGCGATGCGCTGGTTCGCGCGGAGCGAGGCCGAGGAGGTCTGCGCCTACCAGGTCAAGACGGAGAACCCCATCGAGTATCCCGGGACCATCTCCGTCAACGTCAAATTCAAGGACGGCAAGATCGGACGCACCACCACCATGTTCGACGCGCAGATGCCCTACCGGTTCAACATCGGCGTCTATGGCACCGAAGGGTCGATCCGCAACGACGAGCTGTTCGCCCCGAAGCTGCTGCCGGGCCAGAACAATTTCACGAAGATCCCCTGCGTTCTGCCCGACAGCGGAGACGTCGCCCACCATCCTTTCCAGGGCGAGGTCTCGCACTTCCTCGACTGTATCATCGACGACAAGCGTCCCTTCCCGGACCTGGAGGATGCGGCGCAAACGCACGCCATCTGCTTTGCCGCCGATCTTTCGGCAGAATCCGGACGACCCGTGAAAATCAGCGAACTCGGCGACCTGTAGCGCCCCGTGTCACGGGGACGGGGCACGCCCGGGTTTATAAGAGGAGTTTTGCAAAATGGAGATTAGGCTTATATTCTTCAAGGAAATCGTTGGTGTGATTTCCTTGAAGACGGGACTTGATTACCAACACCCAAGGCACTTACGTTCTCGGGAGGAAAAATCGAGAAGAAGATTTTTCCTCCTAAAGCAAGCCTAATCTCCATTTTGCAAAAGTCCAGTTTACGAAACGCATTCGGAGAAGAGAGCATGACGGACAAAACCAGTCGCAGAGAATTCCTGAGAAACCACGGCGCGCTGGGTCTCGGCGCCGTTCTCGCCGGGGCGGGGCTCGCCGAAGGCGCCGCGGCGTCCCGGACCAGAACCACGCCGCTCGAGAAAGTGCGTGTGGGCATCGTCGGCTTGGGCGGACGGGGCAACAGCCTGTTGGGCAACCTCCTGCAGATGAAAAACGACGTGGAGATTCGCGCCGTCTGCGACATCCACCGCAGCCGGGCCGAGGGCGCCCGGATGCGCGTGACCCAGGCCGGTTGCCCTGCACCCGAAGTCTACTTCGGCGACGAACACGTCTGGGAGAAGTTCATGGATCGCGACGACCTGGACGCGGTGATCGTCGCGACCTACTGGGAGTGGCACACGCCCATGGCCGTCTACGCCATGAAGGCCGGCAAATACGTCGGCGTCGAGGTCCCCGCCGCCTACACGCTGGAAGAATGCTGGGAGCTTGTCAACACGTACGAACAAACCGGCGTGCCCTGCATGATGCTCGAGAACTGGAGCTTCCGCAGCGACAACCTGGCCGTGCTGAACATGATTCGCATGGGCTTGCTGGGCGAGATCATGCACTGCCACTGCGCCCATTCCCACGACTGCATCGACCACTGGTTCTTCGACCGCCAGACCGGCCAGGACCGCTGGCCCGCGAAGTACCTCGTCGATCACAACCGCGACCAGTATCCGACGCACCAGTTGGGTCCGGTCATAAGCTGGATGGACATCAACCGGGGCGACGCCTTCGACTACGTCACCGCCACCGCCACCGAGGCGGTCGGCATCAACGAGTATTTCGCCGAGAAGTTCGGCCCGGACCATCCCAACGCCACGCGCAAGTTCGCCCAGGGTGACATTGTCACGACCATCGTGCGCACCAAGAAGGGCAAGAGCATCGTCATCAACTACGACATGCAGTTGCCCCGGCCGTATGACAATCGCTGGCTCATCCAGGGCACGCGCGGGCTGTACAACGAGCAGCGCGAGGCCGTGTACCTCCAGGGCAAGAGCCCGCAGTACCATCAGTGGGAGCCGTTTGCCCCCTACCACGAGCAGTACCGTCACGCCTGGACCAAGGAGCCGGCCCTCGGCGGCCACGGCGGCACCGACGTGCGCGAGCTGCGGCTCTTCGTCGACGCCGTCAAGAGTCGAACGCAGACTCCGATCGACGTCTACGACTCCGTCATCATGTGCGTGCACGGGCCGCTCTCGGAGAGGTCCATCGCCCGGGGCAGCGCGCCGGTCAAAGTCCCGGACTTCACGAGAGGCAAATGGCAAACGAGAAAGCCCTACTTCGCCCTCGATATGAAGGCGTAGCGGTCCGCTGCAACACATGGGACGGACCAAACCACGGGTGGCAGCGTCAAGGCCGAAGGCCTTGGCGATGGGGTTGCCAGAACACGGGAAAACCATCGCCAAGCTGCGCTTGACGCTGCCACCCAGCGCTCGTGACAACAGTCCTACGGCAATACGAACTGCGAAGGAAAGAGATGATCAGCATTTCAGGAACCCTATCCAAGGCGTGGATGCACGAGGCCCTGGGCGTGGCGTTCGACCGTGACTACTACTTCGACCCGGACAAACGTCACGCGGTGGATTGCCGGTGCAATGCATATGCGGCCGAAACGTTCCCCGGGATGGGGCTGTTCTATTCGGAATCGAACCTGGGGAGGCTGGCGTACTGGGACCAGAGCCAGATTCTCATCGGCGGCATCCAGC
>JAFGCA010000590.1 GCA_016932895.1 Sedimentisphaerales bacterium | reverse complement strand
AGTTCCTGACGCTGATCAGGTAGCGAATCTGGACCTTTTCCTCGCCATCGGGCGCCGTCGATTCGAGTACGGCGGTGGCTCCCGTTTTGCGGTAGACGTACGGCTTGCCGCTTATCGCATCGATGGGCAATGAGACTCCGGTGATGTCGCTGAGGTTCTGCGGCAATTGCCCCCCGTGCGCGGCCGCGTACGAACGGACCGCCTCGGCGCATTGCAGGACACCGATGTGACTGTCCAGCCGCCTCCCAATCTGCCGGACCCTGTCGTACGCAGCGGCGTTCTGGCTCTCAAGCTGCTTGAAAAGCGCCTCGTCCACCTGCGCAGCGACGGCTTTCTTCTCCGTCGCAATCGCATTCTCGATATCCGCAAAGGGTTTGGGCAAATGAGCCACGGCCCAGTACAGGTTCGGCGCGTTCTCGGTCTGAATGAATTGGTCGGCCTCGGCGCGTACCACCTCCGCGATGGCGATCCCGACCAAAACCTGGACGAGGGTCGGGGCCTGGGCGAGATGCCGCGCCATCCCGAACCCCGTCTGGAGGGCGAGCATCGCCCCCTCGTGGCCGCCGCGCGCGATCTCCAGGCGAGCCCACAGCCGCACGACGAAGGCGAGCTTGCGATACGGGGTCAGATTCAGATCCCGCGGTGTTGTCCCGGGCTTCCACTGCGGCCAGTTGCACTGCTTGCATCGCGTCGCCTTCACCACGGCCCGCAGACTGTCCATGTGCTCCTGGATCACTGCCTCGGCCTGCTGCATCGGCAATTGCACCACCGGCAGATCCAGCCACTGCCTGATCTGCTTGTCCCGGGACTCCTTGGGCATCGCCTGGGCCGCCTTCTCGTACCAGGAGACTGCGTCGCCGTCGATCAACGCGTCCGCCTTGGGCAGCAGGGAAAGAACGTCATTCTCAGCTCCCAACGCCGCCGGATGAATCGCCAGCGGCACCTCGCGTCCCAACGCAGCAACGCCGAACGCACCGGCCCCAACCAGCCAGACCAGCCCCCCCACAATTGCATCTCTTCTCAACGGTTTCATAGCAAATCCTCCAAACTCCGCATTCTCATCTTCTTTGTCGCTGCGGAAGATCTTCCGTCGCGGCCGCCAACGATCCGCACTTTCGACCGGCCTCCCAAATACAGACGGCGCAGCCGCCAAAAAAATCAGACAAAAGACCGGATCGCGACGATACAAGCCATACGCCCGACGAGAGAGCATTGCCCCGGCGGCGATCCCTTCCGAAATCCCTCAAGCCAGAAGCATTCGCATCGGCTTGAGGGTTCGCTCGAACGGGTGGAACACCAGACCGAGGATCTCCAACGTCACCACCCCCAGCAGCGCTTCATCACGCGCTCGACCCAAAACCACCGGTGTGTGGGCTTCCCCCTGAGGCAGGGTGAGATACGCCTCCGACACCTCCCGCTCTACCACCGTTCCGTCAGCCAGCGTAAACGAAACCTTCCGCTTCGGTTTGAGGCCGACCGCTTTCCAGACACGCCTGGGAAGAACGGAATAGGTGGCCCCGCCGTCCAGGAGGAATCGAACGGCTTCCTGCTTTTCCGCAGGGCCCCTGACCAGCCCTTCCACATACGTAACGCCCATAATCCGATCTCCACACCGTCCCGCCTTGCGTCCGCCGGCACAACGGCCTCGTGCGGCCGGGCCTCATCATCTTATTCTACACGATTTCGATTCCCACAAAAACACAAAACCAGCCCGCTCGGCCGCCCTCGCATCGAACGTATCGAGAGGCTCGTCATGCTTCGAAGCGAACTTCGCCGCCGACGATGGTCTTTTCCACCTTGCCTTTGACCTTCCAGCCGTGGTAGGGGCAGTTGCGGCTTTTGGAAAGGAACCGGTTGACGTCGATTTCCCACTCGGCGTCGGGGTCGATGATCGTGACGTCGCCCTGCCTTCCCCGGCCCAGCGTGCCCCTGTCGATCCCGATGATGCCGGCGGGATTGGCCGTCATCAGACGGATCAACCCGGGCCAATCCAGGATCTTCGGCTCGATCAGAGCCTTTACATACAGCGCCAGCGCACATTCCAGACTCGCAATCCCAAACGGCGCGCTGAGGAACTCCAGCTCTTTCTCGCTCTGAAGATGCGGGGCGTGATCGGTGGCCAGCGCATCGATAAGCCCTTCGGCAAGAGCCGCCTTCAACGCCTCGATGTCCTGCTGCCCGCGCAGGGGCGGATTGACCTTGTAATTGGTGTCGTAGTCGGCGCAGCATTCCTCGTTCAACAGCAGGTGGTGCGGCGTCACTTCGCAGGTAATCGGCAGCGAGTCTTTCTTGGCCTGGCGGATCAGCTCCACCGAGCCGGCCGTGGAGATGTGCTGGGCGTGGTAGCGGACCTCGGTCTTGCGAATCAACTGGATGTCGCGCCACAGCATGGCCTCTTCGGCCAGCGTATCGATGCCGGGCAGTCCCAGGATCGTCGCGTAGTAGCCGGCGTTCATCACCCCGCCGCCGGCGTAGCCGTCGTCCTGGCAATGCTGGGCGACGACCATATCGAACATTTTGGCGTATTTCAGGGCCCGCAGCATCACCGCCGGGTCCTGAACGCCGCGACCGTCGTCGGTGAACCCGCGTGCTCCGGCCTCGGCCATCATCCCCATCTCGGCCAGTTCCACGCCCTCGCGCTTCTTCGTGATGGCTCCCATGCAGTAGACATGGGTCTTGCGCGTCTGGCGGCCCTTGCGATGTACGTACTCGACGTCGGTTTCGCTCTCAATCGCCGGCTTGGTGTTGGGCATGCAGACAACCGAGGTAAACCCGGCGGCTACGGCGGCCGTCGAGCCGCTGGCGATCGTCTCCTCCTCCTCGTCCCCCGGCTCGCGAAAGTGAACGTGGATATCGATGAGACCCGGAGTCACGAGCTTGCCGGCCGCGTCGATGACGCGATCAGACAACTGCTCGGCCGCCCCGTTGAAACTGCCAAGATCGGCGATCTTGCCGTCCACGATCAGGACGTCGCATTTCTTGTCGAGTTGATGGGCCGGATCGACGACCCGCCCGTTCTTGATCAGAAGCTGATTCGCCATGGTACACCTGTGCCTCCGCGAACTTCACTACGCTGCGCTTCGTTCAGGATGACAAACGGCGCATAGAGTAATCATGATCCGTACTACATCCGTGTAGACGCCTGCCCTTGTACCAGAAACAGAACGGAGTGAAAAGGAGTTTTTGCGACCGGTCCTCGTGGGCTCGGCGGAGAGGTGTCGTGGCACGTCTCGATGCGAAATACCCCGGCGTGGGGACCGAAGGAAGCGTTACTCCTCCACGCCGCCGGCGAGCCATTCAGCCGCCAGTACGGCCAGATCGGCAAAATCCACGGTGCAATCGCCGTTGAGGTCGGCGGCGAGCTTGACCGGGCATTCATAAATGGAGAACGCTGCATCGCTGACATCACTCAGCATCGCCGATCCACCCGCACGGACCCGCACCAGGCACTCGCTCGATTTCGCCTCGGGGGCAAGCCAGGCGTGGAGGCCCGTATTTTCCGCTTCGCCCGCCGGCAGCCAGCTCGCGCCGCCGTCGAGCGAATACTCGATCAGCACCCGTTCGATATCGCCTGCCCCGACCGTCTTCCACTCAACCACCAGGGGACGCCCAGCGACGAATCGCTCGCCCCCGTTCGGGTGCGTCACCGTCAAAGCGGGCGAGACGGCGTAACTCCACACCTCACCGGCCTCGTACACGCCGGGCACGTCCACGTCGTTGTCCTGCCGCTGCATCCAGGTGACCGTCACGTCCAGATCATCGATTTCCACCAGCACGTAGCCGAATCGCTCGGCGTGATGCACCTGTTCAACGGTGAACTCGCCATTGTCTCCATCGTACGGCGGGACCCAGAAATAAGGATAGGCCCCCGCGGTGCCCACGATGAACTGGTGAATATCATTGTCGAGGTTCCCATCTCTGTCGTCGATACGGCCATGGTCGTAAAAATGGTCGTGGCCGCAGAAATAGGTTCGCGCGCCGGCCGCTTGGAGGCTGTCCCAAAATGCGTCGCGCTGGGCCGGATACCAGTCGAGGCAATCGAAATGCAGCGTTCGAAAGGCCGGCTCATGGCCAAAGACAAAGACATGCGGCTGAGTGTTCTGCCGCAGTTGGGCGTCCAGCCACACCTGATTGAGCTGGTGGGCAAGCTGATGCCGCATCCCTGCATATTGGTCCAGAGCGACAACCAGGGCATTGTTGCGAGTGGCCGAATACGTCATGTACCTCTCGCCGGCGGGCCCGTTACCCGGCAGCCGCAGGTCGGGATGCGCGTCACTTCCGAATACGTTGAGCCATCTCAGGGCGTAGTTGTCCAGCGGATTGGGCAACTCGCCTTCCCAGGCGTCCCACATGTCGCCCACCTCGTGGTTGCCCCGACACACGTAAACGGTGACCCCGGCCTCATACACCGGCTCCAACACCGCCACCCAGTGCCACAACTGCTCTTCAAATCGCTCCGCGCCGACGCGGGCACCGTAGACCAAATCGCCGGGGAACATCACGAAGTCGACATCATGGCGCAGGATCTCCTCCACCAGTTCGCCCAGGATGGGTTCATTGACGCCGGTGACGGAACCGCCGCGGCTGTCGCAGGTCGTGATAAATCGCCAACGGTCTGCGCCGGCGGATGCCGACGCGCCGACGATGACCAGTGAAAGGGCAAAAGGTAAGAATTTGGCGCCATCCAACATGTTCTCGGCTTTTCTCCCCCGCATGACTACAGGACGCACTCACAGCCGACCCGGCCTTGCCGCTAATTCGCCACGCTGCCGGTGTGCCAATCGGCCCGGCGATTGCGCTCGGCATACAACTCCTGCATATCGTCCACGTCGATGCGACCGTCCTTGTTGACATCGCCGATCAAATACGTCTCCGGCGACTTCAGACCCGCGATCCAGTTGTTCATCAGGACGCCAAAATCGTGCTCGTCCACGATCCCGTCGGCGTTCAGGTCGTGCCAGAAGAAACTCTCGTCGGGAAGCTTCTCCCCCACGCTCCAGGCCAGAGCGTACCGCTCGCCGGCGCCGGCCGGGCCGTCGAAGTCGCTGTACGAAACCACGATCTCGTACATCGTGTACTCGGCCAGAGCCTCGACGTGAACGTGCTCGACGTTGTCGGTCTTGCTGTCGCTCCAGGGCCACAAGAGCTCTTTGTTCGAATTCTCCGGGTCCACGGCCCATACTTCGAGGCGCAGATCGTTGTCCCGGCCCGGTATCCGCTCGAAGGGATACCCCCGGCGGTAGTGTCGGTTCCAGGCGAGCGTGGCCGTGATGACCTTGTCGGTCGAGTCGTCCAGCACGAAACGATAGACCTGTTGGACCGACCGGTCGGCGTCCAGCCGGGCCAGATCCCACCCTGCCGGCGCTACGTCGCCCGAGACGCCCTGCCCGGCCTTAAGAAGCTCGTAGGCTCCCACGGCGTTGACCATGCCGGCGCCCTGGACGTAGTCCAGCGGTGCTTCGTAATCGTCGTCGGCGCTGAGCTTGCCCCTGTGCCAGAACGGCAGCTTGGTGGCCGAAGTCATCAGGATGGTTTTCATGACGCAATTGCCGCCGTCGGGCGCGAGGGCATTTTCCAGCCGCTGATCCTGCCCGGCGGCCT
>JAFGCA010000589.1 GCA_016932895.1 Sedimentisphaerales bacterium | reverse complement strand
CGCCACCAGCCGGCCGCATCCGGCAGCGCCGCAGTCGCGATCGTCGTCAAGACTGCACACAAAGCCAAAACCCAGGGAATCAAGCCAACCATTCTTCTACCCATGATCGTTCTCCTTCCTCCAGATGCCAGACTATCATCGAACACCAGATGCCGCACGCCAGACCTTCCTCCTGTGTCGTGCCTCTCAACTCAGTAGTTCTTGAACGCTCTCATCCACTCGGGCCAGTCCTGGGGCTCGGCGCCGCCGGACCGGGTCCAGAATCCCGCGGTGTTGTACTTGCGATGCCACTTCAGCGTCCACAGCTCTTTCAGCCCGATCTTGCGGACGCTGTAATCCAGGAACAGACTGTTGACGCAGCCGTCGTGCCGGTTCAGGCACACCCGTCGCATCTCGTCGTAGTTGTTGCCCGTATAGGGCCAGTACTGCCCGTCGTATTCCGGGGGATTGTCCTCAGGGTAGGGCGTCACGCCGATCGTGGCGCAGTCGAGAAACAAGGGGACACTGTTCGTATTCTGTACGTTGGGGGTCCGCCACATATTCTCGGGCACGCGCCGGCCTTCCACCGTGCTGGTCTTGGGCGGATCCAGCACCCACTGATTCAGCCCGAGGCTGCCGCTCATGGTATCCAGCTCCCAGGCGCCGTAGCCCCACCGGCCTCCCTGACTGTACAGCTTCGTCGCCATCGGGCAGAAACAGATCTCGGTGTCCGAGTAGTACGGGCGCACCACGTCGTGCCAGATAGAGATCCGCTTGGGAAAATAGCCGCGGTTGTCCTCGCAGTACATGGACCAGACGGGCCCCCATTGCCCGAGGTGTGCCTGGCAGATCACCGCTTTGGCCTGTCTTCTCACCCGCTGCAGCGCCGGCATGAGGACCGCCATGAGAAGAGCAATGATGGCGACCACGACCAGAAGCTCGATCAGTGTGAATGCCCGTTGCCTGTCCATATCCTCACCCACCTGTCTCCGGCCCGACCGCCCGGAGCCTCCCGCTTCTCGCCCCGGCGGAGCGGCCGGCCCATCGCGACAAACGAAGCTGTGATTCGGACGACTGCCAACCTCAGATCATTGTACCGGCAAAGAGGAGGTCGGTCCAACAAAATCCCGTCACCGGTAGTCCGTGCCGCAGGTGGATTCGCCGTCGGTGCAGGAGAACTCGATCCCGACCTGCGTAGTCCTCGTATCTCATTTCCAGACAACGAGTTGCGTGCGACCGGCCCGGATTCGTGGCTCTCGTCACGTACCTTTGTGTTCCCGAGAGAGCGGGCCCCTCCCGGCTCTTGGCGAGATATGCCGAAGAAATGCGCCGGCAAGACCCCCAGTGCCCCAATTACTTCCTACACTATACTTGTCCGGGGCCAGTCCTGCAACGGTCTACGTGAAACAGGCCATTATCGGACGCCGGACTTGGAAGAAGGGACTATGAACGCCACAAACCGCGCCGGCACCCCGTGCCGGTGTTACCGAGCATCCGCGCGATGCCTTAGTAAGAGTAAAGGCATTGAACTAAGGACGTTCGTATGAACCTGGTGCTCGTTATCCTGCAGGTTGCCGTTCTCCTGACGCTGGTCTTCGCCTACGGGCGGAAGTAGCCCGGCGCCAAACCGTCCCGCCCGACGGGCCGGCGGAGAACCGAAGGATTCGCAGCCGCGTGCACGACCCGCCTCGCGGCCCCCAACTCATTTCTTCCGCCCGGCTCCTCACAACCCCTCGCCTCGTGGCGACCGGGCCCGGTCCGTGATCTCCCTGCCCGCGGGGACGGTGCAGGAATGCATGGGCAGGATGCCCATGCCACGACAGGATGACTTCTTATGCCTCCCCGGACCTCCCCGGTATGATGAAATATTTGACGGAGTTCGACCGTTTTTCTATTGACACAGGACGCATGGTCATTTATTCTACGGCCAACGTCGCGTGACGCCGTTCGGACCGGCGCGTCGCCTCACGGCCGGCCGGGGACAACCACAAAGGGAAAGGGAGAGCTATGGCCGAGTACACCTGTCACAATTGCGTCTATGCCGTCTGCGATCCGTGCCGCTGGCTGCGCTTGGTCTGGGCGGGCGAGTCGATCTGGCCGCAGTGCGGCAACCATCCCCAATGGCCGGGCCGGATGCACGACGTTCCCGGCGTGCCCTGTCGCAACTACCGGCCCCGACCCGAACCGCCCGAGGGCGAAAACGTCCGCTGCATCCCGCTCGACGACGGCGGCTACGTCTACGTGGACGCCGCCGATTACGAATGGCTCCGCCAGTGGCCCTGGCACCTGAGCGGTGGCTACGCCGCACGCTCGGAGAAGGGCAGGCTGATCCTCATGCACCGCCAGATCATGAACCCGCCCAAGGGTATGATCGTCGACCACAAGAACGGCCACAAGGCCAACAACTGCCGCTTCAATCTCCGCGTCTGCACCCGCGATCAGAACCGGTACAACAAGCGCAAGCAGACCCGGTCCGTCTCCAAGTACAAGGGGGTCTATCTGGACCGGCGGACGGGCAAGTGGGGCGCTCACTGCCGGTACAAGGGCAGGAACTACGGCCTGGGCGGTTTCGGCGACGACGAGGTCGCCGCCGCCCGCGCCTACGACCGCCGGGCGGTCGAATGGTTCGGCGAGTTCGCCCGCGTGAACTTCCCCAGGGAGTGGCCGCCCGAACGCCGCGCCGAAGTCTACGCGCAGCGCCGGTTGCCGAGCAAGGCAAAGGCAAAGAGCAAAAGTAAGAAGCCCGTCGCAGGACGCACGGCGCACCCCGCACGACGAGACAATAAGCCCGTCGCAGCACGCACGACGCGCCCCGCACGACGAAAGGCGAAAAAGCCGCCCCGGGCCGCCGGTCACAAGCCACGGGCTACAAAGACCAAGCCGCACGCCAAGACGCAGGGACGCAGAGCGCCCAAGCGAACGGCGAACAAGGCCCGTACGCGGCCTCGGCGGTAGGATAGGCTCGGGTTCCCAGACGCAGGAAATCGCGTTTGGGGGGGCCCGCTGTGCCCACCCCCCTTCTAAGACAGTGGTGGAATCAGCTTCTCCAGGAGGTCGATCAACTCAGGGATGCGCGCCGTGGCGACGCGCCAGAGTTTCTCCTGTCGAACCTCACCGTACTCATGGGCCAGGAAGTGCCGTTGGGCAATGATCGCGCGCCAGGGGATCTCCGGATGGTCCTTCTGGAAGCCGTCTGAGACAGCACGAGCCGCCTCGCCGATGATCTCCACCTTCCGTTCCACGGCGGCCTGAAGCACTTCATCGCGCGAGTAGTCGTGAAAGGTCTTGCCCGCGACGAACTGGCGGACCTTGCCCGCCGCGTCGAGCATGTCCCAGAGCAAGGAGGCATCGTCCCGCTCACGCGGCATGGTAGATCACCTCCCGCGTGTCCAGGATCGTGCGCCGGCGAAACGGGTTCCGAAGCCCCTCCTTCTCGACCAGGTCCACGTCCCGGCCGAAGAGGGCCATCAACTCGTCGCGCATCTGGGCCATGTGGAACAAGTCCCATTCGTTGTCCGGCTCGAAGCTCACCAGCACGTCCACGTCGCTCTCGGGCCCGAAGTCTTCGCGCAGGACGGACCCGAACAGGGAGAACTCCCGGATCTTCCACCGCCGACAGAACCCTTCGATCCTGTCCCTCGGGATATCGATGTTCCGACTCACCATACTCTGACCTCAGTGCGGTGCGATCACCGCCACATCTTGAACGCCCAATATCGCCCCAAACGCCCGTCCTGTAAAGGAAATCCCCGCTGCCAGGGCCGTAACGGGGGCGACCGACCACAGGAACCCAGGAACTGAGGACTCCCCTGTTCATCCGTCGATTGTTGCTTCGCGGGCGAACCGCGGCGGTCAGGTCATTCCGAGCGAAGCGCGGCAATCTCCGTCCTCCGGCCGGGACACGAGCGCCGGGCTTCGAAACCCACCCTCCGGCGTCCCGCCGGCACGCATCCACGCTTCTACGCTTTCGCGCGTCCACGCGATCCCCCGGCCGCCCTCTTTTTTCCACATGCAGACTATAGTCTGAGGATATCCCGTCCGGTCCCCTGTACCCTGCCCTGTATCGAATGGAGCAGCTCTATGAACCTTGAAGAAGCCGTCGGCGCCGAGCTCAAAGCCTGCCGCCGCAGAAAGCAGATCAGCCAGGAACAACTCGGCTTCGACGCCGGGGTCCACAGGACCTACGTCAGCCTGATCGAACGCGGCGCGTCTCCACACACCCGAATTGCGACCATCCACTGCGCATCAGGATTCACGTGGCTCGGGCCGCAATCCTGGATGCATTGGGACGGCATTGAACAACCTGACTCACCGAAAGGTACGACATGTTGCTGTGGAACATCGACGAGCCGGGGTTGCTTCTCGGCGAAGAGCGTCGTGAGGCAATCGGCATAATCGAGAAACATCACTATACACATAGTGTTCCAAGTGGGAAGAGCCACTATGTCGCATGGGATAGCGCGATAGTCTGTTGGGCGATTCCAGCGAACAAGAACATCGGTAGGTTCTTGCTTGGCCGCAACGCCGTCGTTTGGGAGCTCTCCCGTTTGTGGGCCCCAGACGGTCACCGGAGAAACCTGTTGACGGAGGCAATTTCCTATGCGATCAAAGTACTCGTGAAGCTTGAACGTCCCGACATCCTCGTATCCTACGCCGATCCCAACGTGGGCCACTCCGGAGGCGTCTATCGCGCCGCCTCGTGGGTCTTCCTGGGCCAATGCGACGAGAGGAGAGCCTATCGTGACCGCCACGGCCAAGTCATTGCGAGGAGGAGATTTCACAGCGGCTCAAAAGGGATGACGAAACAGCAGATCGTTGACGCGGGGTACACACAATTACGGTTGCCGGGGAAGTTCCGATTCGCAAGACCGCTGTCGCGTACATCGCGAAGAGAGTTGCGGATGCGATTCCCACAATGGTGCGTCAGGTGACTCATTGCCGGTTAGGGAGATTACTCATACAACAGTCACTACGCTGAAGCGAGCAAGGAACTCCGTTCCCAATTGATGGAGAATGGGTATGGGAGCCGCTCCTCGTTGCGTCGCGGGCGTCCCACCCGTGCGCGGCCGAGACGGCCGCGGCACTCGCGGACAAGATGTCTATAATACTCCCCAAAATCTGGACCACCGGTTAAGGTGGATTCGTTGCCTGAACGGCAAGTGTATTCAGGAGACGAATGATGGAGAACAAGCGTAGGAAGTTTAACGGATCGTTCAAGGCCAAAGTGGCGTTGGCGGCGGTGAAAGGGGACCGGACGATGGGCGAGTTGGCTGGTACGTTCGGGGTCCATGCCAACCAGATCACCAAGTGGAAGCGGCAGTTGTTGGACGGCGTGCCGAGGATTTTCTCCGAGGGACAT
>JAFGCA010000588.1 GCA_016932895.1 Sedimentisphaerales bacterium | reverse complement strand
GCCTTCCGCATCGCGACCAACAAGGCCAACGACTGGATTCGCAAGAACGCGTACGACCCCCGACCCGCACCGGACCCGCCTGCCGCCCGGCCAGAGGACACCGAGACGACCGACGAGTTGCACACGATCCTGCGGCGTCTGCCGGAAAAGAGCCGAACCGTTCTGACGCTGTATTACCTGGAGGAGTTTGCCCTGGCCGATGTGGCGCGAATCCTGCGTATTCCCAGGGGCACCGTCAAATCGCGCCTGCACACGGCCCGGGCCGAGTTCAAGGAGTTATGGGAGCGAAGAGACCATGCACAGCCGACCGACAGGCCTGCATTTCAAGAAGGAGACACAAAATGACAGACGAACAGATTAGAAGAATACTCGATGACGACTACGACCCCTCGCGAGAGAACGGGGTTCTCTCGATGATAAGGGACTTCTACAGCAGGAAGATGCTCTCGATCATCATTCTCGTCTGGTTCTGGGCGATCCTCTTCGTTGCGGGGGCGATCTATTGCGGCGTCCAATTCGCGCACGCCGACGAGACCAAGTCGCAGATCATGTACGCCTCCCTCTTCGTCGTGTTTGTCGAGGGCATCGCGCTGATGAAGATTTTCGCATGGCAAATGATCGTCAAGAACGCGCTCAATCGGGAGATCAAGCGCCTGGAGCTGCGCATCGCCGCCCTGGGCGATACGATCAAAGGCGCCTGATCCTGTGTCCGTTATGCGTCTGTCATGGCTGCAAACGCACGCGTGTCACTGCAGCTTGAGCCTGAGGGCATGGTCCCAGGTAATCGGCGGCAGCTCGACGTCGAGGGAGCCGGCGGCGTCGGTCTCTACCGTCACGGCATCCGTGACCTGCCCGGCGTGGGCGTCCCAGTGTTCGACGATCCACCGGCCGGGAGCGAGGTTCCTTACCGTCAGGCGGCTGTTTGTCACCACGTACGGATCGAAGTCCGCGCGGCGCGCGCTCGACCACGTGTAGTCGGGGCTCTGGAGCCAGAGCAGCGCCCGCGTCGCCCCGGCCACGCCGAGGACGCGCAGCGGCGGCTCCTCCGGCAGCACGAGCCCCGGAATCCGATACGCGTTGACCATCAGCCAGTCCTTGCCGATGCTGCGGACCACCACCGTATGCCGGCCCGAGGGCAGGAGGATTTCGTAGCTGCCCGCAAATTGCGTGAGCGTTCCTCCCTTGTTGGGATTGTCGGCGTCGATCATCTCGACCTTCAGCATTTCCCGCCCGTCGAGCTGGATCTGCAGGATCGCGCCGCCGTAGCCCGAGACGCCGCCTGTGTCCACGATGAACGAGGTCGCCTCGGGCAGTTCGAGATGGAAGGTCACCGGATTGTGCAGGTCGGGATGGTTGCGCAGTCCGTGGAGGATGCCGGCCGGCTTGACGTCGTACGTCGCGCCGCCGCCGGCATCGATCGTTACTTCGGTCGGCTGGTTGAACGGGGCGGGGCTCCACGAAACGTCGGAGACGTTCAAGATGAAATCCTTGAGCGCCCGCGGGGACTGGGGATCGCTCCAGGACACGGCCGCCTCGACCGGCGCCGCCTGCTGCGCGATGAAATCAAAACCCTCGATCCAGCGAGCGAAGCTGCCCCAGATCGGGTACAGATTTCGCGGGTGGACGTAGCTGTCCCACCACCACGTCATGGGCGTCCCCGCTGCCATCAGGCCGACGGAGCTGTACAGCCCGTTGTGCAGATGGATGCCGTTGGGGTCCAGCGTGCCGGTTTCGCTGCCGCTGTGACTGATGCCGAACTCGCCGTGGAAATGCGGTCGTTCGGCGGCTGCCGCCTTGCCCGCAATATCCTTCTGAAACGCCGCGGCGATGTCGCCGGCCTGATAATGATGCGTCTGCACGAAGTCCAGCTCCGCCAGGCGGTCCACCGTCGGGTCGCCCCGGGAGTTGGCAAAGCTCGTCGTGATCAGGTGTTTCCACGGATCGATGCCGCGCAGGTACGTCGCCATCTGCCGGTGCCAGTTGGCCACGAGTTGGCTGTCGTAATCGTCGATGAGATCGACCTCGTTGAAAAACTCCCAGGCGAATACGCTCGTGCTGTATCCGTAGCGGGCCACGAGATACCACAGGCGGTTGCGATACGCCTCGAGCATCTCCGCGTTGGTGAAGAACTCGATCGGCCTCTGGATCGGTGCTCCGTGGTCCGGGTGCAGCGGCGACTGCTCCCAGAAACCGTGCAGGTGGTTCTGGCTTCGCAGCATTCCGTGGGCGTCGAAACAAAGCATCAGCCGCAGGCCATGCTGCTCGGCCAATTCCAGGACGTGGTCCAGGTGCCAGGCGCGCTGCAGATCGATCCGGTCGTAGCCGGACCTCTGCGTGATCAGCGCCAGATCGTTCCATTCCAGTGAGAGCCAGATGCGTGCGTAGTTGCACCCGTGGACCGCGTATTGAGGGAACCAGTCGTCGTACGCGAAGACGTGCTTGTCGCTGCCCCAGCAGACGTTGGCGCCCACAGCGAACCAGGTCTCGCCGCGGTCGGTGGCGAAGTAGCGCCGGTCCGATCCATGGCGGCGAATCATGCCTGCCTTGTCGGCCGGCGTGACCTCGACGGTCAACGGTTCCGCTTGCACGGAGCCCGAGGCGTCCCGCGCCGTGACGACCAGCTCATATGTTCCGGGGGACGGGAACGACAGTCGCATTTGCCATCGGGGCGAGCCGGTCGGCACCGTCAGCCGCTGGTCCCTGGCGGAATCGTCGCGGCGATAGGGGACATAGAAGAAGCCCGGGGCGTTCCAGGCCCGGCCGTCGGGCCCGGCCACGGCCGCGTCCAGGCGAATCTGGCTGCGGGCAAACGCATTCTCGTAGCTCGCCTCCAGATCGACGTCAAGAGTAAGCCGCTCAAACACCTCCACTTGCGCGCGATCCGGGCGAACGCTGCGGATCGCCAGACGCTTCCTCTGGCTGTACCTTTCGTAGTCCGCCGCGGCCACATTCGTCGCGGCCCAACCGCAAATCAACACAACTCCGATGATCCGTCGCATCAGCCTGTCCGTCCTCCCGTTCGAGTTCCAATCATAGCCCCGGGGCACAGGGCACGGTTCTGACGCTTCATTCTACCGCCCGTCGTGCGCAAAATCGCCCGGGAAATCAAAGATGCCGCTCCCGACCGTCCGAAAGCCACACGGCTTCTCGGGAAATCGCAAAATCCCAAAACAAATGGCTCGCCAGGACGGTATAACAGGGTAAAGTGGTACGCTGAAAGGATAAGCCATGCATAGAAATGTGTATTTTAACAAGGCGAAAACGGCGTTTTTTGCGGTCGTGCTGGGCTTGGCGGTGCTGGCGGTCTGGGGCGGGCCGCAGGCCAGAGACGCCGGACCGGGCGCCGTGACGGGCACAAAATTGCTGATCGACGATTTTTCTGCGAGCGACGGAAAGAGCCGGCTCGGCACCGGGTGGGAGCTTCTGACCGACCGGGTGATGGGCGGGGTATCGACGGGCAAAATGGGAGTTGCAGCACACGACGGCCGCACCGCCATGCACATGACGGGGTCGGTATCGCTCAAAAACAACGGCGGCTTCGTCCAGGCCCGCCTGTCTCTGAACCCGAAGCGGCGGAACTTCAACGCCGCCGCGTACGACGGCGTGCAGGTGACCGTCAAGGGTAACGGCGAATCGTACGCCATCCACCTGCGCACGAAGGACACGCGGCTGCCCTGGCAGTATTACCACGCGCCGTTCCGGGCGACGCAGCAGTGGCAGGAGATCAAGCTGCCGTTCCGCAAGTTCGTGCCGGCGTCACTGAACCAGCCGCTCGATGCGGGCAACCTGCGCAGCGTCGCGGTCGTCGCGATCGAGAAGGAATTCAACGCGGACATCCACGTCGACGAAATCTCATTCTACCGAGAGGAAAAGATGTACAACCAACTCACGCCGGAAGAAGAGCGGGTGATTGTCTACAAGGGCACCGAGCGGCCGTTCAGCGGCAAGTTCAACAAGCATTTCGAGAACGGAGTGTATACCTGTCGACGTTGTGACGCCGAGCTGTTCGAGTCGTCGTCCAAGTTCAAGTCGGACTGCGGCTGGCCCAGCTTCGACGATCAGATCCCCGGCGCGGTGAAGTGGCAGCCCGACGCCGACGGGATGCGAACCGAGATCATCTGCGCCAACTGCGGCGGGCACCTCGGACACGTCTTCCGGGGCGAGCAATTAACCCCGAAGAATACCCGCTATTGCGTCAACTCGATCTCCATGGACTTTCTCACGCCCGAGCAGCGCCAGGCCAGAGCCGAGAGTGACCAGAAGAAGACCGAGCGGGCGATCTTCGCTTCCGGGTGCTTCTGGGGCACGGAGTATCACTTCCAGCGGGCCGCCGGCGTCATCTCCACCACCGTCGGCTACACCGGCGGACACGTGGACAACCCGACGTACAAGCAGGTCTGCACTGACAAGACCGGGCACGCCGAAGCCGTGGAAGTGATCTACGATCCGGCCAAGATCACCTACGAGCAATTGGCCAAGCTCTTTTTCGAGACGCACGATTTCACGCAGTTGAATCGCCAGGGCCCGGACATCGGCACGCAGTATCGCTCGGGCGTTTTCTATCTGAACGACGAACAGAAGCAGACGGCCGAGACGCTGGTGCAAACGCTGCGCGAGAAGGGCTTCGACGTGAAGACCGAAATCACGGCGGCCGGTAAGTTCTGGCCCGGCGAGAAATACCACCAGGACTACTACAACAAAACGGGCAAGACTCCCTACTGTCACGTCTACCGTCGCATCTTCTGACCGCGCCGCCGCTGTCAGTCGGCCGGGAAGTGTTTGAGCAGGTGTCGGGAGACCTGTTCGATCTGGGCGGTTTTGCCTTTGGCGTTGAAGTGGACGCCGTCGGAACTGTGGTATTCCGGGTGATCGATGGCCAGGGCGAACAGGTCGTTCACCTGCACGTCGGCGCCGGTGAGGAATTCCATGGCGATGCGGTTCCTGCGACGTACGGTTTCGGTGCTCTGCGAAAGCACGGCCAGATCGGCGCGGTCGCGGACCGGCGTGGTTGTGGCCCAGATAAGACGGGCCCCGCGTCGGTGTTCCCGCAGCGCTTCCATCAGCCGGGCGAAAGCCTGGCGGTATTGCGCGTCGGTGTATCCCATGCCGTGCAGACCGTTGTTGAAGTGGATGACGTGAAAACGGTACTGGCGCAGGACCAGCAGCAATTCCTCGAAGAATACCGGGTCGCAGATACAGCGCGACGTCGTCAGCCGGGCGCAGTTCGCCTTGCCCTGCAAGGCCTGCTCGACGCCGCTGAAATAGCCCCGGGTGATGGAATCGCCGATCAGAAGCACGCGCGGCAGGTCGTCGGTGTTGGCGTTGGTGATCCAGATGTCACACCACTCGATTCTCTCACGCACGGGCTCGGCGACGCCGGCAACTGCTGAGGCCGGAGCCTCGCTGTCCACGTTGGCACAGATGAATTCCACAATCGGCGCCGGGTCCTTGAGACTGTGGGGATGGTGTCCGACGCCGTCCTTGTGAATCACTTCGATGGACCCGCCGAGGGCGCGGTAGCGCCGCTCCAGCACGGCGGTATTCTCGGCGACCGGGACGACCTCATCGGCGTCCCCGACCACGTGCAGCAGCGGAACGGCGGCGCGGGCCAGCGGTTCCAGTTGATCGATGGGATTGCAGGTCGCGGCCAGGGCCTGCGACTCGGTCAGGCCGTACGCTTCCAGGCACTGTGCCCAGCTCGGCGCGTGACCGGCGCCGGCGCCCTTGCCGCCGGGCCAGCTCCTGATGTCACAGACCGGGGCGTCGGCATAGATGCAGCATACCTTCTCCGGGTTCTTCGCGGCCCAGTTGTAGATGATCAGGCCCCCGCGACTCATGCCCTCCAGGACGGCCCTCTTGGCGAATCGGTGCTCCTGCGTCAGGTACGTGTAGAACCGATCCCAGATCGCCACGGCCTCCGGGGCGCCGAACAGCCCGGCCACGTCAACATACGCTACGTGGAAGCCCCGTTCCAGCAGCGCCAGGTCCGTCTGCGGCTCGTGGCCAAAGAACCGGGCCCGCCAGATCCACGGCGTTCCCTTCGCTACGGTTTTCGGCGCGACGACGATGCACGATCTGCCGTCCCGGGTGAAATCGTAGCGATCGTACGAATGAAAAGACGACTTCTCGCCTGGAAAGGGACTGCGATCGGCGCCTGCGGCGGCGCTGGCAAAGAGCACCGAGACAGACAAGAGCAGGAGCGAGGCGGTACGTACTTTTCCGCGTGTGGTTTCGTTCATATCGATCTCCGGGAAACGACACTCCAAACGTGACATTCAAAGCGCCATGCTACCGGCAGAGGTGCTCCGAGGCAAGCGGTCGTCCCGGCCGCGCGATCGACGGATACGAGTCGCATCGCGGCGAAAACACAGATCAGACCCACACCCAATGCTTCATCCCGAGCTGAAAGGAGGTTTTTCTTGACCGTCGGCCCCGCTCCAGGTAAGCTGATAGTGGAAAAAGGCCGGTCTTGTGTCCACCTTTTCCGATCGTAGGCACTTGCGGAAACTGAGGAATCACCGATGGTGCAGGAGGATGACAGCTTTGCCAGGCCAAGCCGCGCCGGGTTTCTGCGGACACCCAAGACTTGATTGCGGCGGACATCGTACAGGCAAGACCGCCCCAATCGACCTGAAGAATGCGGCGCCGCTCAGGCAGAGCGGTGACGTTGCGAATCTCACGGGATTATGCGTACGCGTGGTGCAAACGCGCAGAATGTTCACATTCCGTACGAAGGAGGTCATCATGTCCTGCAGGTCGTTCGTTCTCATGGCACTACTGTTTGTGCTCGGGCTGGGCGGCGCCGGCCTGGCCCAGGTGGATCCCGATCTCATCGGGTGGTGGCGGCTCGACGAGGGGCGCGGCAGTACGGCCGCCGATCTGTCACGTTTCGGCAACAAGGGCACGCTCATGGGCGGCCCGACCTGGATCGTCGGCCAGGTCGGCAACGCTCTGATGTTTGATGGGCTCGACGACTACGTCCAGTGTGCCGAACGGGTAGGCAACGGGCCCGGTGCGTTTCCCGCCGAACTGATGCCGGCGATATTTACCGTCGCCTGCTGGACCAAACTGAACAGCTTCGCTTATTTCAGCAGCTTTGTGGGCAACGGCATTGACACCGGCGACGACGAGTGCGGCTTCTTCCTGTACAACTACGGCTGGGTCGATGAGAACGAGAAGGATTTCGGCCTGGCCATTCGCACCGAAGCTGCCATGAGCTACGTGGAGACCCCGAACATATACGAGACGAACACGTGGTATCACCTGGCCGCAACCTACGACGGGGCGAACGTCATGATCTACGTCAACGGCGAACTGGCGGTCGGCCCGGAGGATGTCGGCGGCCCCATGCGCTGGGTCAGCGCCATCAGCAGCAACTACCCCGAGCGGTTTGCCATCGGGGTATGGCTGGACCCGGGTTACGACCTGTGGGTGGACGGCGCGATCGACGACGTGCGCTACTATGGCCGCGTCCTGGACGAGGACGAGATAAACGCCGTCATGACGGAGCAGCCGTACTATCCCCTTGCCCACGGTCCGGTGCCCAAGCATGACGCCATGATCGGGGCGACGTCGCAGGTGCTCCAGTGGAATTCGGGTGACTCGGCCGACGCCCACGAAGTCTACTTCGGCGCGGACTTCGACGAAGTCAGCACTGCGACCCCGGACCATACCGACGTCTTTGCCGGCAGGACCGCCGCCAACCTGCTGACCGTGGGCATGCCCAGCCATTTCTATCCCCAGGGATTGGCCCCCGGGGCCACCTACTATTGGCGCGTCGATGAGGTCAACGACACCCATTCCGACAGCCCCTGGAAGGGCCACGTCTGGAGCTTCTCGGTCCAACCGCTGACGGCCTGGAAACCGTATCCGATCGACGGCTTGAGGTACGTGGGCCCCGATCAGAATCTCTCCTGGCAGAAGGGCCTGGGGGCGATCTTCCACACGGTCTACCTGGGAAAGACCTTCGACGAGGTGGACAACGCCGTGGCCGGCGGGTGGATGTCGGCCAGCGAAACGTATGATCCCGGCCCGCTGGAGTTGGACCAGACCTACTACTGGCGCGTCGACGAGGTCACGCTCGCGGGGACCCACAAGGGCCCGATCTGGAGCTTCACGACGCGCGGAGAAGGCGGCGGCGTCAAGGCCGAGTACTTCAACGGTATGGACCTCGCAGGCGAGCCGGTGCTGACGCAAGTCGAGGCCTCGATCGACCACACCTGGGGCGGGGAAGTGGCCGGCGGGCTCAGTGACAACGTGTCGGCCCGCTGGACCGCCGACCTCGAGGCCCCGTTCACCGAGACCTACTCGCTCATCACCACCAGCGACGATGGCGTCCGGCTGTGGCTGGACGGGCAGCTCATCATCGACAACTGGACCGACCACGGGACTACCAGCGACCGGGCCGATGTGGACCTGATCGCCGGCCAAGTCTACCGGGTCCGCATGGAGTTCTATGAAAACACCGGCAGTGCGGTGGCGCGACTGTCCTGGGAGAGCGCGACGCTGCCGCGTCAGATCATTTCGCAGGGCTGGCTGCAACTGCCCGTCAGGGCCACCAGTCCGCTTCCGATCAATGGCGAACCACACGCCGTCCAGACACCGGTGCTGCGCTGGAGCGCGGGCGAAGAAGCGACCGATCACGACGTGTATTTCGGCACGGACGCCGAGGCGCTGGCCAATGCAACGGCGGCCGACGCCGGTCTCTATCGTGGCCGACAGGTCCTCGATGCCACGACGTACACGCCCGAGCCGCTCCAGTGGAACACGACGTACTACTGGCGCATTGACGAGGTCGATGCGGCCAATCCGGAGAGTCCCTGGAAAGGCAGCGTGTGGAGTTTCACCACGGCCGATTTCATCATTGTCGATGACTTCGAGAGCTACACCAACGACGTCGGCTCGCGTGTGTTTGAGGTCTGGGTCGATGGCATCGGTTTCACGCTGCCAGAGCCAGGCAACCCGGGCAACGGTACCGGCGCCCTGGTCGGGCATGACGTCTGGAGTCCGGACAGTCCGTACTTCGGAGGCCTGGTCGTGGAGACCGACGACGTGCACGGCGGCTATCAAGCCTTGCCGGTCTATTACAGCAACACGGCCATGCCGTACTATTCGCAGGCCGAGCGGACTTGGGCGACCGGGCAGAACTGGACGGTCAACGGCGTGACCGATCTGACGCTGTACGTGCGAGGCGAGGCGGACAACGACCCTGCGCCTCTGTACGTCGCGATCCAAGACAGCGCCGGCCGCGCCGGTATCGTCACGCATCCGGACGACGCGATTCTGACCGCCGAGGAATGGACGCAGTGGAAGGTTCCCCTCAGCGAGTTCACCAATGCCGGTGTGGCGGTAACGGCCGTCAAGGGAATGGATATCGGCGCAGGCAATCGCAACGCTCCGGTTGCAGGCGGAGCCGGCGTGATGTATATCGACGATATTCGCGTCACCAAGCCTGATGCGGGCGTGGGGCAGTAACGTCCGTAACACAGGCACAGATTTTGGCGTCGACAAGGGCTGCGGGCCAACACGCTCGCAGCCCTTTGCCGTACACCGAGCCAGACCTGGTCGCACCGCAAAGCGCGCCGTCCCAATGTTGACTCCGGCCGGCCCGACAAGTACTATCGGCTCGTACATACGGCTCTCCATTTCACCAGAGCCATATCGTTTGCAAATGACGCATGCGCAGGAGTCGGATGATATGACGGCATCTATGAGACTGGAGAAGTGTTGCTGCAATCGGCGGGATTTTCTGAAGCGGACTGGTCGGGGCGCGGCGGCTCTGGCCCTGGTTGCGGCGGCCCGGCAGCCTTCGTGGGCCGCGCCGAAGGACAAGCCCGCCAGAAGGAACATCGTCTTCGTCCTCAGCGACGACCATCGCTACGACTTCATGGGCTTTGTGCCGACGGGGCCGGAGTTTCTGGAGACCCCGAACATGGACCGCATGGCGCGGCAGGGGGCGCACGTAGCGAACGCGTTCGTCAGCACGTCGCTGTGCTCGCCCAGCCGGGCCTCGATCCTGACCGGGCAGTACATGCACCACCACCGCGTCGTGGACAACCAGCGGCCCGAGCCGGAGGGGACGGTGTTTTTCCCGCAGTATCTCCAGACGGCCGGGTACCAGACCGCCTTCATCGGTAAATGGCACATGGGCCACGATCACGACCGGCCCCGGCCGGGCTTCGACCACTGGGTCAGCTTCAAGGGCCAGGGCACCTACGCCAATCCCACGCTCAACATCAACGGGCGGCGCCAAACCTTACAGGGATACACAACCGACGTTCTGGCCGACCAGGCGCTGGCCTGGCTCAAGGACGGACGCGACAGCAAGAGCCCCTTCTTCCTCTACCTGTCGTTCAAGGCGGTGCATTATCCGTTCCAGCCCGCCCCGCGGCATCAGGGCCGTTATGCCCAGGCGCCGGTCAAGCGTCCCGAGACGATGGCCAACACGGAGCGCAACTACCAGACCCAGCCCCATTGGGTCCGCGAGCGGCGCTACAGCATTCACGGCGTCGATCACATGGAAACCGGACAATACGACAACGATCCGGTCCCGTCGTTCGACGACCTCTACCGTCAGTATTGCGAGACCGTGCACGGGCTCGACGAGAACCTTGGCCGCGTGCTCGACTATCTCGACGAGTCCGGGCTCAGCGACTCGACGCTGGTTGTCTACATGGGCGACAACGG
>JAFGCA010000587.1 GCA_016932895.1 Sedimentisphaerales bacterium | reverse complement strand
GTCGTGACGGCGACCCCGATCCGGCCGAATTGCTCATAGATTTCGTCGTCGGGCCTGGACTGCAATCCCTTCGCCGCGTCTTTCAGCAGAATCACTTCGATGCCCGGTCGCTTTGCCAGGCCGTTCACGACGTACGAGACGCAGAAGTCCAGGGCCACGCCGAACACGACGACGCGTTCGGGCCGGATCAGGTCGAGGAGCTTGTCCGTATTCGGATTGTCGAAGACGCTGAGGTTCTCCTTGCGAATCACGATATGAAACGGCTCCTTTTGAGCGAGCCGGCGCAGGTGCAATGCGTCCATCTCCTCCACCGGCACGTATTCGATCAGCCCCGTGCCCAAGTATCCGACCCGCTCGCTGCCGGGTTCGCCCGCCATGCAGTGGGGCGGAAACGTCTCTCTGAAATCGGGCGTGTCCGAGATCTCCCGATTGTCGCGGCGGTGCCAGTCGACATCGGCCAGGATCGAAAACCCGTGGTCCAGAGCGAATCGCCTCACCTCGCTGACGGTGTGGATGATGGTCTCCGCTCCCGGCACGTACAGGCGTCCTTCCGGCCGCATGAAGTCGAACTGCGTGTCGACGTCCCAGAACAGAGGGTTCTTCTTCATGGTCTATACCCTTGTCCCTGTCGGTGTGTCTCGACGGGCCGCCGTGCCCGGCGGACGACACAGGCAGGATGCGGTTCCATTCTACGTGCGAAGATGCTACAATCTCCACTTTGGTACGTACGCCAGGGGTTTCGGGCCCGTTCGCTCCATTTGCGCCACGACGAAAGGCCGGTCATGAACAGCTACAGGAAGGAATTGTGGTTTGACACCACACAGCGGAGGGAGTTCATCAACATCACGCCCCAGGTCGAGCAGTGCCTCGCCGAGAGCGGCATCCAGGAGGGCCTGCTGCTGTGCAACGCCATGCACATCACCGCCAGCGTCTTCATCAACGATGACGAGTCGGGCCTGCACCAGGATTTCGAGGCCTGGCTGGAGAAGCTGGCGCCGGAGAAGCCCTACGCGCAGTACAAACACAACGGGTATGAGGACAACGCCGACGCCCACCTGAAGCGAAGCGTCATGGGGCGCGAGGTCGTCGTCGCGGTCACCGACGGCAAGCTGGACTTCGGTCCGTGGGAGCAGATCTTCTACGGCGAATTCGACGGCAAACGCCGCAAACGCATCCTCGTCAAGATCATCGGCGAATAGGTACTCGGGGGCTTCGTGGGTCTGACCGGTTTTCTTCTCAAGGCGGTGGGTATTTCCCTCTCCGGCGTCATGGCGCCGGGTGCGGTGACGACGGCCGCCATTGCGCAGGGGGCGCAACGCCGGTGGGCGGGCGTGTGGATGGCCATCGGGCACGGCATCATCGAGATTCCCCTGATCTTCCTGATCATGTTTGGTCTGGGCGTGTTGTTCCAGGCCGACTGGTTCAAGATCGCTGTCGGGCTTTTTGGCGGGGCCTTTCTCGTCTGGATGGGCGTCGGCATGCTGCGTGACAAGGGCGGTGCGGACTCGCCATCGGGCCAGGTGACGAACGCCGGGCCGATGATGACCGGGCTGATTCTGTCGGCCGGCAATCCGTATTTCCTGTTGTGGTGGGCGACGGTCGGGCTGAATCTCGCCCTGGAGGCGCGGACTCTCGGCTGGCTCGCCTTCGTGCTGTTTGCCCTGGTTCACTGGCTGTGCGACTTGGTCTGGCTGACGATCCTCTCCTTCGGCAGCTTCCATGGGACCAACGTTCTCGGCCCGCGCGCCCAGCGGATCGTCCTGTATGTTTGTGGCGTTGCCCTGGCGTTGTTCGGGACGCACTTCCTCTATCGCGCGGTCGCGCTGCTGCTTGCGTCGCGTTGACTTGCCGAAGCGGGCGGGGCTTTCGACGCTCGCTCGGATCGGATCTCTCGAACCAGTTGTCTGATTTGGTCCTCCAGCGCCGGATCGTCACATCGCAGGGTCAGAGCCTTGCGTGCGGTTCTCAGGGCTTCATCGGCTGCGTCGGAACGATGTTTGGACAGGAAGCGGGCGAGCCAGAAGTACACCACCGGATTTCTCGGCTCGATCGCCAACAGCCGTCGGAAATGGTCTTCCGCTTCGTCCAGGCGGCCTTCCTCTTCGAGCAGTCGGGCCAGATGGCCTCGCAGCGGCCCACGTTCGGGGAACAGCTCGACCGCTTTTGCCATGGATGCCAATCCGTCGTTGCGCCGCTCGGACTCCCATTGGACCGCGCCGAGGTTGAACCACAGGTACGCGTTGTCCGGCTCGACCTCCAGGGCCTCTTCGAGCATCTGCGCGCATTTCTCGTCGGGGTCTCTCGCACGCAGGACATCCCACATGATCAGCACGAGCCAGGGCCTCATCTGCCGGTGTTGCCAGAGGCCCCGAAGGACCTCGAGGGCTTTGTTGGGATCGCGATCGAGGAACGATTGGCCATACATCAACCGCAACATGGGACCGTTCGAGTCCAGTTTCATGGCGGCCTGATAGTGCGCCTCCGCGGCGTCCGTGTTGCCTTGTTTCTCCTGGACCCAGGCGGCGAGCACCTGGACCATGGCCGAGTCCGGTCGAAGAGCCAGCAGTCTTGCCACGGCGTCGCCGGCCCATCCGTACGCGTCTCGGGCGAGAAACTTGGCGGTCTGCAGGAACAGCAGCGAGACTTCGAAGCCGTCGTCGGCCCGGGCGGCCT
>JAFGCA010000586.1 GCA_016932895.1 Sedimentisphaerales bacterium | reverse complement strand
GCGACATCATGCGAGAGTATGCTCGGCAGCGAGGGCTGAGGCGGCTCATGATCCCGGTTCCAGTCCTTACGCCTTACTTGTCGAGCCTGTGGTTGGGAATGGTGACGCCGGTTTACGCGCGGATCGGACGGAAGCTGGTCGAAGGCCTGCGAAATCCCACCGTCGTTGACGATCCGGCCGCGCTGGAGGCTTTTGCGATCCGTCCCCGCGACCTCACTCACGCGATGGCGAGGGCGCTGCTGAATGAAGACCGGGGTTTTGCGGAAACCCGCTGGTCCGACGCTCTGTCGTCGAGCGGTCCGACGTCGCGATGGGGCGGTGTTCGCTTCGGCTCTCGCATCGTCGATTCGCGCACGGCGACGGTGGCCGAGTCGCCCGAGAAAGCCTTTGCTCCCATTCAGCGCATCGGCGGCAAGACCGGCTGGTATTACGGCAACTGGCTCTGGCGGCTCCGTGGCGCTGTCGATCTCTTGGTCGGCGGCGTGGGGTTGCGCCGCGGTCGTCGTGACGCGGTCGATCTCCGCGTCGGAGACGCGGTCGATTTCTGGCGAGTCGAGTCGTTTGAACCCAACCGCTTGCTCCGACTCCAGGCCGAAATGCGATTGCCTGGACGCGCTTGGCTGGAATTCGAAGTCTCCGGCACGGGTGAAGCGTCCGTGGTCCGGCAGACGGCGATCTATGACCCGGTCGGACTCTTGGGTCTGGCCTATTGGTATGCGTTGTATCCCATTCATCGCGTTGTGTTCTCGGGCATGCTGAAGGAGATCGTGCGTGCCGTGCGAAAGGAGTAGACGATGAAGATCGCGATCATCGGTTCCGGCATCAGCGGACTGCTCTCGGCTCGCCTTCTCGCCGCCGACCATGACATCCACGTGTTCGAGGCAAACAGCTATGCGGGCGGGCACACCAACACGGTTGCGTTTGAAGCCTTCGGAGGCCACTACGCGGCCGACACCGGCTTCATGGTCTTCAACGACCGCACGTATCCTAACTTCATTCAGGTGCTTCAATTGTTGGGGGTTGCCTCGCGCGACAGCGACATGAGCTTCAGCGTGCGATGCGACAAGACGGGCCTGGAATACCAAGGCAGTTCCCTCAACGGTTTGTTCGCACAACGTCGCAATCTCGTCAGCCCCTCCTTCTACCGCATGTTGCTCGACGTGCTGCGTTTCAATCGCCAGTCGCTCGAATTGTTGTGTGGAGACGACAACGAGTTGGAGTTGGGAGCGTATGTGGATCGCAACCACTACGGCCGGGAGTTTGTGGAGCATTATCTTATTCCCATGGGCGCGGCAATCTGGTCGGCCCCGCCCGACCGTTTCCGGCAGTTCCCGGCTCGGTTCATCGTGAACTTCTTCAACAATCATGGACTGTTGACCGTGCGCAACCACCCGCAATGGAAAACCGTGCACGGGGGCGCCGTGCGGTATGTCGAAGCCATGACGCGTGCCTTTGTCGCCCGTATTCGCCTGAACTGTCCGGTTGTCTCGGTGCGGCGCTATCCCGACCGCGTGGCGGTAACGGCGAAGCATGGCGAATCCGAAGACTTCGACGCCGTGATCCTTGCTGCCCACGCCGACCAGTCGTTGGCGATGCTGGCGGACGCCAGCGAAACGGAGCGGGAGATCTTGGGCGCCTTCGCATATCAGCGGAACGAGACGGTGTTGCACGTTGATCCGTCGCTTCTACCTCGTTGCCGCCGGGCTTGGGCTTCCTGGAACTATCGGATTCCCCAGGAGGACGGCCAGCCGGTCGCGCTGACGTACAACCTCAACCGACTTCAAGGCCACTCGTCACCCGATCCGATCTGCGTTACGCTTAACGATGTGAAATCCATCGACACCGCGAAGGTTCTGCGGCGGATCGAGTATCACCACCCGGTGTACCGCCGGGAAGCGTTGGCTGCCCAACAGCGATGTCACGAAATCAATGGCAAGAACCGCACCTATTATTGTGGCGCGTATTGGGGACACGGATTTCATGAAGACGGAGTGAACAGCGCGCTGGCCGTCGGCCGGTTGTTTGGCAAGGGACTACAATCATGTTGAGTTGCCTCTACCAAGGAAATGTTCAACATCGCCGACTGAACCCAGCAAAACACGTGTTTCGCTACGGGCTCTACATGGCGTACCTCGATCTGGATGAACTCGCGACGCTCTTGCAGGGCGGAGCGGGATTGCATCAGGCGACGTTCTCACCGGCTTCGTTCTGTCGGACGGACCACATCGGCGATCCGAAACAAACCTTGTCCGACGCCGTTGGCGATCTGGTTCATGCTCATACCGGCCGGCGGCCGTCAGGGCCAATCCGCCAGCTTACGCTTCTGCGTAATTGGGGCTACTACTTCAATCCGCTGAGCTTGTACTATTGTTTCGACCGCGCCGGTCAGGTCGTCGACACCGTTGTGGCCGAGGTCACCAACACGCCTTGGCGCGAGCGGCACTGGTACGTCCTTTGGGATGGCAACCGCATCTCCGAACTCCCGCGATTGCGGTTCCGCCATCCCAAGGCGTTTCATGTATCGCCGTTCATGAACATGGACATGCAGTACGAATGGCATTTGACGCAGCCTGGAACGCACCTCACCGCGGCAATCGTCAATACCCGTGGGGGTGAGCGACAGTTCGACGTGAGCCTGACCCTCGAACGCCGAGAGTTGAGCCGCTGGAACATGTTCCGCTTGCTGGCCCATTATCCCTGGATGACGGCGCGAGTCACCCAGGCCATTTACTGGCAGGCACTACGGTTGTGGTGGAAGAAATGCCCGTTCTACCCGCATCCAAAGCACTCTGAAGCACGGGGACCGGAAGAATCATGACGGACCGTTCTGTTGATGTTCGGACAAGCCCGAAACCGTTCGGCCAGTTCATCAACACCCTGGCGAGAAGCCTCGTGGTGCGCCGTCTGCGACAGCTCCACGACGGTCGACTGGTGGTTGTCGACGGCCGCGAGGGCCGAAGCTTCGGCTCGTCAAGCGACGCCGATCTAACAGCAACCGTAACCGTTTGCGATCCTCGGTTTTACCGCCATCTGGCCTTTGGCGGCAGCCTCGGCGCCGCCGAGGCGTATATCCGCGGCCATTGGACGTGCGACCATCTCGTCGACCTCGTGCGCATCTTCTGCCGCAATGCAGCCGTTGCCGGCGATCTGGAACGAGGTCCGGCGCGGATTCTCAGTCCGCTGGCCAGAATTGCCCACCGGTTGAGGCGAAACACATCGTCGGGAAGCCGCCGGAACATTGCTGCCCATTACGATCTGGGCAACGAGTTCTTCTCGCTGTTCCTCGACCAGACCATGGCCTATTCGTGTGCCGTATTTCCGACGGCGGAGAGTTCTCTCAAAGAGGCGTCGGTAAACAAGTTCGACCGTGTCTGTCGCAAGCTGAACCTGACGGCGGACGACCATGTCTTGGAAATCGGTTCGGGCTGGGGCGGTTTCGCGCTTCATGCCGCGCGGACGTACGGGTGCCGGGTCACCACAACCACCATCTCCCGCAAGCCATACGAATACACTCGCCGGCAGATCGAGGCCGCCGGCTTGGTAGACCGCGTTACGACGCTTTGTGAAGATTACCGCGCGCTCAAAGGATCGTTTGACAAGCTCGTTTCCATCGAGATGATCGAAGCCGTCGGGCATCAGTACTTCGACACGTTCTTCCGCACCTGTTCGCAGAGGCTCAAGCCTCATGGGATGATGCTGCTTCAGGCAATCGTCATTCCCGATCAGAGATACGATCGCTACCGGCGATCGGTGGACTTCATTCAGCGATACATCTTTCCCGGCGGCTGTCTGCCTTCGATCGGGGCCATCTGCCGGTCGCTCGGCCGCGCGACCGATCTGCGGATCTCGCAACTGGAGGACATCACGTCTCATTATGCCGAGACCCTGGCGCTGTGGCGGCGGCAATTCCGTGAGAACGTGGATCAGGTCCGGCAATTGGGCTTCTCCGAGGAGTTCATTCGCACCTGGGAGTTCTATTTCTGCTACTGCGAGGGCGGCTTCCGCGAACGGGCCATCGGCGACGTGCAGATCTTGCTGAGCAAGCCCGCGTGCCTCGCGCCGGCACTCATTGCGCAACGGTCACCGTAGCCAACGTCCGACCAGGTAGCCGAGGGTCGTGACCGATGCCGCCAACACCGTGCCCCACGCCATGTCCACAACGGTGACGATCCACGGCCAGTTCTTGACCGTTGCCTGGTTCGTCAGGTCGTAGGTCGCGTAGGT
>JAFGCA010000585.1 GCA_016932895.1 Sedimentisphaerales bacterium | reverse complement strand
GGACCCCTGCGAACGATCGGCGAGATCCAGAAGGTCTTTGCCACGGGTTACGCATACCAGGAGGATGACACCGGGAACAAATATAAATGTCTAACACTTGTCGACGCCTTCGAAAAAGGATCGGCGGGTTCCGTTCGGGGGCAGGACCTTGAAACAGGGACGAGCTATCGCCTGGCAAGCTACGGCCACGTAGACCTGCGAAACCGCGATGAATTGCCGACGACCTATCACCTGTTCGATTATCTGACATACTTCGATCCATCCAACGACGGCGTCGACAGCGATGGGGAACGCCTCACCTCGGACGACCCCACTGACGACGATGTCGACCAGGATGGCGATCGCCTTGACTCGGTGCTGGTTGTCGGCTCCGACCCGGACGAAAACGCGCCGCAGTACTATGAGCAAGTCGTCTCCGGCCGCATCAATATCAACACCGCCCCGTGGTTCGTGATCGCGCAGTTGCCTTGGATCGTCAGTGATCCCACACTGGGCTTGGTGGATGTGGACCGCTACAAGCTCGCCCAGGCCATCGTGGCCTTCCGCGATAAGACGAATCTGGATCTGATGAAATACGGCGGCAGCCGGATCGCACCTGACTATTCCGGCCCCACGGGACGGCAAAGCGGCTCCGGCCTTGGCGTGCTCGACGAAAACCCCGGTTTTCGCGACATCACGCAACTGTTGCAGGTGACAAACAACGCAGCGCCCGGAAATCTGTTCGATATTCGCAGGCTACTCGATACTGCAAACGAAGAGCCCGATCCGGCCGCCACTCCTCCCAAGTTCTCGCCGGACTACACGACTGACACCGTAACGGACGACTTCGAGGAGCGAAACATGGTTTTCTACCGCCTCTCGAACCTGGTGACCGTGCGATCGGATACGTTCACGGCCTACATCGCCCTTCGGCTCGGCCCCACCGGCACGACCCAGCGGCACATCGCGATCCTGGATCGCTCCAATGTCTTTCGGCCCCAGGACGCCCCCAAGGTGCTCGCCCTGGAGCCGGTCCCGGTACCGAAATAGACAGGGAAAACGCGCAACCCCTTGCAAGAAAAAGGGTTGCATCGGCTTCTGGCCGGGGACTGGTGCGGGGAAATTCCTTGTCATTTCGTCTTGACCTTGGACGGCCCTTTGCGGTATCCTAAGAATGTCGGTCGTACGGAGAGAGAGGAGAGAACTCCGTACCTTTCGTGAATCTTGCGGCGGCGTCATTCTGACCGTTCGCCCCGAAAGGAGAGAGTGCCATGCGTCTGCTTATTTCCGCGCTGGTCGTGTGTGTTCTTGTGTCTACAGCCCCCGCTGCCCTGATCCTGACCGTGGACGGCCTGGCCGCCCCGAACGAAATCGTCAGAGACCCGGCCCTTCCCTTTACGCTGTCGCTCGGGATGGCGATCGAGGATGGGGCAAATATCGAGCAGTACGTTGTGGATTTCGCCGTAAGTGGCCCTGGGGAATTCACGTCGTTCGCCAGCATCACCTTTCCAACGCCTATGACAGATAACAACGAGGTGCTCGTGGGAACCGCTGCCCTCGTACAGGTGACGGGCTCACAGGATTGGATTATGGGCGATCCGCCGATCGACGGACCGGCCGTTCTGATTGACGACGTCACGCTGACCGTCCCGGCAGGCGCCGTGGGCGATATCGTCATTACGCTGTCGAGCCCAATGAATGACGCTTGTATCATCAACGGCGTTGCGGTACCCGCAGGCCAGTTTGATGCCTTAACCATCGTTCCGGAGCCGCTAACGCTGGCGATGGTGGGACTCGGCGGGCTGCTGGCGGTGCGACGCCGACGGTAGCGGCGGCTACAAGGGTGGGTGACAGTGGTGTTTGGCGGGCTGGAAGCCTGCCGCAGAGTTTCCCCGATCGTGACCCACAGGACAAGGGGAGTCTCGTGACCCAACTCGAGCAGGTGCAGTACCTGGCCAACGTCTATCACGTCGCCCGGGCCGACGGCCGGGTCGACGTGGCGGAAGACGCCCTGGCGGAACAAATCGCCCACGGCATCGGCGCCGGGTACCTCGAAACCCGCAAGGCCCTGGACCTCTCGTTCGAGAAGGACTTCCAGGTCGTCCCGCCCAATCGCCTCTCGGACCGCATCCGCTGCCTCGAAGACATGCTCGCCCTGGCCCAGTGCGACCGCAAGCTGACGACCCAGGAAAGAGGCCCCATCGTCGACTTCGCTCGCCGGATCGGAATCACCCAGGACCAGCTCAACACGATCCAGCAGGAAACCCGCACCCGCCACAGCCAAAAGACGTAGCTCCCCGCCCCGCGGCCCCGTCTGTACAATCCCCCGGCGCATCCGCGGCTGTTGGCCCGCGCAATCGCCCCTGATGCGCCGCGCAAACCGGGCTGTTACCCACCCGTCGCTGCGAATCCCCTCACGAAGGTTTCCCGTCCGCCCCGAATCCTCTCGCTATAATCAAACAGAAGCCCTGACAGAAACCGCGAGCAGCCGAGGCCTTTTCGCAGGATCGCCGGCCCATGCCCAACGCACCAAACACTCCTGAGCCAAACCACCGCGCCGCCCTCGCCCGCGAGCTCGGTGTTGGCCATGTATTCTGCGTGGCGTCGGGGACAATGATCAGCTCGGGCCTGTTCATCCTGCCCGGGCTCGCACACGCCCAGGCGGGGCCGGCAATCGTCTGGTCGTATCTCTTCGCAGGCTTGCTCGCCACGGCAGGAGCCCTGAGCATCGCGGAACTGACCACCGCCATGCCCAAAGCCGGCGGCGACTACTTCTTCGTCACCCGCGTCTTTGGGCCCGGCGTCGGCACCGTCGCAGGCCTGCTCAGCTGGTTCTCACTCTCGCTCAAGAGCGCCTTCGCCATCGTCGGCATGGCCACCTTCGCGGCCCTGCTCGTCGAACTCTCCGGCCTGGCGGTAGGGGCAGGGCTCTGCGCCGTCTTCGTCGCCATCAACATCCTGGGCGTCCGCGAAGCCGCCCGCCTGCAGGTAGCCCTGGTGACGGGCCTGTTCATCCTGCTGGCCGTCTATATCGTCGCGGGCCTGTTCCAGGTCCGCCCCGAACTTCTCATCCCTCTGGCGCCCTACGGGTTGGTCTCGGTCTTCTCCGCGACGGGCCTCGTGTACATCTCCTACGGCGGTCTGCTCAAGGCCATCAGCGTCGCCGAAGAGGTCAAGGATCCCGGCCGCACCCTGCCCCTGGGCCTGCTGCTCTCGCTGGTCTTCGTCACGATCGTCTACGTGCTTGCCGTCTTCGTCACCAGCGGCGTCGTCGAAACCGAACAGCTCGACCATTCCCTCCGCCCGTTATCGGACGGTGGACAGGTCGTCCTGGGACGCTGGGGCTTTGTCGCGCTCACCACCGGCGCCATCCTCGCCTTCGTCTCGACCGCCAACGCCGGCATCCTCGCCGCCAGCCGCTACCTGCTCGCTCTGAGCCGCGACAAGCTGCTGCCCGCCCCCCTGGCCCGCGTGAACCGACGGTTCCGGACGCCCCATGTCGCCATCATAATCACAGGGCTCATTGTCGTCATGGGCCTCCTGCTTGATCTGAAGATCCTCGTCGAGGCCGCCAGCACCGTCCTGATCCTCGGCAACATCCTC
>JAFGCA010000584.1 GCA_016932895.1 Sedimentisphaerales bacterium | reverse complement strand
GATTCGCGACGCCCGCCGGAGACGCCACTGGCAGTGCCTCGAATGCGGCGCCACCGTGTATAAGATTATGAGCAACCCGTTTGAAAAAACCAAACGACGGAAAAGGAAATAGCAATGGTAGGGTAGGTCCTTGACCCACGCGGTACAACGACACGACCGGACCGGCGGTTCCGAAGCATAACCGGGCCGGACACGTGGGTTGGGAACCCACCCTACGGGCTGCAAAACGATTTGTTGTGGGTGAATAGGAGACACGATTCGTATGGAATGCCAGAAAGAGAAGAACCTGGAACACTGCAACTGCTCTTACCCGGGGTGCGGCAAGAAGGGCATGTGCTGTGAATGCCTGAGCTATCATTTGGCCATGAAGCAGTTGCCCGGTTGCTGTTTCCCCGACGACGTCGAGCGCACCTACGACCGCAGTTTCAAAGCCTTCGCCAAGGCCTGGAAGCTGTAGGCACCGCTGTCACACGCTCGGCCGGAGCGGCGTGGTGATTCACCGGGCCGCCAGAGCCTCGGACGCGCCGTGATTCGTAACGCACCGAGTCTTGTTTGCGAAGTCCAGGACCAGTGAATGGCCTTTGCATCGGAATGTGATTTTCTCTGCAGGGAAGTCTGCGCTGGCGTATGGATTGTCGTACCGTTTGTACGCGTGCACCTTCACGGGCGTTCCGTTTTGCGTTGCGTCACTGTCCCAGTCCATCGCAAGGACTCCCTGCGACGGTGACACGTAGTTGACGGTCAAAGAACCGGGATCGGCGTCGAGGGGAGTGTTCAGGATCTCCGTCTGAAACGAGGGAAAGTCGGAGTATTCGTCGCCAAGGCGAGCCAACTCGCATATCCATATGGTCTTGCGGCCGTCGGCGATGATCTCATACGGGCCGGATTTTTCGGCGTCATCGGTGTTGCTTTTCCAGTCGGCATCGTCGTCGGCCGAAAACAGGGCCAGCAAGGCGCTGTCTTTGCGAGCGAAGAACCATACCCCTTCGTCGGCGACGCGTCTGGCGGATTCGTCGAATTTGCCTTTCGGAAGATAGGCATGAGTGTAGAGCAGTTGATCTTTGACATACAGCTGAGTGGTTGTGTCAATGTCGTATAGAGACAGGACGACGTTTTTGACTTGTACGGCGCGCGGCAGGGTTCCGTATCCAGTCCAGTAGTTTGGTGTCTCGGCGGAGCTGTCGCCTTTCTTGGCCGGGTGCGTCGTGAAGCACACCGCTTCGAGGCCAAGCGTCGCCTGCCAGATTGATTGCTGGTCCCCGCCGTATCCCGGGCGGTAGTCCTGGGCGGTGCTCAGCATGTAGTCCGGCGTGCGGTAGGTGTAGATATTGACTTCGGGACGCATGTTTCGCGTAACATCTTTCTCCCCCAGTTCCGCCAGTTGAGACAGGGTCGTGGCGCCCGTTGACAAGCCCGAAACGGTGTCGAACAGTTCGGGGTGTTCGACCAGAAGACGATTCTCTTTGAATGGGGCGAAAAACTTGTTGCCCCAGAGGCAGTAGGAATCGAGCATGTTCCTAAACAGCTCGATCGTACGGGGATGCGCATAGGCTTCCAGGGTCAGAAACGTCATGGCGTTTTCGATATCGCCACCCTCTTCCACGGGCCTGGTGTCCAGCCCCCACTGCAGGAGAGTATTGTCGTCTATGGTAATTCCCATTCGCTGGGTGTTGACGAACTCACGGTGCTGCGCGTCGTTGGCGATTTCGTAGATGACCCGAGGCAACCGGTAGTTTTCGCTGACAGCCAGAAGAGATGCGGTCATGTTGCCGACAGAGGCGCGATTCATTCCAAACATCAGGTGTGAAATCGACCGGGTGTGGTCCTGGTGGCCGCTCATCTTGTTCTCATACGTTCGGCCGTGAGTGCTTCCGAAAGAACCCCGAAAGCTGTTCAAGGCCATATCGGCCATCATGAGGTCGAGGACCATGGTCGCCAGTTGGGCGATTTCCGGATCGTCGCACAACTCGATAAGGGCCAGCAGAGCGGGCATATCTTCGTTGTAGTAGACGTTTGAGAGCCATTCGCTGAATCCGGACGTATAGCGAAGTCCGAGCCATTTCATGATGCGCAGTTTGAACTTGCGCATTCTGTGGGCCCCGGTTTCGCCGGAAGCGGTGAACACTTCCGAAGGGTAGAGTTGTGCCGCGAGATAGGCCCCGGAACAGAAGAGGATGTAATGGTTTTCCGACCAATAGCACATGTCGTCCATTTCATCGACCCGATCAAATGCGGCCTGGTGCGTATGGGCCATCGCGTCGTTCGCAGGGTCACCGTCGTGCAGCAAGTGGTAGATGTAGCCCGAATCCATTTCCGGAGTCTTTTCCCAGTTCCAATGGGCCAGCTCGTCGGGCCAGTACTTGAAATTCAAAACCGTTTCTTTCGCTTCGGCGATGATCTGTGGGCTTAGCAGATCCGACTTCGAATAGTGATAAAGGATGGTGAGAAGCGCCGGGAGGCGGAAATCCGCGGCGTCTTTCCTTTGATTCAACCTGGCCAGGCCACTACCACCCCTGATGACGTCCTCATTGGGCTTCACGCCTTGCTTGAGACGGATCACTTCCGTGTACAGATTGCGGGGATTGGAATTGAGAGTCGCGTCGAGATAGGCTTGCCTGCGTTGAAGAGAGACATCCTCGTTGGCGAACGTGCCGCTCCGTTCATTCGCGTTCGAACATGAGACGGCAAGAACGGTAAGGAATAGATGGAAATGCAATTGGGATATCCCCGGGAATTTCATAAAAGGCCTTCCTGCACACCTTGCGACTGTTGATGCTTGGGACATTCGGGATGGTGACCCCGGCCCGCCGTACAAGATCTACGTGTCACGATCGTAGTAGACGATGTAGTTGCCTTCGTGGTTGCTGGGCGTCAGGTCGTTCCATTTGACAAAGCGGGCGGCGCCGTCGAGGTAGCCGACCGCGAGGCCGTCGGGGTCGGGCTTCATGGGCCGGCCGACGGCGTGCTGGAACGTGCCGCCGACGTGGGAGCTGTACCAGGCGGGCCAGTTGCCGCCGGGGCCGACGGCGTCGTAGCGATTGTAGCAGAAGCACGTCACGAGCGTGTTCGAGGTCGGCTGGTCCGTGACCTTCTTCGCCGTGACGTACTTCTTGCCGGTGTGGCGGTCGGTCCAGTCGCCGCGATTGCCCCAGTAGATCCAGCCCACGTAGGCGGTCTCGACCAGGGGCCGGGTCGCGGGCAGCGGGCTGAGCCAGTCGTCGGTGGATTCGAAATACTTGCGGGCCGTCTCGCAGGTGGCGTGCTCTTCGGTGAGCCCGTAGGCGCCGAAGGCCCGCATGGTCTGGTAGTTCATCATCGTCAGCAGGTCGGCGCTGTCCCAGCTTGTGCTGTAACCCGGCGCGGACTTGTCGATGATGTTGCCTTCGGGCAGGAAGCCGTCGAAGTCGCCCGCGTACATGTTGCCCGCCACAAGGCCCTGATGAAGGTTGTTCTGGCACGCCACGCGCCGGGCATGTTCCTTGGCCTTGCGCAGACCGGGAAAGAGGATGGCCAGCAGCAACGCAATGATCGAGATGACCACCAGCAGTTCCAGCAGCGTGAAGCCCTGTCTGGCTTTGTGCGCGTATGCGTGGATAGACATTCCGTAACCCCTCTGTGAAAAATAGGACAACATAGGTCCTATGAGTCCTATAGGACCTATTGTTTTGTACGGCGTTGCTGCAGCTCGCGCCAGGTCGTGAGGACGATCTTCTCGCTCTCGATGAACGACTTCACGTCGGGATCGGTCATGAGGCGCAGCTCCGCCTGTCGGGCCGCCCCCGAGCCGGAGATGTACGAGAAGACCTCCGTCGGCTCGGTGCAATGCACGATGATCTGCGTGACGCCCGGTTTCATGTCCCGCAGCAACGCGATCAGTTCGTCCTTGCGCCCTGTGTAGTCCCCGGCCCTCGTGGGCTGGGTGACGAGATCGTCGAGCACGGGCAAGCCGGCGTCCCAGAGCCGCTGCGCCAGTGCGCGAACCATGGGCTTGAACTGAGCGGCCTCGGCGCCGATGTGCTGCATGTGCCCGCCGATCATCATCACGGGGATGTTCTTCTCGATGCCGATCTTGACGTAGCGCTCGATGTAGAACGGCTGGAAACACGTCCCCATGTGGCTGTCGAGGTGCGTCGGCCGGATGCCCATGGCCAGGGCCTTGTCGACCTGGGCGCGCATCTCGGTCTCCACCTCGTCGGCTGAGGCGTGGGTCACGACGTCGGCGACTCGGCGCCAGAGACAGCCGGCCTCGTCCACCAAGCCGGGCACCGCCGGCTTGCCGGCGACCGGTCCCCAGCGGTAGTTCTTCCACTCCGACGTCAGCGTCAGATGCACGCCCGCGTCCACCTCCGGATGCTCTTTCAGCCAGGCGGCACATTCCGGCACCCAGGAGCACGGCATCATGATGCTCAGCGATGTCGCGACACCCTCTCCGACGGCCTTCATCGCTCCCCTGTTGGAATCGTGCGACATCCCGGCGTCATCCACGTGAAAGATCACCGCCCTCGTGCCCGCCGGCCAGCCCAGCCGCTCGGCATAGGTGACCTCCTCGCCGCGCGCGGCGGTGAAGCCGGCGGCAACCACGGTCAGCATCATAACAAGCACCCGCCGTCCCAGGTTGCCAGAACCGTTCCCTTTCCTGTCGTCCTGCATCGCAGTCTTCCTTCCTTCATTCGAATCGAGAACCTTTTCATACACGCCGATTCAGGCCCCTTCTCAGACAGCGCAAAAACCCGGAGAAGAAGTGCGTCCATTCTACTTTCCGAGATCCATGGGGGTCACGGCCCGCCCGCCGGCATCCTTGAGAAACATGTAGGCCAGGTTGGTTTCCCCCGTTTCCGATTCACTCAGTTTCTCCGCGAACGCATCCGGGTCAAAGAAGACTCCATGCATCTGCTTGGAGTAATCGATCAGCGCGTCCACGCATGCTCCGCTGGTCGGATCCCAAATGCGAATTCCCACGGGCAGCTTGCTCCTGCGCAAGGCGTGAATGCGCGCCCACACCGGATGGGTGTCCGACTGCACGTCAAAAACGACAAGGTCCTCGCGGACGGTGGCGTCGGCATTCATCAGCGGGGTGACATCGAGCAGTTTGCCCCCGGAGATGAAACTGATCACCGTTTCGATGGAATATCCGCCCTGGGGATCGAGCCTCTCCAGCAAGTCGGCCGCTTCGGCGTTCGGCTCGGTCTCTCGCCGGCGGAGGACGTCGAACGCCCGGGTCACCTTTCCGTCCTTGCCGAAGATGACTTGCGAGCCGACGCGCATGCGAGCGTAACCTCCTTGGGCCATCCACAACTCGAACTGCGCAGGCCGGGCCAACGCGTCATTCTTCATATAGATCGAGGCGTAGAAGAACGGCACGGACTGGAAGTGCTGTGTGACATCAGCCCAGGCGACGTTGCCGGCGGTAAGCATTGTGCCGAACTGGGCGACAAGGGTGGCCAGCGCCAGGAGGATGACGGCGGCCGCGGCAAACCGGGCGAATCGGCTCTCAAAGACGAGGCCCCAATAATCCGGCCGCCGAGGCACGGGCTCGACGGGAGCGGAACGTTTGTAGGCCTCGTGCATCTCGTTGAGGATGCGCTCGTTGGCCGCGTCGCTCGTGTGGATCGAGGCGTCTCGGGCGAAGCGCTCCATGTTGTCATGCGGTTTCATGTCGTTACCTCACCGTTCATTGACGACCGCAGTTTGTTCAGGCCGTAGCGATACCGGCTCTGCACGGTCTTGATCGACGTCTGCTGCCATGCCGCGATCTCCCGAAACGGCATCTCGCCGTACACGTGCATGGTCACAACCTCCCGCTGCTCGGGCGGCAGTTGCGTCATGGCTCCGCTGACCTGCCGGAACTGCTCGCTGCAGATCATCCAGCGCTCGGGCCCGTCGGCCTCGCACGCCAACCCCATCGCCTCGTCGAGCGCGACGCCGCGCCGGCGCGAGGCCGCCTTGAGCACGTTGCGGGCCGCGTTGGCCACACAAGTGGCTAAATAGCCCTTGAGGCTGCCGGTCAGGCGAAACGTCCGGGCCGAGCCGGCGAACCGGACGAACACGTCGTGAACGATATCCTCGGCGGTCGCGGCATCGTTCAGCATCGAAGCCGCCAGCCGCAGCAGATCGTCGCGGTACTTCTCATACACACGCGACAGACCGGTCGCGTCGCCGCGATTGAGCCGCCAAACCAACAACCTGTCTTCCACCTGCACCGAAAAGGCCCTTTCGTCGAGAACATGCATGTTCCACCAATATAACAAGTAAGATGCGGGCGATGCTTTCAAGAGCAAAAGTTTTTTGCAGACATCCGGTGAGCTCGATGAGGCAGGCAAGCCGGGATTTTGTTTGCAATGAACGTCCTCGACGTGCGTCTGTGGTAATAGAGGCGGGCGCAGGCCCGTTGTCCGAGATGACCCGATTTGTTGGAGGTACGCACGATGAAGCGCATGAGACGCACGATGGTCTGGTTGACGATAGCGGGTGTACTGCTGGCCACGACGCTGTCCGGCTGCAAGAAAGAGGGCGAAACAACGCCGACCGCCGGCGGGGCGCGAACGTCCCAGACCGAAACGCCCGAGCCCAACGAGTAGGCGGACGGACGACGAGAGTCGCCTTCACTTGCGGCGAGCGCCGCGCCGGCCGCGCGGCCGGCTGAACTCCCCATGCAGCCGCTTACAGGCTCCAGCCTTGGCGGTACGGCGTGCGCACGTACTGATTGGCCTCGGGCAGGTTGGTCACCTTCATGGCCTGTCCGTCCCACTCGATGCGGGTGTCCACGCGTTTGGCCACGTTTCCGAGCAGGCAGATCTCGGTGAGGGGTCCGGAATAGGCGAAATCGGCCCCGGCCGGCTGGCCGCTCTTGCAGGCCCGCACCCAGTCCTGCTCGTGCGAGCCGTCCACCCGGGCAAGCGTCTTGGCAGGCTGCTTGTATTGCTTCATTTTGCTCTCGGGAATGATCCTGGCCCCTTCGCCGTACACGCCGGCCATGAGCGTGCCCTTGCTGCCTTTGAACAAGATTCCTCCTTCGGGGTGTCCCATGCGGCGGCCGTCCTCGAGGTCAGCCGGTCGCGGCGGGCGCAACCCCTCATACCACGTCAGCTTCACCGGCGGCAGCTCACCCCGCGCGGGAAACTGGTACGTGACAATCGAGGCCAGCGGATGCGTATCCGGATTCATCCCCAGCGACGTGGCGTCGACGCTGGTCGGCTGTCCCAGTTTCAGGGCCCAGAAGACGCTGTCCAACGTGTGGGCGCCGCGGTCGCCCATCATGCCGCAGCCGAAGTCCCACCAGCAGCGCCAGACGCCGGGGTGATAGGCCGGGTGGTAGGGCCGGTGCGGGGCCGGGCCAATCCACAGATCCCAATCGAGCGTCTCCGGCACCGGCGGCGTCTCTTCGGGCCGCCGGCTCCACTTCGAGCTCCAGTAGGCGTGTCCGAACGGGTAATACGACAGGCTGCACCACGCGTCCACCTCGCGGACCTCGCCGATGGCGCCGTCCCAGATCCATTCGCACACGAGGCGGACGCTCTCGCTCGAATGTCCCTGGATTCCCATTTGCGTGATCACGCCGGACTCTTTGGCGGCCTTGGCCAACATGCGGGCCTCGTACACGTCGTGCGTCAGCGGCTTCTGACAATAGACGTGCTTGCCGCGGCGCATGGCTTCCATCGAAATCACCGCGTGCGTATGGTCCGGCGTGGCAATCATCACCGCGTCGATATCCTTCTGCTTGTCCAGCATCTCCCGGAAGTCCACGTAGAATTTGGCCTTCGGATACCGCTTGCAGGGCTCCGCGACGTACTGGCGGTCCACGTCGCACAGCGCGACGATGTTCTCGCTTTCGAGCTGGCGGAGATTGTGCTTGCCCATCCCGCCGAAACCGATACCGGCGATATTGAGCTTCTCGCTGGGGGCGGTGTGCCCGGCTCCTCCCAATACGTGGCGCGGTACGACGGTCACCGCGCCGATCGTGGCGGTGCCGGCCAGAAAACGACGTCTGCTCATGGATGGCTGCGACATGGAACCTTCTCCTTCCAAAGACAGGGTCCGTTCATTCTTGGACACTGCACGACATCTTGAAGCGTTGTCCGTTCTCCAGTGCCGTGATGTTACAGTTCAAGGTGAAATCGCCAATACGTTTGGAATAGTGACCCTGCCACGAATCGCGGGCCTGCGACAAGCCGCCGTGTGAACCCCAACTGCTCCCGTGCGGCATCCGTTCCATATGGTGTATGAGGAACGGATCGTTTTCGTTTCCCGACGGGCCAACGCTGACGCTGACGGTGCGCAGCTTCCCGTCCCCATCCTCGTAGAACATCACCACGGGAACGTCCAGCCCAACCTCCTCTTCGAAAGGCTCGACGTGTGGAGCCAGCTCAATGAAACCCACGTCCTGGAAATCCTGCTTCGTCGGCGGCGCCTCGGCGAGTGTCTCGTCGCCGAGCTTCTCGGCCAGGCTCTTGAGGCGGCTCTTGAAACGGTCGTCTTCCCGGACCGACCAGAGTAGCGCGTTGGCACGGATCAGGGCCCGGCGGGCTTTCTCTGCTTCTTCTCTGTGCTGGTACAATTCAGCCAACCTGACTTCCGCAGGCAAAGTGCGATGCGGCTGCCGCTCCAGGACGGCCAGGAGCTTGTCGCGCTGCCCGCGACCGAACATGCGCTCGAAGAGCATCACGCGCTCCAGGGAAACCGGCTCGGCGAGCAGCCCCTCCAGCGCCGCGGTTCGCTCGTCGTTCGAAAAGGACTGGATGTCATGAACGCCGAAGGCGGAGATCGGGGCCTCCTCTATGATAGGGTCGCGTCCGGGACTGCGGCCCAAATGAAACTTGAAGATCTGGATGCTTCGATCGTCCTTGTCGAACATCAGGTCGATAAAGCGCGGTTCGAGGCGGCTGGAGTGGGTCTTCCACCCGTGTTGCTCCATGTCGTCGCGGAGCTTCTCCATCGTCGCCACGACGTCCCCTTCGCTTTGAAACCGGTAATACGTCTCGTTGTGCCTGAGAAGTCCCGCGTAGGAGCCCAGCGGCATGGGGCTGAAGGCCCGCAGCGGCTCGGGCAGCTCGTTGGCCCGGTACGTCCCGTAGAAGTCGGCCGGGATCTCCGGAAGCAGGCCGTGCTTGTCCCGCCACTGATCGAGATGCTTCTTGATGGTCTCAGCGAGACCCTTGGCAATATTCCGCCCCGCCAGGGTGTACCGCACCGACTCGTAGCCTTCCGTCGTGCTGGTGTGGGTCATTTCCACCTGAACGTTGAAATCGAGGGCCGGAGGCGTTTGCGTGTCGAAATGGGAGCTTCGGCTGCGCAACGGGCTTCTGCCCACCAGCGCGCGGATTTCGGCGGCGAGCTTCAGCGAATAAGGCAGGAGGTTTTCGTCGATCCCCTCGTGGTACAACTGGACGAAGATGTCCGGCGCCCGCTGCCCGCTCTCCGGGAAGGCACCGCTGGTGTGCAGGGCAACGCTTTCCACGCCGGCGATGGCTTGGAGATCCTCGACCAGTTCCCCGGCGACTCGCTGCAACAGCGGATGATCGTCTTCGACCACGATCGCGATGTTGCGACAGGCCAGGCGACTGTTGTCGCTGTGGGCGCTCGAGCTGGTCGTCGAAGTGTTGTTGGCGGCCTTAATGACGGCCAGGTGCGCTCGCGGCGACTGCCCCGCCTCGGGCGAGCGCCCTAAAAACGGCTGCATCCATAAATGCGTCACGCCGGGAACGTTCACGAAGAATCCGACGAGCACCACGACCGGCACGAGAACGAGCACGACCCGGTTGGCGCCGGCGCGGGGTGAGCGGACCTGGCCGAAGATGAGATACAGAATCGTCAAAACCGGATTGAAGAACACGAACGTGGCCAGCCAGAACAGACGCGTTGCCCGCGAAGTCCCCAGAAGGCGGCAGAATTCCCTCTTGCGCACGCATCCCACCAGCAGCGCCGCCCAAAGGAGAAGATACGCGATCAGGATGGCCCGAAAGAGCAAAATCATCAGTCTACCTCCACGGCATCTCTTGTCATGTGACGATCCTCTGATGCGTCCATGGAGGTCTGTTGTAATCAAACAGCGGACCGTTCGCAAGTCAATTGCACACGGCCGCTGTCGGTGGGGTCTATGCAGGTTTTAGAGCATCATTGTTTTGGACTCTGGACAACTACGAGTGGCAGCGTCAAGTCCGAAGGACTTGGCGATGGCGCAACGCCCGGGGCTCGTGTAGCGCCACACGCAGCGGACAAATCACCCATCGCCAAGCTGCCGCTTGACGCTGCCACCCGCCGCCCTCAATGGAAACGCTCCGTGTCATTCCCGCGCAGGCGGGAATCCAGGACACTTCGGTCGTTTCCTGGACCCCTGCCTTCGCAGGGGTGACAAGGCTGGCTGTCTACGCCGTAATCTGTAATCGCCAGGATCTTCTCACGCACACACACGAGAGGGGCCGGACGGATCGCCCGGCCCCTTCTCGTGCGAGTTTCTAATGGACCTGGTACCGAAGACTGCTGAAGGTGTGTCTTCTCTCACGGTCCGCCGTCGACGTAGAGCCGCAACTCGGCGCCGTCGTAGACACCGGCGACGTGGTGCCATTGTCCGTCGTTGACGTCGGCGCTGCCGTGCACCCATTCCGGCCACATGCCGGTGCAGGCGAAGTGCAGGTTGTCGTCCATGCTGCGCGAAAGCCGCCAGGCGGTGTCGCCCTTGGTGACGATGGCCTGCCAGTCCATGTCGAAGGAGGCCACTTTCACCCAGGCGGCCACGGTGATCTGGCTGGCGGCATCGAAGTCGGGGGCGGTTCCGAGATCCACATAGTCACCGTCGCCGTCGAGTTCCAGGGCCCCGCCGATCGCGCCCGGGGCCCAGGCCGGGTCGCCGACCAGCGTACCGGCATGGCCAGCGCCGCTGGAATCGGCCGCCACGGCACCTTCGGTCTCATCGAGCTTCCACCAGCCCACGAGCTTGCCCGTGCCAAAGCTCCACAGATCGCCCGTCGTGACCGAGCCGTCGGCGTTGACCTCGTCCACGCGCCAGAGATAGGCCGTACCTCTCTCCAACACGGGAAGGTCGCTGAACTGCGCTTCTTTCACCGTCGCCAGCAAGGTGAGATTGTCGGGCTCGGTGCCGAGGTAGATCTTGTGCTCCAGGGCCGTCGCGCCGGGCAGCCACTTCAGTTGCATACCGTCTACGGCGGTCCCGATGGTCCCGTCGGCGGGCTCCGGATCGACGGCGTTGGACTCGGTGTTCAAAGGCAAGGCCTCCAGCTCGGCCAACTCCTCGGCCGTGGCATCGCGGGTCGTCAGATCGCCCATGATGACCCGGTACTGGTCCTCGCAGCACTTCCAGCGCATCAGGACCGCATGAGGGTGCTCGGCCGAGACCTTGTCGCCATAGTAGGCGACGTCCTTGTCCTCGTTCATCAGCCCGGCGTAGAACATGCAGACGCCCTGAATGGCGAGGATGCTGCTCATCTCGTCTTTCGTCGGTTCCTGCTCGATCGAGACGCCGCGCTTGCGCCGTTCGATGATGAACGCATACTGGACTTCTTGCATCGAGGTCATCAGGTCCAGGCTGCTGGGGTACTTGCCACCGGTGATACCCGCAAAGATGCGCAGACCTTCGACCACGGTCTCTTCATTGGCCGAGAGATCCACTTCGGCCATGACGGTGTAGTCCTCAGGGATGTTGGGCTCGAAATCGGCCGGCGTCAGCACAGGGTCCCAGTTGAACTGGTCCACCACGAGGCGCGTCCGTATTGCACCCCCCGCCGAAGTCCCCTCGAACTCTATGCGGACGGGCAGGTCGGTCTCGACATCGGCCCAGAGACGGCCCTTGCCCTGCTCAAATATCATCCTGCCAAAGCGCGGGTCATCGACCTCGATGCCCTCACATTCTCTACCTTCGATCATCTCGGTGCCGAGTTCGGTATGCTCGAAGGACACCAGCAGCTTGACCAGCTCGCGCGGGTCGTTTTTCTCGCGTATCTCGGCAAGCTGCTGCTCGGTGAACTTTGCTTTGACGTATCGCCTCTGGCTGGGGATCACCTCGACGCACTTCTCGGCGTCCCGCGAGACATACAACTGGGTCGCCAGCTCGCCGTCGGCGTACGCGTCGCGCCGGATGCCCAACTCGGTGGACCGATAGATGAGAAACTCGACGGTCGAGTCCGGCTCGTTGTCCCGGGCAATCGTCATCCGCGTGCGGTGAATGGATGTTCGGACGTGCTGCACGTTCTCCAAAAGCTGGGACCAGGCGACGCCGCCCATGTGGCGGCCGCCGATCATATTGAGGCCGAAGGCCACGGCCAGGACGACCGCCGCCGCTACGGCCAATTTGCTCCATTTGCTTTCCATGACTATTCTCCATAGGCTCTTGCGAGCTTGAAGTCTCTCTGGCTGGGTCAACATCTGCCGGACGCGATCCAGCGCCTTTTCAGTCGCCGAGGGCGAGGGCTGCACGCGGGAGATCAGCTCCAGGCGGTGTCGAACGTCTGCTTCGTTACTTCTCGACACGCTGCACCCCCTTTCCCTCGGCCGGCAGGTGGTTGCGTCCGAGCAGATCACGCAAATTGCTCATCGCTCGAAAGCACAAAGCACGAACTTGATGAACCGTCTTGCCGAGCTGCTCGGCGATTCCTTCGTACGAATCCTGCTGAACGTACCGCATCACAAAAACCTCGCGCGAGGTGCCGCGCAGCCGACCGATCGCGGCGAGAACCCGTTCGATCTCTTCCGACTGAATCAGCCTGCTCAACGGCGCGCTGTCGTCTGAGGCACGCTCTCCAAGCCCGTTGAGCGAGCACGACCGGCGGGTGACCTGCCGACGCCGCCAGTCGAAGGCCAGATTGATGGCCGTCCGACGGGCGTAGGCGTACCAGCAGCCGATCCCGCCCTGGTCTTTGGCGCCGCTGAGCCGGATGAACAGGTCCTGCATGAGCTCTTCGGCCACGTCCTCGCGCAAGGTGAGCCGTGTGAGCAGGGCGAACAGACTCGCCCCGTTCTGATCCAGCAATGCGAGCAGCTCTGTCTGCCGGGCGCTCAATCCGGGCTCCTTTCGACCTGTACCTCAGACGTACACCATTATAGACGAAAGGCCCCCTCCCGGCGCAACGGCAATTTACAGACGAAGTGGAGAAATCCCCCCCGCCCGCGCGACACTGCCGGCTCACTCGAATTCTGATTCATTCATGCGCGGTATGTCATCCTGAACGCAGCGCAGCAGAGTGAAGGACCTCGGCTGCGGCTTTGGAATACTTCCCGTTCGGAGGCCAGATCCTTCGCTGGCGGCTCAGGCTGACAAGATTCCGTCGCCCAAAGGCTCTTCCCGATCAGGCTCAGAAGGCCGGCGGGGCCGGTTTGGTGCGGCGGCGGGCCACCAGGGCCTCGGCCAGGGTGCACAGACTTAGCAGGGCCAGCGCGACGATGCCGAGAATGGTGAATCCGAACCCGTTTGTCTCGGCGAAGTTCACGGCGAGCATGCCGACCAGCGCCAGCGTCGCCAGGACCGTGACCGGCAGGGGCAGCCACCACTTCCGGCCCTCTGACGCGAAGCACGGGACAACGATGGGCGCCAGAAGCACAACACCGACGATGAACGTGAGAACCTTCGACGCGGTCCACACCGAGCCGACACCAAAGATCAGGCCGGCCGGCGGGGCGAAGAAGAAGACCACCACCGTCGGCAGAACCAGCGAGGCGACCAGCAGCACCCCCGAGCCGGCCGCCAACAAGTGAAGTGCCGTTCGTGACGTACCGTACATGATAACGCCTTTCCTATCGAGGGTCCCGGCCTACGGATTGGAGGTTCTCGTCACAGCAAAGTCCGACGGAATTGCGGGCTCGAAATAGTCGGCGGAGAACTCCGGATTCCAGATGAACCGGTTCTTGACCTTTACATAGGTCCCGCCGTCGTCGCGCGGCGACTCGAACTCCATCCGGACGGGAAGGGTCGTCGTCGCGTCGAACCAGAGGCGATGAATCATACCGTCGGGATTGTCGCCGTACTTTTTCGCACTGACCTCGAAGCCGAAACACGTCGTACCTTCGATGTTCCGGAGCTCGTAAAAACGGTCCGCCCGCTCGATCAGACCCGCCACGAAGACGATGTACTGCATCGGGTGTCGCGGCTGCGACGACCCGGCATGCTCGCAGACGGTCGCGGTCCGACTGTCGAAATCGACCGTCGTTTCCGTCACTACAGAGCCGCCCTGAAGCTCGAACGGCCCTTCCGGCAGGTCCTGCTCGGACACGTACCATTTGCCCTGGGAAAGCCGCTCGCCGATGTAGTGCTCTCGGCGCCACGCGTCTTTCGAGAAGGAGTAGACATAGTCGCGCTCGTGGTAGAGGCCGGTTTCGACGGCCTTGAGTGCAGCCACGATCTTGTCCTTGAGTCCTGCCGGCACCGCCGCGACGGGCATCTCACCCTTGGCCTGCCTATCCCGTGCGGCGCGAACCTCGTCCGGGTGAGCGTTGACGTAGCCTTCCGGAATGGCCGGCTCGAACAAATCAGCGGGCACGTCGGCATAGTATTGAAACTGATCGTGAATGATGACCAGGGTCCGACCCGGATCGAAATCGAGCGAGATGCCGTGACGCTCGATGCGGGCGGGCAGCTTCGTCTCCACGTCGAACCAGATGCGGTCGAAGCGGGTCTTGGGATTGTCGCCGTATTTGGCGGCGCTGATCTCGAACCCCACACACTCGCGCCCCTCGAAAACCTCGGGCTCGAGAAGCCGGTCCGCCTTGTCCACCCGCCGCACGTAGGACCGCAGCCGCTCCGTGATACCCTCCTCGAAACCGTACGCTTCATTTTCCCTGGTGAAGTAGCACTCGTATTCGTGGGAGACCTCGACCATCAGCAGGCCGTCCCCTTCCGGCACGACCCACTGGGTATTCATGATGTTCACACCGTCGTCGTAGCGGTCGCGCCGGTAGCGGTCGGCGGCGTTGTAGCGTCTCTCCCATCCCCGGCTCATCTTGGCCGGGCCGTAGTCGCTGACGTAGCCGGATCGCTGGCGGTAGACCACCGCCTCAATGCTGTCGAGATAGTCAAGGACTCCCTGGCTCCAGGCCGCCGACGGCCCGAGCCACCACGAGCCGTTGCCAGCATCACCCGAAGGCCAGAACGTAACGCCACCCAAAACGATAAGTATGATCGCGGCCGCCAGAGCGAATCTGCTCGTCTTCGCATTCATGGTAAACCTCCCTATTCTCAGCCGGCCCGGAGCCGGTGATTCCTCGCGGGATTCATCCAGCACATTCATAAGGGTCTCCAGCGTTTTGGCGCGCCTTTCGGCCGTCGCCTCGTACCGCAGATCCCGGAGCCGGTGTTCCATCGAATCGTCGTTTCTCATTTCGGCACCTCGCCGTTCAACATCGCGTGAAGCTTGTCCAGTCCGTAGCGATACCGGCTCAAGGCCGTCTGGATCGATACGTTCTGGTGCTCTGCTATCTCTCTGAATTTCATGTCGGCGTGCACGCGCAACATGAGGACTTCGCGCTGCTCGTACGGCAGCTCCGCCACGGCCCGGCGGAGCCTTTGTTTTGCCTCCGTGCGCATCACCATCCGGACGGGCCCGTCGGTATCGACAAGAACGCGGCCGACGTCACCGGGCGGCTGGGAACGCTGCCGCGCCTCCCGGCGAAAGTGATCCCGGACGCGATTGGCCACCGCCGTGGCCAGGTAGCCGCCCAGCGAGCGCTGCAGTCGCAGCTTCGGCGCCGTGCGAACGAAGGCCACGAAGACGTCCTGAACCACGTCCTCGGCCGCACCCGGGTCGTGCAGCAGATGGGCCGCCAGCGTCAGGAGATCGCCTTCGTACTTCTCGTAAATCTCCCGCAAGGCGTCCCTGTCGCCCCGCTGCAACCGCCGCAGAAGTCTTCTGTCCTCAAGCATATCCAATCTGCCGTACATGCCCGACAATCAACCGTCACCCTTACGACGGGCGATACGCCGATTTTACCTTAAACGGCAGGATTTTTTCAGAAAGGAATTTCTCCCAGTGCGCAAAGCGGGGGAACGGGTCAGCGCCAACATTGGGATACAAGACCCTGTTGGGTCCTACCCGGCCTCGATCCAATAACGATACTCCCCCTCTCCCACGAAAATCTGCGCGCTGTCTCTTCTGTAGACGCGTTGTTCGCGTCCGCTATGCAAGCCACCGAGATGAATCTGGCGGATGGGTATCTCTGTACGTGCGTTTCTCGCCCGCCTGGCCTTACGGATGCAGCGTTATCGTGATTTCGGGGGCGACCGTTACTGCGCCGCGGTCGTCCACGGCCCTGGCCCGGAGCACGTAGAGACCGTCGTAGGGGATCTGAGACCAGGGGTATTCGCGCACCAGGCTGTTCGCCGGGGCACCCGTGCCGCTACCGGTCGAGTACGTGAGGCCGTCAAGATCGTGTTCGAGATCATAGCTGAGATAGATGACGCGGCCGTCCGGATCGGAGGTCTCGAACTCAAGGACAATGGGCTCGGGACGGCTGAATTCGGCTCCGTCCTGCGGCGAGACAATCGTAATCGTCGGCGGGACGTTAATCCGCCCGACGTCTTCCATCTGCCAGTGCGAAAGCAAGATATCCATATCGAAGTCGTCCACCTTGCAATCGCCGTTGATATCGCCGGCGATCTGGGTCGTGCAGAGAGGCTCGCCGAAGTACGACCGGCTGGCCTCGGCCGTACCGCCATAGGCGCCGAGGTTGGCGTACCCGCCGTTGGGGAACGGCTCGGCGTTGATCGGGCCGTTGGGATCGCCTGCATCGATGCAGGGACTGGTCACATCGTCGAAGACCCAACCCTCACTTTCGACATCCCAATGACCCGCCTGCGATTTCAGATGATAATCCCCTGCGACCCAGACGTCGTCAGTCGGGTCGTCCGGCGTATCGTTCGCGTCCCAATACCCCGGATCGACGAAGCAGGGATCCACGTCGATGTTGCCCTCGCCGACCCACCCGCCTTCAACGTTACTGTAGGTCACTATCATCGGGGGAGCAACGTCCGGCGGCCACGTTGCGAACGGGTTTGGTCCATCCCGAACAATGCACTGCGTCATCTCGACGTGGGCGCCGATATCCATTGTGCTCGGCTCCCCGCGATTGCCCGCGAAAGTGCAATGGGATATCCGCGCGAGTTGGGCGCCGCTGTCGATGGCACCGGCTCTGCCTTCAGGGGCGAAATTCCCCCTGAAGACACAGTGCGACAGCTCCATGTATCTCGCAATGCACCATATTGCCGCCCCTCCTCCTATTCCACTGTGGGCATTCCCGCTGAAGACACACCGCGTCGCCCTCAGGGCATCCCCCGAGGCCTTTACGGCAGTGCCAGAGTTGCCAACGAACCGGCAGCCGACGAATTCTGCATTGCCGCTGACAGAAACGACTTCCGATGTGTTGTCGCGAAAGACGCAGTCCGAAGCCGTGAGTATCCCGAAACAACGAATGACATCGGAGGACTTTGTGGCAATGCCCACGAAAGAGCAGCACACCAGCTCAAGGCTTCCGGAGACATCGATGCACGGTCCACCGTGCTTCGTAAACGTGCAATCGGTCAAACTGAGATTACCTCCGTAGCTTCTGATCGCTGCGAGCCACACAAATACAAATGGGAATCTGCCTTGCCTCTCGAAAGCACAGCGAGCCAGCGTGCAATTGGAGTCCATTGCAAAAATTGCGTAGTTTTCGTATTCGGAAAACCGGCAATCCATGAACGACGGGCTGCCGCGGTCAATGTCAACGCACGATCGACTATCCCAGAAAACACAATTTCGAATCGCAGGGCTACCAGCATCGATGTGCATTCCATCGTGACACCAATTTCTGATGATGAAACCGTCGATCACGGCGGTGGCATCGGTCTGCTTCGCGATGACAACTTGATTGCTGCAACCGATGGGCAAGTCGTCAAGAGAACCGAGGGTTCCACTGAGCATGGTGGGGTATGTGTCCATGTCCCGCACGTCAGGATTAATGCCGGCGACGCCGGCGTAACCTCCTTTGAGCGTAACCCCATTGAGCAACTGGAAAGCGGCGTTGGGGTCGCGCGGTGTGATGCCGGCCCCCTGGTCCGGCTTGTAAGTACCCTGCGCCACCCAAATCTCAATCGGTGGCGCCGCCACCGCAGCCTCGGCCAGCGCATCCTGAAGATACACGTACGCATCGGCCCACGAGGAACCGTCGTCGGCCCCGACGGCAGCCCCGTCCACGTAGATCACTTGTGCCGCCTGGCCTGCCACCACACCGCAGAAACACAGAACGGCCGCTATCGATTTGATCCATAGTCCGTTTCCCATGATCGTTCCTCCTACTCGCCTGGTTTTACGGATGCAGCGTTATCGTGACGTCGGGGGCAAACGTTACCGCGCCGTCGTCGTCCACGGCCTTGGCCCGAAGCACGTAGAGACCGTCGTAGCGGATGTGCGACCAGCGCAATTCGTCTGTCCAGCCGTCTTCTGGATCGGCGGCACCGCTGCCCGTGCTGAACACGCCGTTGCCATGATCGTGTTCGAGGCGATAGCTGAGAGAGATGACGCGGCCGTCCGGATCGGAGGCCTCGAACTGGAAGACGACAGGTTCTGGAGGGCTGAATTCAGCTCCGTCCTGCGGTGAGACAATCGTAATCGTCGGCGGGAGGTTGATCCGCCCGATGTCTTCCATCTGCCAGTGCGACAGCAGAAGGTCCATATCGAAGTCGTCCACCCTGCAGTCGCCGTTGATATCTCCGGCGATCTGGGTCGTGCAGACCGGTTCGCCGAAGTACGAACGGCTGGCCTCGGCTGTGCCGCCGTAGGCGCCGAGGTTGGCGTACCCACCGTTGGGGAACGGCTCGGCGTTGATCGGGCCATTGGGATCGCCCGCGTCGATGCAGGGGCTGGTCACGTCGTCAAGGACCCAGTCCTCACTTTCGGCGTCCCAATGGCCCGCCTGCGATTTCAGGTGGTAATCACCGGCAACCCAGACATCGTCAGCGAGATCGTCCGGCGTGTCGCCCGCATCCCAATACCCCGGATCGACGAAACACGGATCCACGTCGATGTTGCCTTCGCCAGCCGACCCGCCTTCAACGTTGCTGTAGGTCACTATCATCGGGGGGGCAACGTGCGACGGCCACGTTGCGAACGGATTTGGGCCATCCCGGACAATGCATTGCGTCATTTCGACGTGGGCACCGATATTCATTGTGCTCGGTTCCCCGCGATTGCCGACGAACGTACAATGGGATATCCGCGAAAGTGCCCCGTGGCTGTCGATGGCGCCGACTCTGCCTGAGGGGGAGGAATTCCCGGTGAAGACGCAATGCGACAGCTCCATGTACGTCGCGAAGCTCCGTATTGCCGCTCCTCCTCGCATTTGACCATGGGAATTCCCGCTGAACACACAGCGCGTCGCCCTCAGAGTATCCCCCGAGACATCTGCGGCGGTGCCCGAGTTTCCAACGAACGTGCAGCCAACGAATTCCGCATCACCGTGTACCAAAACGCCTTCCCCTCGATTGTCACGGAAAACGCAGTCAGTGGCAGTCAGCGGCCCCCAGCAATCGACGGTACCGAGGAATCTCTCCGAATTACCCACGAAAGAGCAACGAACCAATTCAAGCATCCCGGAAGTGTGAATACTCCCATCGGCGTTCTCCGTGAAAGTGCAGTCTGTCAGCTTGAGATTGCCTTCACCGCAATGAACTGCCCCCCAGAAACAAGGGCGTTCGATCCCATGCCGATCGAAGACACAACGAGTCAGAACGGAATTGCACTCCTCCCAAGCCAAAAACGCGCCACTGGAGTTCTCGCTGAAATGACAGTCGATAAGCGACGGACTACCCGTTCTTATGTTGAGAGCGCGGTCACAGTTGCGAAACGTGCAATTGCGCACCACAGGGCTCCCGGAGTCAATACCCAGCCCATCAGTGCCAGTGAACATTCCAGAAACGGGCATTTCATCAAGGTACGCGCTTGTGATGGTAAAGCCGTCGATCACGGCGGAGGCATCGGTCAGATCGCCTGTGACGACTTGTCTGCTCCTGTAACCTCCGCTGAGAACGGAGGCGTATCCCTCCACATCCCGCGCGTCGGGATCGGCGCTCGTGGAACCGGCGTAACCTCCTTTCAACGCAACGCCATTGAGCAGTTGGAACGTGGCGTCGCGGTCGCCTGGTGTGATGCCGGCCCCCTGGTCCGGCTTGTAGACGCCCTGGGCGACGCGAATCTCCAGCGGCACTGCCGCGGCCGTAACGGCCTCGGCCAGCGCATCCTGAAGGTGTACGTACGCGTCGGGCCACGAGGAACCGTCGTTGGCGCCAACCGCCGCTACGTCCACATAAATGATTCGCTCCGGCTGCCCTGCCGCTACGCCGCACGCGTAGAGAGCAACCACAAGAAATGGGATACTCCGCCCGCTCCGCATTGTCGCTTCTCCTACACTACGTCTCTGCAACACTCGAAAATCGGGGCACCATCTGCCAATAGATGCGCCGCCACCTACTATAAAGTCGATGACAGGTCCACAGCGTTACAAAAAAGTCTGAGAAAGAATTCGGCTGGCCGGCGCTTTCAGTCCAAGTAGCCCATGGCGATGAGCGGGGTTTCCTGGGCGGGCGCCAGTGTTTCTCGCAAAATCTGGCGGGCCCGGGCGAGTCTCTGGCGGGCGTTTTTTCTGATCTGGCGCAGCGCCGCGACCTTCTGGGTGATTTCTTCCGGCGAAGCGGTGGGATCGCGCATCAGGTCCTGAAGCTGGGCGCAGAGGGCTTCGCCGTCGGTCATCTCGCCGGGCGTTTTGTCCGTGGCACCCGACGGCCAGCTCCAGCTCTGGAACTGGCTCCGGTTTTGCCCCGGTTGCCCCGAGCCTCCCATCGTTCCGAAGCCGCCTCCTCCCGCGGCACCGCCGACGAATCCGCCGCCAAAGCTGAACGCATTGCCCTGGAAGCCGGACATCCCGCCGAACGCGCCGGGATCGACACAGACCTCCGCCTCGGCCTTGAGCTTGCCGATCAGGTCCAGCTTCGGCTTGATCTGGCGCCACTGGTCATCGGTCGCCCCCACGGCTTGCCGGATCGCGTTGTTCCGGCTCTCCTCGGCGCGGCGTTGCATCTCCGCGGCCCGGCGCTGCATCTCGGCCATGCGCTCTTGAAACTCGCGCTGGTGCCGGGCCTGGAATTCGGCGGGCGTTTCCCCTTCCCTGAATCCCACCTGCGGATCGGCCGACCACGAAGGAGGCGCCTGCACCTGGCGACGCTGCCGGCTGGAACTCGTTCCCGTCCGGCTCTGCGCGAGAACCGATGCCGCTATCACAATGACCAGAACGCCGACAATCCCGCTGTAATGAACCGTGCGCTTCATCTTCCTTCCCTTTCCTTGTCAGGTTGGCAGCCAGAGCCCTGCAAAATGGAGATTAGGCTTGTATTCTTCAAGGAAATCGTTGGTGTGATTTCCTTGAAGAATGGGTTTACAACCCTATACGCAAGCACTTGCGCTCTCGGAAGGAAGAATCACGAGGACGGTTCTTCCTTCCTAAAGTAAGCCTAATCTCCATTTTGCAGAACTCCTCTCAATACGCAAACGTCTTGACCTTCTCTCGGAACTGCTCGACGTCCAGCTCACCGCGGGCGAACGCGTCGATGTCGGCTTTCCGCGCCTGCATCGTCAGCACCGTGGTCGCGCTCGCCGCAGCAGCAGGGATTGCGCCCCGGCGCAAACTCGAGCCCGCTGTTCCAAAGCCGTATCCGAAGGATTCGCTGCGGAAGCTCCCCCCGCCCGCGCCCCCACCGAAGGGGCTGCTCCCGCCGCTGAAGCCTCCGGCCGAGCCGCCTGCGGCGTAACCGCCTCCCCCGCTCCTGCCGAACGCCGAACCGCCAAAGCCTCCCGCGCCGGGCGGCAAAGCCCCTCCGCTTTGCGAGAGAACGGTCAGGATCACTTTCTCGTTGGGATCGACGTGGCGGATATTGGCGGCGTGCTTGAGCGTCTTGAGCAGGTCTTCCTGGAACTGCTCGAAGCTGATCGTCTCCGTCGCTGCCGGGAGGCGTCTCATTGTCGACCCGGGCGAGTACAGCTTCTCGCGCGCTCTCTGCCAGACGGGATCGACCGGCCCGGCGGGCTCGCGCTCGACGCGCACCGGCGCATCGACCGCCGACGGCAACGGGAAATTCACTTCCATCAGGAACAGGACGCTGTGACCCTGGATGTACAGGGCCCGGGCCCCCTCGCTGTCGGAGGCGAAGAAATCGCCATAGTCGTCGAGCACGCCAAGAATCGTCTGAGGCTTGCTCAGCTTCTCCTGCAGAATGTGGAGCATGACGCCCAGGTCCTCCGTCATCTCGGCAAAGCCGGCGGGATCGACCTGCATTGTCGGTACCACCAGAACGTTCGGCGGTGAGGAGGGCCGAAGCGGGGGCTGACCGGGAAAACGGCCTGTCGCGCGAGACCTTCCCACGGTCAGACCGGCCGGGGGTCGGGCCTTTCCGTCGACGATATCCATCGTGAGATTTCGGTACGGTTTGCTCGAAGGCGTGAAAACGAAGCCCGGCTTGGACAAAGTGAGCTGGCCCGTCCAGCCAAAGGGGACTTCGAGGCTGTAACGCCCGCGCGAATCCGTCACGACGGAGGCCTCCCCGGGATCGGCCGTGACCGTCACACCTTCCAAAGGCTCGTCGCCAACGATGATACAGTCGGATATCGTCAGAGTGCGCTGCCGGCTCGAGTAGTTCTCATTGGTCTGATCGGCCGCCAGCCTGGTGTACATCCTCTGCGGAGGCTCGAAGGTATACCCCTCCTTCTCAGGAGTTACGACGCCCGTCCAGCCGTAGTCCACCTGAGTCAGGTAGAGACCGCGCGCATCGGTGATCGGCTGCCCGGGAAGCCCCCTCATGATCACGCCCGCCAAGCCCACCTGTCCCGAGATCGTGAAGGTAATCCGTGCAGCGACGTAGTCCTGGTTCTCCATATCCTTTCGGACTGACGCGTACTGCTTGTTCACAGGCGCGAACAGGAAGCCCTCCCTGACCGGGCTGATCGTACCACTCCACCCGTGCGGCACCACGACGCTGTAACAACCGTTGTCGTCGCTAACCGGCGCTCCCGGAAAGCCCTGCATCGTCACGCCCGGCAGGCCCAGCGACCCCGAGATCGTGAAGGTCTCTCGGGTCGCCTCGACGTCGGCGAGGCAGACGGGCGCGGCCAGGGCCGCAACGGCCACGACGGCAAAACAACGACTGCGAAAGTCCATGATCATCCCCTTTCAAGGATTCAATACCCCTTGCTGCGTCGCTTGTCACACGACGATTGTCATCCTGAGCGGAAGCGAAGGATCCGGCCGTCGTACGTCCCTTCTCGTGCGATGCCGGCTTGTCTCTCTCGACCCGGATGCTTCACTTCGTTCAGCATGACAACCCTTTAATGACTTGAGACGGAGCACTGGCTTGCTCATACTACATGGCTAATTGGGCACCGCCACCGGCACGTCACTGGTGCGGGCCGCCAGGGAATACAATCCCATGCCCATCTTCGTCTTCATCTGCTCCAGGGCCCGGGCGACCTGCTGGCGGTCTTTGCGCCGGGCCGCCTCGATGAGCTCGACGAGCTCGGCGACGCGCTGGTCCATCCGCGCTTCGGAGCCGGCGGTCAACTGGGCCGCGAAGACGCGCAAGTCCTGTCGAATCCGCTCGACGATCTCGGCTTGGCGATCCGCACCGTCGGCCGACAGCGCCGCCTGCACGCGTCGATCCACCTCCGTCAGAAGGTCCTGCCCAACGGCCGGCTTGAGCGAGGCCAGGACCGACGTCTCGACGTCGGCGCGGAGCCGGTCGATATCCACCGGCTGCGGCGCGGTCAACCGGCCCATGACGATGCCGGCGCCCAGAATGAGAACCGCCGCGACCGCCATCCGCGCCAGTCGCCAGACCAACAGCGGCGCTTCGCGGCGCCCGGCGGGCGTGACACCTTCCAACGCCTGGATCACCCGGTCCTGACGCAGACTCGCACCGGCCTCGATCTCCCGGCCAAGGCCGACCAGCGATTGCCCCTGCTCTTGCAGATCCTTGAGATAGCGCCGGCAATTGTCACAACCGGCCAGGTGGCTCCGCAACGCCCCGGCCTGTTCCTCGTCCAGCGCGGCGATGACGTAGTCGGCGATTGGTTCCTGCATGTCCGGGCAAGGTCCGTTCATCGTGCTTCTCCTTGCGTAGTCAAGATGTCGTGCAACTCTCTGATCGCGGTTCTCAGCTTCAGGTAGACGCCCGAAGTCGATATGTCGAGATGGCGGGCGACGGTTTTGACGTTTTGCCCGTCGAAGTAGTACATCACCAGGGGCAGCCGCAGGTCCAGGGGCAGTTGGGCGATCGCGCCCTGCAAACCCTCGTGGCCCGGATCGGCAGCGGGGCGCTCCGCGTGGCTCCTTTCGCCGGCGGCTCTCTCGGCCCCTCGCCGCCTGCGGAGTACGGTGACGCTCAGGTTCCTGGCGATCTTCGCAACCCAGGCGCCGAACTGCGCGCCGTCGCGGAGCTGGCGAATCCGCTCGAAGCCCTTGAGCATGGCCTCCTGCGCGACGTCTTCGGCGTCGTGCACGTTGCCTAAGACGCCCAGGCAGACGAGGAAGACGTGGTTGTGATGCCGCCGGACCAGGTTGGCATACGCCGGCCGGTCCCCCCGGCACGAGGCCATGACCAGGTCTTTGTCGCAACGTCCGTCCAAACCGAACTCCACAGTGCAGTTCCAAAGTAGAGACGAAGCGAGCCACCCTGAATTACAAAAATCTCGCTCTGGGACGCAATATTCTCAACGGGCAAAGACACCGGCTCAACAGGAACGCAAACGAGCCTGTCCGACCGCATGCGCAGAGCGTATCTCCTGTCTCGCATCTCGTATCTCGTGAAGGGCAAACCGCCGGTTGGCCCGAGATACGCTTCACGAAATATGCTTCACGAGCTACGCTTCACGCGATTCGATGCCCTGTCCGCCCTCTTACTGTTTCCAGGCAAAGGGTTTGCCGGTGAGCCGTTCGTAGGCTTCGATGTATTTCTCGCTGGTCTTGGCGACGATGTCGTCCGGGAGCGTGACGCCGGGGCCGGACTTGTCGAAGTGGATCTCTTCCAGGTAGTTGCGGACGAACTGCTTGTCGAAGCTCTCCTGGTCGCGTCCGGCCTCGTACTTGTCGGCGGGCCAGAAGCGCGAGGAATCGGGCGTGAGCACCTCGTCGATCAGGATGATCTTGCCGTCCACGAGACCCCACTCGAACTTCGTATCGGCCAGGATCAGCCCCTTGCTCTCGGCGTACGCGCCGGCTTTGGCGAAGATCTCCATGCTACGGTCGCGCACGTAGGCCGCTTTTTCCTGCCCGATGATCTCAGCGGCTTTCTCGAAGCTGATGTTCTCGTCGTGCTCGCCGAGCTCGGCCTTGGTCGCCGGCGTGAAGATCAACTCGGGCAGCTTGTCGCACTGTTTCAGGCCGGCCGGGAGCTTGACGCCGCAGACCGTCCCGTCGGCCTGGTATTCCTTCCAGCCCGAGCCCGCCAGATAGCCCCGCACCACGCACTCGATGGGCAGGACCTCGACCTTCTTGACCAGCATGCTCCGGCCGGCCAACTGCTCGGCCTGGTCGCAAAACGGCGCCGGAAAATCGGCCACGTCGTCGCTGATCAAGTGGTGTTCAACCTCGCCCTTGAGGAAGTCGAACCAGAACTTCGATATCTGCGTCAGGACCACGCCTTTGCTGGGAATCCCGTTGGCCATGACCACGTCGAAGGCGCTGATGCGGTCGGTCGCCACGATCAGCAGCGCCTCGCCCAGGTCGTAGATGTCGCGGACTTTGCCCCGGCTCGGTTTCGTGCCGGCAATGTTCGTCTGTAGTACTGTACCCATTACAATCCCTTTCCATTGCCCATTACGTTCGCCGACATGCTAAGGCACCAGCCGCCCCCCGTCAATCCCAACCCTCACCTCACCCGCAACAACCCCCCAGGCCCCTCCCACGGCGACAGAACCTCCCGCCCGAACCGGTTGTTCACCACAGAGACGCAGAGGCCACAGAGCAGAATCTTTAACTCCTTTCTAAAATTGCATTTACACACATCTCCGTGTCCACCCCGCCTTCATAGCGCCTTGCCCCCACCGCCTCCAATCCCAAATCCCCCAATCTCCAATCGCACGGGGCGGTAGGATGGGCTTCAGCCCATGCTGATTACTTGAAACCGCGCGTCTCTGCGCCTCCGTGAGAGGTCTACTCCTTTACCAAGACCGACCGTAGACCAACCCAAGATCGTTGGCACAAGGATTTGACACAGATCATTTCGGCTCGCTCACCCTACTGAACTAATAAGATCGACGCCGGCCCAGCGATTGAAACGATGTGTGTGAATCATATATCTAATCCGCAGGTCAAAGGGCGGCGGCCGTTAACCACTGACTCGACCTGGGGTGCTACCCGACGCTCCGCTGCGCCGGATGGTTCGGCGATGGCGCAGTCCGTGAAGCGGTGCGGCATGCGTCATTTCAATTCGATGATGTCACCCTTTTGCATATACGTGCGCGTACCATCGTTGCTGACTTCGATAGCAGGCCGACCTTGAAACATCGCCAACTTCATTCCCCAGGTGTTGTCGCCCGGCCTGGCGTCTGTGTTGACCAACTTCCACTTTCGCAGTGGATACCGGGACGACTGATTCACACGCTGGATCTCGAAGTCCCAATAAAAGACACGCAGCAAACCGGGGTTGACGAAGAACGCCTCGGTCGCGATGCGTACCGGAGTGCCGGGACGATAGAAGCGAGCGCCTGAGTCCGGCATGACGACATCCACGGCGTGCGACCTGCCACCCCACGACACAGTCATGGTCCAAATGCGGTATTGGTCTGCCGGCAAGGCGCCGTGCACGGACCAGTTGGAAGAATCTGCTGCGATCGGACCGCGCGTAACCTCCACTGCAAGAGTCTTCCCCGTCAGGTCTTCCTGTGAGACTTGTTCTCGTTTCCAAAAATCCTTGATGGCATCGATCTCCTGATCCATGGTTGGAAACATCGCTTGATCCCGCGAACGCGCTCCTATTCTGCGATCCCTGTAATTGTCAGAAATGGAAAGAAAGATACTCGATTCGCCTTGAATATCACGCCGAGCGGAGGGCTGACCAGGAACCATCCGAGTCAAGTGCGGGTACGTGAACCGCCAACTATACACGTTGCTCTCAAATTCTCGCCACCGTTGACCCGCGTCACCGGCCAGGAAATGATTCATGAAGATGATCTTCCACACCTGTTGGTTGCCGCGGCGCCAACAGGTATTCTCGGCCACGTGACATTTGAATCTAAGCTTGATAGCATCGCGGATAACCCCGTTGGGCTCGAAATAGGCATCAAGAAACGCACTGCCATAGGTCTTCTTTGGCGTTTCTTGCGCCCGGGCCTGAGCGAAAACAACCGCCACGAGCATCAAGGCGAACCACCATCGTAGCATAGTGTGTCCTCCAATGGCCGAACACCAGCATATTATTTATTTCTCGATTTGGAGATTGTACAAAACTCTGGGGGACAATTGAAGGTGTACGGCACGCTTTCCGGAAGCGAAGGTTTTGGCGGAGAGGAAGGTTCACGATAGGACTCGTGCCGATTGCGGTTCGTTCGTGCGGGGTATGTCATGGCGCGGGGATCTTCTCTGCTTTGTATGGGAGCAGGGTTGAGTCGCCGCAGGTGGGTCAGGGGTTTTTGTTTAGGGGGTCGTACCAGCGTTTTAGGACGCCTTCGCCGGTGGTTTCTCTTAGGCGGCTGACGTGGGTGTCCAGCCAGAGGATGTTCAGAGTGCCGCCGGTCTCGAACTGGCCTCCCGATCGCACGTTGTGGCGAAAGATGCCTCGATACCAGCTCGCCCGGCTGGCGCCCTTTCGGTAGTGCGTGAGATTCACCCCCGTGGGGCTGGGGAAGAGCATGTCCGAGCGTTCGGCCCGGTTGCCGTGCTCGACCCTGGGTTCCATGTGATCGTGGGCGACGAGGACCTCGGCGGGATGCGGCATACGCGTGGTCTTCTCTTCGCTGAGCCAGCCGTTGGCGGCGAAGGCCGAGGTGTAGATGAAGCGATGATCGCCGCCATAGAGGAGGTCCTGGGCGATCATTTCGCAGAAGTTGCGAAACGAAGGGCAGCCGAAAAGCTCTCTGTCCTTCGCATAGTCGATGAAGGCGATGCCCCAGTAGGCACGGCGGTCGCCGGCCCTGAGCGGGTTGCCCTTGTCGTCCCACCAGAGGTGTCCGTTCGTGTTGGTCTCGTAGGTGTGCAGGTTGGGCCATGTGTGCTCGTTGTCTTGCAGGTACATGAAGATAGCCGCTCCGGCCCCCCGGAGATTGGACCGGCAGACGACGTCTCGTGCCTGATCCCTGGCCCGCTGCAGCGCCGGCAGCAAAATGGCCATCAGCAGTGCGAGCACCGCGATAACGACCAGCAGCTCGATCAGCGTGAAAGCTCTGCGGCACCTCATGAAGATCCCCCTGTGTGCCCAACGACAGCCCAAACACCGACAACCAGTCTACAAAGGCCCGGCCGCCGCGTCAAGGAGAAGTCGTCGCACCGGCGGACGCGGAGTCTGAGCACTCTTTCGGGCATCATTGTTTTGGGCCCTGGACAACCACGGGTGGCAGCGTCAAGGCCGAAGGTCTTGGCGATGGCTCAACCCCCGGGGTTCATACAGCTCCACACGCAGCAGACAAGTCCCCCATCGCCAAGCTGCCGCTTGACGCTGCCACCCACATGCCAGGGCATTCTCACAGACGCGCGGGCGCCTTGCCGACCGGCTTTGCGGAGATTGCTCTTTTCGGCTGGGACCGGTATTCTATGGCGTGTCCGATGGGCCGTGCCGTGGCGGTAGTTGCCACGAGGCGGCCGGATGAAGTGACAGAGAGTCTTCGCTGGAGGAAAACGCCGTGAACGTAGGATCGATGGGTTGCAGGCCAAGGCCTGTGTTTGTTGTTGGGGCCGTACTTGTGATGGTGGCGTTTATGACGAGCGGCGCCGCGGCGCAACAGGGGAAGTTCTTCGGCAAGAAGCGGTACGTTCCCAAGCCTCTGCCGGCGTTCGCGAGCACGCGGGAGAAGCTTCCGGCGCCGATCTTCGAGGAAGACCCGGCCTACGTCGCGTGCTACTGGAAGACGTGGGAGCTGGCGTTCAAGAACTTCCACGAGCCGGCTCCGGGCAGCGGCTACGTCTCCCAGTTCATCGATGCCGCCTTCAACCAGAACATCTTCCTGTGGGACACGTGCTTTCTGACGATGTTCTGCAACTACGCCCATCCGTACGTGCCCGGGATCGGCTCGCTGGACAACTTCTACATCAAGCAGCACGAGGATGGCGAGATTTGTCGCGAGATCAACCGCGCCACGGGCAAGGATTTCGAGGCGTGGGTCAACCGCGACAGCGAGCCGCTGTTTAGCCGGTGGGGATACAACCTGGCCACCGCGGCGCCGAAGACCCCGGTGGTCTACCGGGGCCGGACGGTCCCGGCGCCGGCACCGAAACTGACCCTGGACAGTCTCAACCATCCGATCTTCGCCTGGGCTGAGATGGAGAGCTTTCGTCTCACCGGCGACCGGGCGCGACTGGGCATGGTCTGGGAGCCTTTGGTTCGGTACTACGCGGCCTTGCAGAAATACATCCGCCAGGGCAACGGACTCTACATGACCGACTGGGCGAGCATGGACAACGCCACGCGCAACCCGCATTTGGTCTCGGGCGGGACGGGGATCGATATTTCCGCCGAGATGGTGCTGTTCGCGCGTCATCTGTCCGAAATGGCCCGCGTGCTCGGCAAGGAGAGGGAAGCCAGGCGGTACCATCACGACGCCGAGGAACTCGCGGCGCTCATCAACGAACACATGTGGGACGAGCAGCGCCGGTTCTATTTCGACGTGACGCTCGAGGGCGAGCGGGCCCCGGTCAAGAGCATCGCGGCGTTCTGGACCCTGCTGGCGCAGGTGGCCTCGGCGTCCCGGGCCGAGGCGCTGGTGGCCCAATTGCAGAACCCCGCGACGTTCAACACCGTCCATCGCGTCCCCACGCTGGCGGCGGACGAGGACGGCTTCGATCCGAACGGCGGCTACTGGCGCGGCGCTATCTGGGCGCCGACGGACAAGATGGTCGTGGCGGGCCTGGAGACGTACGGCTACGAGGAGCTTGCCCGCGAGATTGCGATGAACCATTTGCGGTGCGTCGTGGAGGTCTTCAAGAAGACCGGGACGGTCTGGGAGAACTACGCGCCGGCCCGCGTCGCGGGGGGCAAGCCCGCCAAGGGCGATTTCGTCGGCTGGACCGGGATCGGGCCCATCGCGTTCTTCATCGAATACGCGATCGGAGTGAAAGCGGACGCCGGAGCGAATGCGATCACCTGGAACGTGCGGTCGCCCCGGCGGGTGGGGATCGAGAGGTTCTGGTTTGGCGGCAAGACGGTTTCGCTGATCTGCGCGGAGGCCGGCGCCGATGGGACGCGCGCGATTGCCGTCCGCAGCGACGGTGCTTTCAACTTGAAGATCGTGTCGGGGGACAAGAGCAAAACCGTTGCGGTCCCCGCCAACAAAGAGATTGTGCTGCATCTTTGAGGACGAGGTGGACATGGAAATGTGGGAAGGAAGGGGAATGTGTCGGCTGGCGAGTCTCCTGCTGGTCGCAGCGAGCCTCAGCGCCGCGGCGGCGGCTCCACAGTATCGGATCTATCCGCTGCGCAACGGCGTGTGCAAGATCGCGGGCCATCACGCTTTCCATGGCGGCAAGAAAACGGAGACCTATGGCTACGCCTTGTACGTCTGGCTGATCCTGGGCGGCGACAAGCCGATTCTGGTCGATGCGGGACTGACCGACGTGGCGGAGATGAATCGCGGGGCCGCCCACGTGCTGGCCGAGCCGATCACGCAGAGCGAGCACGAGAGCAGCCGGGCGCAATTGCGCAAGTTCGGCCTGCGTCCCGAGGACATCGGCCACGTGCTGATCACGCACCTGCACTTCGACCACGTCGACGACGTGATGCAGTACCGCAATGCGAAAATCTACGTCGGCAAGAGAGAATGGCAGGGCGCGACGGGGCAGAGTCCCAGTTGGGGTCACGGGCCGTTCCTGCACGCGTTTCTCAACGACCCGGACTGCAAGCGGCGACTCGTGCTGCTCGAGGACGAGCAGGTCCTGCCGGGCATCGAGTCGTTCTGGGTCGGGGGACATACGCCGGGATCGATGGCGTATTCGGTCGATACCGCGCACGGCCGGGCGGTGCTCACCGGCGATACGATCTCGCTGCTGGCGAATTTCGAGCGCAAGATTCCCCCCGGCGTGCACACCAGCCTCGAACAATGCCGCGCCGCCATCGAGAAGGTCCGCGCCCGGGCGGACGTCGTTCTGCCCAGCCACGATCCCGGGACGCGGGACCGGTGGCCGCCTTGTGCGCCCGGGACGCAGAAGTACACGATCCGCGCCGTCAAGGTGGGCCAGTGCCAGGTCCGCGACTACATCACGTTTCAGGACAGTGACAGCCAGGAGACGAGCACGTTCTTTCTCTACGTGTGGGTCATCGAAGGCGGCCCGCGTCCGATCGTGGTCGATACCGGACCCAAGTATCCCGAGGAGTTTGGCCGTTCGACGCAGCAGTACATCCCGGGCGGCATAGAACAACTGCCTCACGAGCGCACACCGGCGGCGCTGAAGCAGCACGGGATCGATCCGGCTACGGTCAGCCACGTGATCGTCACGCACCTGCACGCGGACCATTACGACTACTTCGACGCCTTCCCGAATGCGAAGTTCGTCGTCGGCCGGCGCGAATACGAGGGGGCCGGCGGGCCCGAGCGTCTGGCCACCGACGTGAGAGAGGCCCTGAAGCGCCGGCCCGAGGCGCTGCAACTCGTGGCAGACCAGGAGATCGTCCCCGGTGTGCGGGCGGTGCCTCTCGGATGTCACACCGCCGGCAGCTTGGGCGTGCTCGTGCGGACCCACATGGGCCCGGTCATGCTGGCCGGCGACGTCGTCTACAAGTACGAGAATATCGAAAGGGACCGGCCCACGCGCAGCGGCGATCCGCTCGCGTGCCGCGAGGCGATCGCGAAGATCCGAGCGCAGGCCGACATCGTCCTGCCCGCCCACGATCCGCTGACGCTGGTGCGCTGGCCCGAAGGCGTCATCGGCGGCAAAGGTGGCCTGTGAAGCAACTCGGCGTAAAGCGTCGTTCGTCAGATCAGTCCCGCATTTCGCAGGTTCCGCGACGATGCGGGAGGAGATTGCTTCGTCGCTACGCTCGGCGCAATGATATATACGGGTTGCCCCTGTCATTGCGAGCGAAGCGAAGCAATCTATCGTCGCACGATTTATGAAATGGGGTACCCGGTGTGGCAGCGTCAAGGCCGCAGGCCTTGGCGATGGGGATGTCCGGGTGCGAAGCGCCATCGCCAAGCTGCGCTTGACGCTGCCACCCGTCGCCTGTTCGGGGTGTAAGTAGAGTGTCCGGGAGTTCATTATGAAGAGACGATTGCTGTTCCTCGGTCTTTGCCTCGTCCTGATCGTCGGTGGCTGCCGCAGCGCGGCGCCGCCGAGCCCGTTGATCGGCATCACGAGCGCGTACTACGTCAGCGAGGACGGGACGTGGACCCGGACGCAGGTCAACTTCGCGTACGTGCGGGCGGTGGCGGACAACGGCGGGGTCCCGCTCGTGCTGCCGACGATCGACGACGAGACGATCCTGCAACGCTACGTGGACCTGCTCGACGGCCTGGTGCTCGTCGGGGGCGCCGATGTCCCGGCGTCGGCGTATGGTGAGGAGCCCCACGAGACGGCCGAGCCGCTGCCTCAGCAGCGCTACGAGTTCGAGCGCAAGCTCATTGCACGCTGGTGGGACGGCGGCAAGCCTCTGCTGGGTGTCTGCCTCGGGATGCAGTTTGCCAATGTCGTCGCCGGCGGCTCGCTCGTCCAGGACATCCCCGCGCAGGTCGGCACCGAGGTGGTCCACCGGGGGTACCATCGCGTCGAGATCGAGCCTGCCAGCGGCCTGGCCCGCATCCTGGGCGGAACCGAAGCACGGGTCCTGTCCAACCATCACCAGGCGGTCAAGAAGCCGGGCGGGGACCTGAAGATCGTCGCCCACAGCGCCGACGGCGTCGTCGAGGCGCTGGAGCGGACCGGCGACGCTTTCGGCCTCTTCGTGCAGTGGCACCCCGAAAGCATGAGCGACACCGCCCACCGCAACGCGATCTACGGCGCCCTGGTCCGCGCCGCCGCGGCATCTCAGTGACGTACCGACAATTGGACCCTGGGACGTTCATCTTTGACGACCCACACGATCTCGGCTATCATCGCGGCGAACCCGACTCTTGTGAATGGAGTTCTGCAAAACTCTCGACCGTAACTGAGAATACGGATGGCATTGCCAAAACTCAAGCTTTACACGAAGGTCCTGCTGGCGTTGGCGCTGGGGACGATTTTCGGGCTGCTGGCGAACCGCCTGCACTTCTCGGGTTTGGTCGTCGCTTACATCAAACCGGTCGGGACGGCCTTCGTTCGCCTGATCAGCATGGTCGTGGTCCCGCTGGTGTTCGCGTCGCTGCTGGTGGGCACGACCAGTCTGAAGGACCTCAAGAGCCTGGGGCGGATCGGCGTCAAGACGCTGGCGTTCTATCTCTGCACCACCGCCATCGCCATCAGCATCGGTCTGGTGCTGGCCAATCTCACGCGGCCGGGCATCGGCCTCTCGGAGCAAGCCCGAAGCGAGCTGATGCAGGCCAGCCGGGGCCAGGAAGGCTCGGCCGGCGCCGCCGAGGAAAAGCCCTCGATCAAAGACGTCCTGCTCGAGATCATTCCGACGAACCCGATCCGGGCCTTCGCGGAAGGCCGGATGCTCCAGATCATCTTCTTCGCCTTGCTGACGGGCATTTGTCTGACCCTCATCCCGCCCGAGCGCAGCGGGCCGGTGATCCGTTTCTTCGAGGGAGTCAACGACGCCCTGATCGCCATGGTGCACGTCATAATGAAGGTCGCCCCGTACGGCGTCTTCGCGCTGATTGCCGCCGTGGTCGCCGACTTCGGCCTCGACATTCTGTTGCTGCTCCTGAAGTACTGTCTCGTGGTTGTAGTCGGGCTGATCGTCCACGTTTTGCTGGTGTACTCCTCGGCGATTCGAGTCTTCAGCCGGCTGGCGGTGCGGAGATTTCTTCGCGGCATTCGACCCGCGCAGTTGATCGCCTTCAGCTCGGGTTCGAGCTCGGCCACGCTGCCTGTGACGATCGATTGCACGGCCGAGGCCCTGGGCGTCTCGCGCTATATCTGTAGCTTCACCTTGCCGCTGGGAGCTACGATGAACATGGACGGAACGGCGCTGTACCAGGGTGTTTCGGCGGTCTTTCTGGCGCAGCTCTACGGGATCGATTTGAACCTGGGCCAGCAACTGGCTATCGTCCTGACGGCGACCCTGGCCTCCATCGGGACGGCCGGCACGCCGGGGGCCGGCATCATCACGCTGGCGATTGTCCTGCGGAGCATCGGTGTGCCGTTGGAGGGGATCGGCATCATTATGGGCGTCGAACGCATCCTGGATATGTGTCGCAGCGCCGTGAACATCACGGGCGACGCCGCCTGCGCCGTAGTCGTCGCCTCCACCGAGGGACAGCTCGACGCAGACGCGGACGCCGGCGGACCGTCATAGGGGATTGTGAGGATAGGAAGATGAATTCAAGCACCAAACAGTGCAGGGGCCTTTCCGTTTTGATCCTGTTGGTCTGCATTTGCGCGTTGCTGGCAGCGGCGGCTCCGTGTCCCGGTTGCTTCTCCTTCGTCGTGGGCAAGGACGCCTCGGCGGACGGATGCGTGCTCGTCGCCCACAACGAGGACGACGGCCCCCCGCAGATCGTCAACCACCACAAGGTCCCGCGCCGCAGGCATCCGCGCGGCGCCATGGTAAAGTTGCGCAACGGCGGCCTCGTCGAGCAGGCCGGACAGACCTGGGCCTATCTCTGGTCGGAGATGCCCGGCATGCGCTTCTCCGACAGCTACGTCAACGAATGGGGCGTCACGGTGACATCGGACAATTGTCCTTCGCGCGAGGACCAGCCCGAGATCAGCGAGGGAGGAATCGGCTACATGCTGCGCCGCCTGGTGGCCGAGCGGGCGCCGACGGCGCGGGAGGGTGTGTTGCTGGCCGGCCGGCTCGTGGAACGTTTCGGCTATATCGACTCGGGCCGGACCTATATCATCGCCGATCCCAACGAGGGATGGCTCTGTTGCGTCGTCAACGGCAAGCACTGGCTGGCCAGGCGAGTCGGCGACGGCGAGGTTGCCATGGTCGCCAATACGTATACCATCGGCACAGTCGCCCTCCAGGACCGCGACAACTTCCTGGCATCCCGCGACATCGTCGACTACGCCCGACGAAGGGGCTGGTACGACCCTGCGACCGACGGTCCGTTCGACTTCGCCGCGGCGTACGCCAATCCGCAATCCGCTTCTCATCCGAGCAACACGGGTCGGCAGTGGAGCGGACTGACCTGTGTCACCGACCGGCGGATCGAGCCGGGCCCGGACCTGCCGTTCTCCGTCGTGCCCAGGCAGAAACTCAGCGTGATCGACGCGATGCGGATCCTGCGCCACGACAAGAGAAACGAAACGCCGGCCATCCCGCCCGATTCGAGGCTCGTTTGCGCCCTGTGCAGCGGCGGAACGCAGACCAGTTTTGTCACCCAGATGCGCCGAGATCTTCCGCGCGACATCGGCATCGTGTACTGGGCGTGTCTCGCTTCGCCCCGCACGTCGTTCTACGTGCCGTTCCACTTCGGTATCACGGATTTCCCCACCGGCTGGCGTCTGGACTCCGAGAGACCGGCGAAGGCGTATTACGACCGCAGAGTGCAGGCGCCCTTTGCAGCGAATCCGCTGGAGGCGTTCTGGACGTTCTCGAATTTCCGCGACCGAGTCGCCGACGAAGATCCCGCAGCAGTCGAAGCGGCCCAGAAAAGAGCCCGCGATCTGGAGCGGCACGCGCTGGAGTTGCAGGGGCCGATTGAGCGGGCGGCGCGCCAATTGTACGAGACAGACCGACCGGCCGCCGCGCGCCTGCTGGAGAATTACTCGAAGCGTGTGTACGTAGCGTCTCTGGAGGCCATGGGCGCAGTCCTGCCGGAGGAATAGGATCATGGGAAAAGCAAAAAGCAGAAGGCAGAAACCATAAGCAATCCATGAGGTAGGAATATGAATTTCCGAAAATCCGTTGCAGTTGGACTCATGCTGGTCGCATTCTGCCGGTGGTCTTCGCGGCCGGTCTTCGGTGACACCGATGCGAACCTGCGGGCCCGAGCCAACCGCCTGGCGCAAAAACTCTTCCTGATTGACACGCACATGGACACACCCTACCAGCTTCAGAAGGAGATGGTGGATCTCTCGGTGCGGACCGAGTCGGGTCAGTTCGACTACGTCCGGGCCCGGCAGGGAGGATTGGACGGCGTCTTCATGGCGGTCTACGTGCCGCCCAGCTACGAAGAGGGTGGCGCCCGCGGGTTTGCCGACCGAACGATCGATTCGGTTACTGAGTGTTTGTCCAACTGGTCCGACAAGTTCGCGCCGGCTCTTTCCGCCGGGCAGATGCGAAAGCAGTTCGGCGACGGACGCATTTCGATCGCCCTGGGCATGGAGAACGGCTCGCCCCTGGAGGGCGAGATGGCCAATCTAAGGCACTTCCACGCGCGCGGCATTCGGTACATCACGCTGTGCCATTCGAAGAACAACCACATCTGCGATTCCTCGTTCGATGAAGGCCCGCAATGGCACGGTCTGAGCCCCTTCGGCAGGAAGCTCGTCGCGGAGATGAACCGCGTGGGAATGATCGTCGACGTCTCGCACGTCTCCGACGAAGCGTTTTATGAAGTGATGCAGCTTTCGCAGGCCCCGGTGGTGGCCACGCATTCGGGCTGCCGGCATTTCACGCCCGGTTGGCACCGAAACATGAGCGACGAGATGATCCGGCTGCTGGCGAAAAAAGGCGGCGTGATCCAGATCAACTTCGGCTCCATCTTCGTCAACCCCGTCGCCAACCGCAAATTCGACGAGTTGCACCGGGACATCCTCCGACAGGTCAAGGCCCGAAACCTGCAAGGGCAGGAAAGAGACCGATACGTTCACGAGCGCTGGGTGGGCGCGCGGTTCGGCCCGGCGTACGTCGCCGACGTGGCGACCCACATCGACCACGTCGCCAAACTCGTCGGGGTTGAGCACGTGGGCCTGGGCTCCGATTTCGACGGCATCGAAAACGTCCCCGAAGGCCTGGAGGACGTCTCCTGCTATCCCAATCTCATCTACGAACTGCTCAAGAAGGGCTACGACGAGCCGGCCCTCAAGAAGATCTGCGCCGAGAATTTCCTGCGGGTATGGTCCCAGGTCGAGAAGACCGCTTTGACCCTTCAACAAAGAGAGCCCGAATAGCGCGCTGGCCATTCATTATGACTTGGAACGAGGATTCTTACGGCCGCTGGGTGGTTCAGTACCGGTGGTGGATCATCCTGCTGACGATACCGGCCGTCGTGGCGGCGACGTTGGGGATTCCCCGTCTGAGCATCAGCAATAACACCCGCGTGTTCTTCGGCGTGCAAAACCCCGACTATCAGCGGCTTCAGGCTTTTGAGAATACGTACAGTCGGGAACAGAGCGTTTTCTTCATCGTCGCTGCCCGGGACGGCGACGTCTTCACCGCAGAGAGCCTGGCCGCCATTGCCGAGTTGACGCAGCGGGGCTGGAAGCTGCCCTGTTCGCGTCGCGTCATCTCGCTGGCCAACTTCCAGCACATCCGGGCCGAAGAGGACGATCTCCTCGTGGAAGACCTCGTCGGCGACCCTCACGATCTGACGGAACAGGATATCGAGAGAATACGCCGGTTCGCCCTGGCCGAGAACACCATCGTCCAGAGGCTGGTCTCCCCGACGGGCCACGTGGCCGGCGTATACGTCGCTCTGGCCATGCCGGAAGAGGAGCGGGCCGAAGTGCTGGAGGTGGCCGAAGCGGCGCGGGCAGCGGCCGAAGAACTTCGCGCCAGGTATCCGGATATCGACGTCTACCTCACCGGTTCGGTCATGATCGACCACGCCTTCGGTGAAGCCAGCAAGAAGGACTTCAGGACCCTCGTGCCGCCGATGTTCATCGCCATGTCGGTGTTGATCGGCATCGCTCTGCAGTCGGTCCTGGGCACCCTGGCGGCGGTGGCCGTCATCGTCTTGTCCATGATCGGCGGGCTGGGGCTGGCGGGCTGGCTCGGCATCTCGCTCAACGCCGTCTCGGTCGGCGCGCCCGGGTTGATCCTGACGCTGGCGGTCGCCGACAGCGTGCACATCCTGACGACGATGTCGCACCTGATGCGCGAGGGCCGGCCGAGACAGGAGGCCGTCGCCGAGTCTCTGCGAATCAACCTGCAGCCGGTCTTTCTTACCAGCATTACGACGATCATCGGATTTCTCAGCATGAATTTCTCCGAATCGCCGCCCTTCCGGGACCTGGGCAACATCGTAGCGCTGGGGGTGGCGATGGCCTTTCTGTATTCGGTGCTTTTGCTGCCGGCGCTGATGGCGGTACTGCCCGTCTCGGCCCGGGCGAAGCGTTTGAGTCGCATCCACTTGAACTACGACCGTTTGGCCGACTTCGTCGTGCGCCGACGAAAACCGGTCCTCTGGATCATGGTGGCGCTGGCCGCCTTCGCCACCTCGGGCATTTTCCTGATCGAATTGAATGACAACTTCTTGTCGTACTTTGACGACACCTTCGCATTTCGTCGCGCCACCGATTTCCTGATCGAGAACCTGAGCGGCTGGGACGTGATGGAATACTCCCTGCCGGCGGGACAGTCGGGCGGAATTACCGACCCCGCCTATCTGACGCACGTGGACGAATTTGCCCAATGGTACCGCCGGCAGCCCAGGGTGGTCTGCGTCTCGGCGATTCCCGATACGATCAAGCGACTGCACCGGGACATGCACGGCGGGCAGGAGAGCTATTACCGCCTTCCGGACCGGCGCGATCTGATTGCCCAATACCTGCTCTTGTACGAGATGTCACTGCCCTTCGGCTGCGACCTCAACGACCAGATCGACGTCGATCGATCCGCGACTCGCTTCACGGTGACGTTTGAGAGCATGAGTTCCCGGGAGATGCGTGCCATGGATACGGCGGCGCGCCGGTGGCTCCAGGCCCACGCGCCGGCCTCGATGCAGGCGCCTGCGACCGGATTGTCCCTGATTTGGGCTCACATCGCCCGGCGCAATATCATCAGTATGCTCCGCGGCTCCTTCGCAGCCCTGGTTCTTATATCGGGGATCATGATCGTGGCCCTGCGCAGCGGCAAACTGGGGCTGGTCAGCCTGGTCCCCAATCTGCTGCCCCCGCTGATGGCGTTCGGCATCTGGGGGATGATCGTGGGACGGGTCGGCCTGGCGCTGTCGGTCGTGGTGGCCATGACCATCGGGATCGTCGTTGACGACACGGTCCACTTTCTCAGCAAGTACCGGCGTGCCCGGCGTCAGGAGGGGATGAGCCCCGAGGAGGCGGTCCATCACGCCTTTCACACCGTCGGCAGCGCCATGTGGATAACGAGCGTGGCCCTGACGGCCGGTTTCCTGGTCCTGACGCTGTCTCACTATCGGATCAGTTCGGAAATGGGACGGATGTGCTCCCTGACCGTCGTATTGGCGCTGGTGATGGACTTTTTGCTCCTCCCAACTTTGTTGCTGAAAATCGACGCCATGGCAGGTAAGCTACGAGACAAATCGAGTGGCACAGCAGTTGACGAGTAGGTCGCCCATGAAACGAAACGCACAAGTCTATATGCCCGCCGTGGCGGCGCTGGTGGCGTATCTGTCACTCGTCTGTCCGGCGCAGAGCCCCGAGAAACGGGGACTGGAAATTGCGCGGGAGGCGGACCGGCGCTATTGCGGCTTCGAGGATTACACCGCCAATTTGCGCATGATTCTGCGCAACCGCGAAGGGCAAACGAGCGAGCGCCGGCTCCGCGTGCGCGCGCTGGAGACCGAGGAAGGCGATACCCGGAGCCTGTGCCTCTTCGACAGCCCGCCGGACGTGAAGGGGACGATCCTCCTGACCCATACGCACCAGACGGGGGACGACGACCAATGGCTGTATCTGCCCGCCCTGAAACGGGTCAAGCGGATTGCGGCCCAGAACAAATCCGGGTCGTTCATGGGCAGCGAGTTCGCCTATGAGGACATTGCCACCCAGACTCTGGAGAAGTACACGTACAGGTGGCTCGGCGACGAGGTCTACGACGGCAACGCCTGTCACGTGATCGAACGCTATCCGAAGGACAAACGCAATTCCGGCTATACCAAGCAGGTGGTGTGGCTGGACAAGCAGGAGTATCGCACGTTGAAAGTCGATTATTACGACCGCAAGGGATCCCTTCTCAAGACCCTGGTGTTCGAGGGCTATCGCCGGCACCGGGACGAATTCTGGCGGGCGCGAGAAATGAACGTGGTGAATCACCAGACCGGAAAGAGCAGCCGGCTGATCTGGTCGGATTTTGCCTTTCGTACGGGACTGAAAGAAAGCGAATTCGACCGGCACAGTCTGACCCGAATCAGGTAGAACGCATGCGAGCACGAACACTCTTGGCCCTGGGGGCGTGGATGCTGGCGGTGGCCGGCGCCGAGGCCGGCGAACTGTCCGGATACGTCTCCGCAGAGGCACGACTCTTCTTTCACGACGCGCTGTTTCCAGGCCAGAACGACAACAACGGCTCGGTCGCCGCCCAGCCCGAGTACTATCATCAGTGGGAAGACGGATCGAGCCTCACCTTCGTACCGTTCGGACGCGCCGACACCGCCGATTCCGAACGGACCCATGCCGACATCCGCGAGCTGAATTATCTGTACCCGGGAGACACGTGGTTCTTTCGCCTGGGGATCGGCAAGGTCTTCTGGGGCGCCTCGGAGTTTGTCCATCTCGTGGACGTCGTCAACCAGACCGATCTCATCGAGCACGTCGACGGGGAGGACAAGCTGGGGCAGCCGATGATTCAGTTCGGCATCTCCAAAGACTGGGGGCATCTGGATTTCTTCATCCTGCCGTTCTTTCGCGAGCGGACCTTTCCCGGCCGCGACGGACGCCTGCGCCCGCAAAGAGTCATCGATACCGATGAAGCGTTCTACGAAGCCACCGCCGAGCAGCGGAACATCGACGTGGCCCTGCGATACAGCCACACGCTGGGGGACTGCGATTTCGGCGTCTACTTCTTCGCCGGCAACAACCGCGAACCCCTGCTGATCCCGTCGGAGCAAGTGCCGCCGGAGATCATCGATCCCGGCACGTTTGCAGACCCCGTGCTGGTTCCCTTCTACGAAAAGATCACGCAGTTCGGAACCGACGTGCAGTGGGCCAGCGGCAACTGGCTCTGGAAACTGGAGGCGTACGACCGCAACGGATACCTCGATCACTATTTTGCGGCGGTGGGAGGATTCGAGTACACGTTTTACGGCGCCGGCGGCGGCAAAACCGATATCGGCCTGTTGAGCGAATACGCCTACGACGAGCGCGGGGATGATCCCACGAACAGCTCGATCTACGACAATGACGCCTTCTTCGGTATGCGTCTGACGCCCAACGACGCGGCGGGGACCCAGTTGCTCATGGGAATGATGCAGGACGTGGAGGAATCCGAGAACCTGCTCGTCGTGGAGGCCAGTCGCCGCTTCGGCTCCCACTGGCGCCTCAGCCTCGAAGCGTGGCTCTTCCTCAACGCCCCCGGAGAAAGCGTCCTCCACGATCTCCGGGACGACGACTTCGTCCGACTGGAACTGGCCTACCACTTCTAAGCGCGCCGCCTGCGCGCGGAGGCCGTCATCCTGATCGTGCCCACGGCAAAAACGCGGAGGCCCGTGTCCGAAACACGGGCCCCCGCTCGACATGGTTTGCCAAATCGCCTGTACGCGGGCGATTCTGCGGTCCCTATTCGTTGAGCAGGCCGGTGACCTCGATGTTGTCGATGGCCCACCACCAGTCGTTTCCGGCGTCGAACATGCCGAAGGTCAGAACCATGCTCTGAGCCCCGGCGGGCGCGTCGATGGAGACCGTGACCGTCTCGTTCGTGGCGCCCGCTTTGTAATTGGGACTGCCGGCGTTCGATTCCCAGAGGAACAGCTCCGTCGAGTCTCCCCCGTCGAAGGAGACCGTCAGATTTCCGGTCTGATGGTAGTCGCCGTCGTACTCCGGCACCCAGCTCGAACTAAACGTCAGCACCAGCGTGCCCGGCTCAACGGCGGAGATATCAATTGCCGGCGTGCTCATGAAGGTCTTGTACCAGCCGGCGCTGGCCGAGTCGGTATGGCTCTGGTCGTCCCATTCGTCGGGGTCGGCCACCGCCACGGTACCAACGCCCAGGGTGAACTGAGAGCGATCTTGATCGCCGGCGGTCTGCACCCACCAGTCCTTGTTGGTGAAGGCCCAACCGGCCCACTCGGTCACACCGTCGGTGGTCGGATCGCCGATACCGGGAATCCCGCTTTCGTCGATCGTCCAACCGGGCGGCGGTGTTTCCGTCCAGACCTCGTCACCAGCCAGCCCCTCGTCCACGTTCGGACCCAGTGTCAGACCCTCGAAGTCCTCGGCAAACAGGGCCGCGGTCATGGGACCGCCGGGAGCGGCCACGCGGATGTCATCCACGTAGACCATGCCCGTGCCGCCCGCCGCAGGATTGTCCCGGTTGCCGACGCCGATAATCATCTTCTTGACAGCGGTCACATTCACCCCGGCGTCAGCAAACTCGCTCAGCGGAATCCGCCAGCGGCCCCACCCGGGAAACGCCAGGCGGCTGGGATCGGGATGGACGGACACACCGGCGTTGCCGGCACTGTCCTGCAGCACAACGTAGAGCCCGTCCTGGCTGTTCCTGGAGCTGCCCCGGAGGAACAGCGTCAAGCCGTTGACGTCGTTGATCGTCCAGTCCTGGGGCGTCGCCCAGGTCCGCTCGGCTTCGGAGAGGAAGGGCGCGGCCGTGTTGTCATAGTACAGCGGCAGGGCCTGGTCCCCACCGTGGACGATGCTGGTTTCCATAATGGTGCCTTCATAATAGGGACTCTCGGGGGCCCAGATGTCGTGCCCCACGGCCGCACCGGTCCCGTTACCCGGATTGCCGGGCTCCGGCAGGGTGAAGCCAATCCCATCGACCCAGACCTCGAAGACTCTCTGTCCCACCTCGTTGGTGTAGAGCTCGAAATCATCGACCACGATGAAGTTCGCTGTGGTGAAGCTCCATACGCTGCCTTTCACGGGCCCCGCCGCGCCGATCTCATCGATGCGCCAGTAGTACGTCTTGTTCCATTCCAACGGACCGGGATCGTGGGTTGTCAGAGCTTGCTGGCCGCGATAGACGCCGGCGCTGCTGGTCGTCGCGTCGGCCACGGCCCCGGCATCCTCACCGAAATAGACGTCGTGTCCGGTGGCGCCGTCCCCGGCATTCCACCCGAGCGTCACGGATTGCGGGAGGTCTGAGGAACCGAGCTCCGGATACACGAGACGAGCCCTCAGCGGCGCGTGCAGCGCCCCGCCCGGGACAATCGTGCGGGCCAGAGCGGGTGTCTGCCAGAAAAGCTGGGCGGAGGCGCCGCCTCCGTTTTCGTAATACTCCATCACGAGCGAATGGAACGAGCCGCCCGCAAGCTCGATCGGAGCGCTAAGCGCATCCGTGGGACCCTGATCCACCCACTGGCTGATGATCAACTCTCCGTCGAGGTAGAGACGGGTCCCGTCGTCGGTCCGCGTGATGAAGGTGTACGCATCCGTGACCGCGATTTCCAGATCCGCCGTCCAGCGGGCCGAGACATTGTCGCTGAGCCCGCCGGCAACTTCTCCTTCGCCCCACTCGTAATCGATCTGCTCCTCCGTTTGCATGACGATGGGCTCCCCGGTCACCGTCATATTATTGAAGTACTCGGCCTTGAGGCCGGCGGCCGGGCCAATGGTGGTGAAACTCCAGATGGCGCCAGCGTGCGTCGCCCCGCCCTGCTCGATCTCATCGACGGCCCAGTAGTACGTTGTGTCTGCCGCCAACGTTTCGAGAGCGACACTCACCCCCACTTGGTTCACGAGGAACACGCTCGCGTCGCGGGCGGCCACGGCGTCGGCGTCGGTCCCCAGATACACGTCGTGCCTTGAAGCGTTCATGCCCGGCTGCCAGCTCAGCGACGTGTCGGCGGGCAGCCATTTGTCACCGTCCCGGGGCAGCGGTTGATACGCGGTCAGCGGGGCGGCGGTAAACGTCCAGACGTCCCCTGTATGAACCGTGACCGTGTCGATTTCAATCTCGTCCACCCGCCAATAGTAGGTCACCCCCGCCTCCAGCCCGCCCATGTGGTAGTACATAGTGAAGGGTTGCCGGGTCGCTACGCGGTCGGCCTCGGTCAATTCCGGACTGGTGCCGAAGTAGACGCTGTGGAAAAAGGCCGTGTCGCCGGCGGTCCACTGAAACAGCAGACTGCTCACGCCGATCGCCCCGTTCGGGGGGTCCGGATTGGCCGCCTTCACGCCGCCACAAGCCGCCCCCACATTCAGACACAAGACCGATACCACACACACGAGAATGGCTCTGCGATACATGGTAGTCCTCCTTCTTCCCCCCACCCTAAAACGATGTGGCTGCACGCCCGTCGCGCCCACCTGGTCCAGCGTGTTCGTGCAGCACGCGTGTGCCCGGAAGAGATTCTTACCTCCTTCCTGTCGAGACAGGATACAGGGATCAGATGACGACATCAGGTTGCCACAAGGCAGATGGGAGAGCCCCTCAAGCATGTCCGTGCGCTTCTGCTCATACCCTACGTATCTCCGAAACGCAGAAATATCGGGTCCCGTGACGACCGCGAGCGAAAACAACGACTACACTTATAAAGGTATCACATTCGTTTGGACAACTCAAACAAAAAGACCCACACGGCCCGGACTCGCAATGGAGTTGTGACACTACGATTCGTTACCCCAGACGCGGACGGCGGTTGAGGCGATGCCTTCGTAGACCTTTCGGGCCTCCTGGAAGACGGTCAGGACCTGCGATTTCTGCTGGGTTGTCTCGTACCGGCCGCTCTGCCGGGCGACCTCAGCAAGGCGGTCGATCCAGCGGACCATGTGCTCGGCATCTCGCTTCGAGGCTGTGGGTTTGTCGTCTACGGTGACATAGACCGGGCTCGTGTGCGCCTGTCGAAGGCACCCGTCGGGAGCGGTGAAAACCGCACGTGCGGCCACCCAGCCGCTGCGCGTCGGCACAAATTCCATGGCGATGGATTCTTTCAAGGTCGGCGCGGGACGCCGGTCTCGCAGGTCGACGCTCTTTATGATCTCGCCGTTGCAGATGATCTCGAGCCGGTCGATGGGCTGGATGCTGCGCAGCAGTGCCTTTACGGGCAGGGAATCGCTGCGTTCCATGGAGTGCCGGATCTCGGCGCCGACGCCCTTACCGGCGACCGTGACAGTCAGCATGGGACCGCTCGTGGCGAAAGCGCGCCCGGCGCGAATGGCCTTGAGGTAGTTCGCCTCGGTCAGCGGGCCTTCCAGTTTCGCGTACGTCCGGCAGTACCCCAGCGGCGCGGGCATGACGCCCATGGCCGTGCCGCCGGTGGCAGCCAGCTTGAAGCCGCAATTCAGGAAGCGATAGTACGTCCGGTTCGTGCGATGGAAAAGCTCGTCGGCGCCCCAGTCGTCCTGCCCGAGCTCGGGGAGCGTCGCCATGCCCCACCCCAACGGCAACGTCGCTTCCCGATGGTAGTGGTTGTGACATACTTGCACGCAGTCGAACAGACCGAGAGCCACGCCCACGACGTTCTCGCCCCAGATCGGCTTGTCGGTATCGATGACGCATGCCGGTGACGTTCTCCGGGCCGTCCGCCCCAGCACGGCGTCGCACGGATACCGGCTGTTGCCCGGAGGCATCTCGACCGGAACCGTCAGCCCGAACATCAGCAAGGCGCCGACCGACTCGAACGGCCCGCCTCCGATCCGCTCGATTTCCTGGTTGCGCAGGGTCACGAGATGCGTCGGATCGGCGTAGAGGCTTGCCCCGTGCGACCAGTCGGGCCAGCGCTCGTCCGACAGGCCGTCTCTCTGGTGGTTCCAGAGGGTCAGAATCGGTTCGAAATTCACGTCGTCGGCCAGGGCCAACTGCTTGAGCACTCTCACATCATGAACGCCGAAGTGGCAATGCAGGTCGGCCGAGTACCATCCTTCCTCGACCATATCGATCCAGCGTTCCAGCGTGACATCGAGGGAGACGGTCCCGCCGGCACCGATGACGACCTCTCGGTCGACGGGCCGGTATTCCTTGCCCCGCTCGACGTGCAGGACCGCCTTGCCCGCCGGCAGGGAAACGGTGAAGCGGCCCTCCGACGAGAAACTGCGGTCCCGCGCGTAGGGCGTGCACGACTCCGACGAAGGCTGGAAGATGCGCTGCGACCCGACGTCGATCCAGGCCCGACACGGAAGTGCGGACGTGCCGCCCGGCTCGTGCACGAGCACCGACAATGTCCCCCTCTCGGCGCCACCGGCTGGCAGGATGATGGTGGTGGTGAGAATGATCGACGAAACGAGTTGTGCGAGGAATCTTCTCATGCAAATGAGTCTACCGGATGCCCGGACGTCCGCCAAGTCCCGCCTGGATGCGCCTCTCAAGCGTACCGGGAAAGTTTTGCGGAACCTGGATACTATCGTCCATCTGCCTCTGGGGTGGCAGCGTCAAGGCCGCAGGCCTTGGCGATGGCGCAACGCCGAAGGACCCTCCGGGAGCGTACGAGGCGCAGAAGTCCCCCATCGCCAAGCTGCCGCTTGACGCTGCCACGCGCATTTCAGGGGATCTTCCCAGACGCTCTCAAGCAGAACGTGGACTTGCGTGTAGCGATGAGGCTTCGCCGGGGAGGCGAGCGGATCTTTGGTTGAATGGGGTGGGCGCGGCGTCTCAGAGGCGGTAGAATGGCAGGCCGTTGAGATGTGACGTACAGCCTTCGGGATTGCGGCTCCGTCCGGCACCGATGTCCGGCCGGAGCGGTGCAAACGAGAGGTTCGAATGAACGCAACTCGCCATAAGACAGAGGAGACTGCCATGTCAAAGAAGAACTCCCACCTTTCCCGGCGCAGCTTCATGCGGCGCACGGCCGCCTGGGCCGCGGTGCCGGCTATCGTGCCGGCCACCGTGTTCGGCCACAACGGCGCCGTCCCGCCGAGCGAACGCATCATCCTGGGCGGCATCGGGGTGGGCAACCGGGGCTCGCACGTCCTGTTCAACTGGATGCTGCGTGAGCCGGACGTCCAGTTTGTCGCCATCTGCGACGCCCAGAAAAGCCGCCGCGAACGGGTCAAAGAGAGAGTGGACACGAATTACGGCAACAAGGATTGTGCTCTCTATGCCAACATTCTCGAGTTTCTCGGCGAACGGACCGATATCGACGCCGTGCTGAGCACGACCGGCGACCGCTGGCACGCCCTGGCGGCCATCCTCACGATGCGGTCGGGCAAGGACATCTACTCCGAGAAGCCGTCCTGCATGACCATCGCCGAGGGCCAGGGGGTGGTGGAAACCGCCAGGCGGTACCGCCGCATCTATCAGACCGGCACGCAGCGCCTCAGCGAAGGCAACTTCACTTTCGCCAACGAGCTTCTCCGCCTCGGCTACCTCGGCGAGGTGCACACCGTCCGGGCCCACATCGCACCGTGGGACGCCGCCGAGATGCGCCACGACTGGCTGCCGGGCGAGCCGCTGCCGTCCAAGGACGAGGTGGACTGGGACGCCTGGCTGGGACCCTGTCCCTGGCGGCCGTACAACCCGACGTACTGCCGGGGCGGCTGGCGCAACTTCTACGATTTCCATACCAGTTGCATCGGCGAATGGGGCGCCCACACGTTCGCCCAGTGCCAGGTGGCCCTGGGGCTGTGGGACACCTCCCCGGTCGAGTACAACTACGTCAAGAACGACAGCGGAGACGGCATGGTGACCCGGTTCGCCAACGGCGTCAAACTGGTTCTCGAGCGTGACATGGACCACAAGATCTGGCACGGCTCGTGCGGCGTTCGCTACGAGGGCACCGAGGGCTGGGTCGCCGTCGCGGACGGCTACTCCCAATGCGAGGTGTCCAACCCGGCCTGGATGCAGGACTTCCAGAAGATCGTTCGCAACTACATGGCTCGGACCGGGCGCCCGATGAGCCACGTCCGCAATCTCTTCGACTGCATCAAGTCCCGCCGGCAGACCGTGGCCAATCCCGTGATGATGCACCGGACCATGTCTACGGTGCACGCGGCCAACATTTGCATGTGGCTCAAACGCGATCTGCGCTACGATCCGGTCAAAGAGGAGTTCGTCAACGACGAAGAAGCCAATCGGTTCCGCTCGCGTGCGATGCGGGAGCCGTGGATCATCTAACGACCTACTTTCGCAAGAAGGATACCAACCATGTCAAAGTCGAAGCTACATCTTGCAGTCACGATCGCCCTGCTGCTGGGCGTCACCGGGTCCTCGTTTGCACAGACGGTGGCGGCGAAAGCCGACGAGGGCAAACTGATTGCCGTATTGAAGTCCAACGATGCATCTCACAAGGCCAAAGCCGACGCCTGCCGGCAGTTGGCGATTACGGGCACGAAAGACGCCATCGCGCCGCTGGTGGCGCTGCTCGGCGACGAGAAACTCTCGCATATGGCCCGCTACGCGCTGGAGCCGATGCCGGAGCCGGCCGTGGACGAAGCCTTTCGCAAAGCGCTGGACACACTGAAAGGAAAGCCGCTGGTCGGCGTCATCGGCAGCATCGGCGTCCGGCGGGATGCCGAGGCCATTGCGCCGTTGAGGGACCTGCTCATGCAGGGCGAGGCGGGCCCGGAGGTCATGTACGCGGCGGTGCGGGCGCTGGGCAGCATCGGGACGCCCGCGGCAGCCGAGGTGCTCCAGGGCGGTCTGGACCACGCGCCGCCGGAAGGCCGGCTCGGCCTCTACGAGGGTCTTTTCCGCTGCGCCGAATTGATGGCGACCGAAGGTCATCGTGACAAGGCCATCGAGATCTACGACCAACTGCTCGCGTTGGACGCGCCGCATCAGGTTCGCGGCGGGGCGCTGCGCGGCGCGATCCTCATGCGCGACAAAGAAGGGTTGCCCCTGCTCCGCAAGCACCTGCGCAGCGACGATTACATCTTGTTTTCCGCCGCCATCCAGGCAGCGCAAGAGATGTCGGTTGCCAGGGTGACAAAGGTCCTGACGGCGACGCTGGGCAAAGTGCCCGCTGACAACCAGATCGTGATCATCCAAACCTTGGGCAAGCGCGGCGACACGGCCGCATTGCCGGTCCTCTTCGAGACGGCCCAGAGCGGCCCCACACAGGTCCGCATCGCTGCCATCGAGGCGGCCCTGGAAATGCAGGATGCCTCCGCCGTACCCGTGCTGATGAAGCTGATCGACGCGTCCGAGGCCGAGGTGGCCAAGGCCGCGCAGGAGGGTCTCGGCGCCTTACCCAACCCGGAAGCGAATGAGGCCGTGATCGCCATGTTCAAGAGCGACGACGCCGGACGCCGCGCCATGGCGCTGGATCTCATGGGACGTCGACGCATGACCGACAGCATCCCCACCCTGCTCAGGGCCGCACGCAATCGCGACGAGACCCTCCGGGCGCCGGTCATCAAGATGGTGGGCGAGTTGGGCGACGCCGGGCAATTGGCCGCATTACTCGATTTGCTCATGGACGTGGAGGCCTCGGACGATCTGGCGGCGGCCGAACAAGCCGTCGCGGCGGTCTGTGCGAAAGCCGAGAATCCGCAAGCGCACGCCGATACGCTGATCGCGCTGCTTGGCCGCGCGAAGTCGGCCCAGAAGATCGCTCTCTTGCGTGTGCTCGGGGGCATCGGCGGCGCTGACGCGCTGAAGGCGGTTCGCGCCGCGGTCGACAGCTCCGACGCCCAGGTCCGTTCGGCGGCGGTTCGGACGCTGACCACCTGGAAGACGCCGGACGCCGCACCGCATCTGCTTGAATTAGCCAAAAGCACGAGCAAGCAGAACGAGAGAACGCTGTTTCTGCGCGGCTATCTGAACTTCGCCCGTCGCGGCGACCTGCCGGTTGCCCAACGGCTCTCGATGTGCCGCGACGCCGCCAAGATGATCCAACGCGATGATGAGAAGAAGCTGCTTCTGGGTGCCTTGAGCAGCATCGAATCGCCCCAGACGCTGGCCCTGATCACGCCGCACATGGACAACTCGGGCACGCGGGAAGAAGCCGCCATGGCCGCGGCCGGCGTGGCTGAGAAGCTCCTCAAGAGCCGCAACGGCGCCCGTCACGCAGGCAAGCTCATTGCACCGCTGGAGAAAGTGGCACAGGTGACCACCGACGAGAATCTCGCCACTCGGGCCAGGAAGCTTTTGCAGGAGGCAAAGAGCAAGGCGGGCAACAACTGAGCCATCCCGACTGATCATCGCCTGTCGCGCGATCGTCAGAACTCGACGAGGTAATACGGAGTCTTATCGACGGCGCCTTCGATTTCGAAGGCGCCGTTTTGCATGGATAGCGTTTGGTCCGTGCGCCGGCCGTCGTGATCGAGCAGGCGGAGGGTCGGACGCCCGGGCCGGTCGATGGTGATCCGCGCCCGGACCGGCTCCATTCGGATCGGAGCCTGCCCGCGTTCGACGATTTCATCCCCGGAGCTGCTCAGTTTCATTCCCGTGTTGCGCGCGCGGGCGATGGCGACGACAAGCAGTTTCCGGGACGTCTCGATATCCTTGTCCGGTTCCCGGGCGGTGACGTAGATTGCGCCGAAGGGGCAGCGAGGTTCGATCGTCACGTTGCCCAGCCGGCAGCGCCGGCCCTCGGCAAATCCCACGACCGCCTTCGTGGCGGGCGTGTCGATGGTGAAGTGGCCGTCGAGCTTGGATTGGCCTTCGCGCCATTGGAGCTGACGCGTGGAGGAGACGAGGGCGCCGTCCTTTTCGAACGGGCCCAGGTCGAAGGCGGGAGTGTCCTGATACGCGTCGGTGAACTCGACGGCGCAGCGCGCCACCGCCAGCGCCCGGACGGGCACCTTGTCGGTATCGAAGGTCTTGACGTCATACTGCTGCACGACGCGGTCGGTGAAGCCGATCCTGATCTCGGCCAGCGAGGGAACGTGCACCCGCATCGGCGCGCACAGTTCGGACTCCTTCACGTCGCCGCGCAGCACCTGGCGAGCCACGGCCGGAAACACTCCCAGCACCTGCGGAGCGGTAGCGTCCCAGCGGTCGCGCCCGATGCGCTCGCTGAAAGTTGCGCCGTCACGGTTCTGAAACATGTAGGAGACGTCCCAGCCTTGCAGGCCGAACCCGTAGGCCCCCAGAAGCGCCGGGCCTTCCACGCCCCACTCGTTCGGAAAGACGTGAATCCACTCCGACAGCATGAACGGGCGGTCGGCGGCCTGCTGCAAGCCGACACTGAGCGTGCCGGAGCCGGCGGCGCGCAGCATCGTGGCGTTGTTGAATTTCTGGCCCGGCTTGGCGCCGCCCCCGCCGAAGTAGTTGTGCCGGTCGATGGTGCCGACGCGCCAATCGGAGTGCAGGTTGTAGAAGTGGCTCAGCGCCCGGCCCGCCTGCCAGTTGGAAGCGAGCACCTCGCCTCGATAGCCGGTCTCGCGCACCGCCCGGATGGTGCGGTCGTAGAACCGGCATTGCAGGCCGTAGAGGAATTCGAGCGTATCCAGCAGGCGCTGCCGGCGGTAGGCCTGCGAGCCGTTCAGTTGAGCGGGGTCCCAATACCAGGGATTGCCCAGCGGCAGGAGGTTGCGTTTGTCGAGGTGCTCGCCGACCGCGGGGAAGCCGTCGCCTGCGAAGCCGTCGAAAGCTCTGTCACCCCAGGCAGCCTTTAGCTTCTCGTGGCTGCCGTATTTTTCGCGCAGCCAGTCGGAAAACCGCCCGGCCACCTGCTCGCGCAAGGTCTTGCTGGTCTTGAGCGGATTCATGGACGTGAAAAACAGAATGCTCTGCTCGTTGATGATCTCGATGAATGCGACAGCGGGGTCCTCGGCGTAGGTCAGACCCGTGTAAGGGTTCTTGTGCCGGAGCAGATTGACCATCTGGCGAATGTGCACGTCCTGCAATTCGGGCGAGTAGTGGATGCCGCTGTGCGGCGTGGCGATGCGATTCTTGTTGTTGTCGAACGTGCCGAACTCTTCTACGTACGGGACGAACTTGCGGTCGTCCGGGCCCAGCTTCAGCGAGCCGAAATGCGCTGAGAGAGTCACGTAGATACCGGCGGCCTTGAACCGGGCGACCTGGTAGTCCATCCGGTCCAGGGCATCGGCGTCGAACTCGACGCAACTGTTTCGGGCCTGAATGCCCGCCCAGCCGGAACCATCCACGTACTTGTGCAGTCGAACCGAGTTGATCCCGTACTTGGGATAGAACGCGGCGCGTTTCTCGGCCAGCTCCTTCTCCGGCGCGCACGTGCTGTAGCACAAATTGAGGCCCCAGAGCTTGATCGGTTTGCCGTGGTAGTACAGTTCGTCAGCTTTGCGCTCGATGCGCCCGTACTTGCCCGCAGGCTTCTCGATCCAGTCCTGCATTCCAATCTCGCCCGGCTCGCTCGCATTGCTCGGCGCAAACGTATACCACGACGACGCCTCCGCCGCCGCCCGAGCGGGTCTGGCGCCGAGAATCAGCGTACCGGCGGCGCACATCCACAGGAATCGATGGAACCGGGATGTTGCTACTGACATGTGTTCGTCTCCTGAGCCGCGCGGACGGGCCCAATTGTCTACAGTGACAGGAGGTATTCGACCAGGGCCTCGACGTCGGCGGCGCTGAGGTGCGTGGTCTTGCCGTGCTTGTCGTCGGGGTTCATGGTCGTAAGCATCTGTTCGAGCGTCACGGCGCTGCCGTCGTGCAGGTACGGCCCGGTCCGCCACAACTCCACGCACGTCGGCGTGTCGAAAGTGGATTTGCGGTCCAGCTCGTGCTTGGTGCCGACGTCGTGCGGCTCCATCGAGGTGTACAGGGGGCCCGGGTGACAGTGCGAGCAGCCGACGGTGTCACTCTCGAAGATGGCCTTGCCTCTCAGCGCCTTTTCCGAGAGCCGCCCGTTCACAAGGTGGGGGCTGCGCTCCGGCTGCATCGAGCGCAAGTACGCCTGCACGGCCTTGAGATCACCGGTCTCCACTTCGCGAAACTGGATGAACTGGAAGCCTTTCAGGGCGGCCTCCTCCATGCTCGCGCGTACACCGAGCGCCATCGCCGGCGGGGTCTGGTGCGACCACAGCAGCGACTTGGCGTTCTTGGGATTGCCGATTCCGTCGTTGAGCAGGTCCCAGTTCATGGCGTCGGCCCGGCCGTCGGGATGACACGTGGCACAACTGAGCCAATGCTGGAAGCTGTGGTGTCCGTTGTGGAAGACGAATTCGCCGTGGCGGACCTCGTCCGGCTCCGGCTGCGGGCCAAGATTGACCGTCTTCATGACGCGGCAGCGGTCCGGATCCAGCAAGAGCACTTCGCCCGCATAGTAGCTCGCCACCGCCAGACATTTCCCGTCCGGGGAAAGGGCGATACCGCGCGGGCATTGGGCGGGAATCCGGATGCGCGTGAGAAGATTGGCCGCGTACAGCGCGCTGAGGTGATAGGACAACTGATCGCGCTTGCCCGGGTCCTCTTTGATCTGCTGCCAGATCGCGGCCGGACTGGAGTAGCTGTCGGTCAAACCCAGGCTCTTGATATCGCCCCGGCCGGCCATGAAGTCATGCAGGCGGGCCAGCTCGATCCTGGCGATCTGGTGCGTGCCGGCGATGCTGATCCAGGCGGTGCTCGCATCGGCGGCCAGGGCGATTCCCCACGGATCGGCCGCCCCTTCGGTGACCAGATCGAGCAGGACGGTGGCATACAGCTCTCTCGCGGCCAGGTCGATCACACTGAGAGCGTTGGTATTGACCCACCCTCGTTCGAGCTGCGTCGTGGGCAGCGTCGTGCGTCCCCGCGTGTGCGTGACATACGCCCAGCGCCCGTCGGGCGAAACCGCGACCTTCCGCACGCTGGCGGAACTGTCAGGCAGCACGACGTCTTTGATCTTCTCCCCTTTGTCCAGGTCGATCAGGCTGACCCGCGCGGCGGATCGCGGATCGGTGGCCGGTCCGGCGGGAAGCAGATTGCCCACCACCGCCATCGTCTCATCCGGCGTCACCGCCACGAAGTAGGGACGCGGACCGGCGGCGACGCATCCACGTTCCTTGCCACTGGAGACATCGACGATCGAAACGGTGTTCAGGCCGTAGTTGCTGACAACCAGAAGGTTCTTCTTCGCTGCGAAAGCGGCCCCCACCGGTTTAGGCCCGACGGCGAACCGCCGCACGACCTCGCCGGTGCGGGTCTGAACCTCGGCAACCGTCCCGTTATCATATTCCGAGACATAGACCCGGCTGCCCTTGCCCCAGGCCACCGCCATCGGCGCCCCGCGAAGCGGAATCGACCGGGTGACCTCACCCGCCTCCGCGTCCACCACGTAAAGAACGCCGGCCGTGCGATCCGAAACGACCAGCGTGCCACCATCCGGCGCAAAGGCCACGTCAAAAGGCGAGCGATAGGGCGCCTGTTTCGCGGTGCACGTACCGACGGACCAGCACAGGCCGCCTGCCAGGAGCAGGACAGGTATGAAGGCAAAAAACCACGGACGGGAGATGAGGGGGAACCGAATCTTCACTTGGGGTACTCCTATTCTCTATTGGGGTAGCCTACGCGAACCAGAGGCGGTTGCGGTCCTTGAGCTCGGTGATGGTCTTCTTGGCGACAATGGCGTCCTCGCGCACCTGGAAGTCGAACATGCCGACGCAGATGAAATCGGCGCCGCCGGCGAAAGCGTACGGGAAGCCGCTGCTCGGATGAATGGCCCCGGCGGCCAGCGTCTTGAAAGCGATCCACGGCTTCTTGACCGTCTTCATGAACTCGATGGTCTTTTCCGGCGTCGGCTCCCAGAAGTTGTCGGCGCTGTTGCCCAGGACGTCCGGCCCCTGATCGGGCCGACGCGCGGACCAGTAGTCGGTGTGGTGCAGCGTCTTGACGTAGAAGTCGGGCTCGAATCCGCGGGCCTCGGAGTTGATGATCACGTCCAGCACGTGCGCGCCGAGCCCGCCGGGGACGCCCTGCGACTTGATGTACTCCACGCACTCCCCGAGCTTGTCGACGTGTCCCTCCTTGAGCCAGAGGTCGCCGATCGCGCCCTGGATATAGACGCCGGATGCACCCCAGTCGATCGACTTGGTAACATTCGTTTTGAGATCTTCCGGGCTGGGATGCCCTTCGGCGATCCACTGGATTTTGCCGCCCCGTTTCCAATGCTCCTTGAAGATGTCCATCGGTTTCTTGCGCGGATCGGCGATGATGGTGTTGACGCCGTTCTCTTCCAGCAGGGCGAGGGTCTCAAGAACTTTCTCGGGCGTGTTGTAGTTGGCCATCAGGTGATGGACGTACCTCAAATCCCGGGCATGGGCCCACCCGCTGATCAGGTTGCCGCCGGAGATCAGCCGGCTGACCTTGAGGTTCTTGATTCGGCCCATGGGCATGCCGTTGACGCCGGTTTCGGCGCCGGGACGCGGACGGCCCGGCACGGCTCCGACCGGTCGTTGATCGAGCCCCATCCCCATGGCCGCGCCGGCCGCGGCGGCGACCGACTTTTTCATGAAGTCGCGACGATCTACTTTCTCTTGCATGATCGATCTCCTGTTCAATCGATTTCAGCCGCTTTGACCTGCCTCCATCATACAGGACGTGCCGCCCAAAAGCTACCCGATACCCCGCGTCAGACCCGTCGGACGAGAAGACGGCCCGGAGCCGGATGGCGATAGGAAGCCGTCTACGCCAGGTGCACTACGGAGGATTGCCGAACGTGCGCGGAAGCCGACGCAGGCGGCGCCAAGTGTCTGCTTTCGGCCTTCCGGTAGCCGCTGATGGTGATATTCCCGTCCGGCTGCACTTCGGCGATGGCGTACGCACTGCTCGCCAGCCCCGAGCCTTCGATCAGAGCCTTCAGTGTATAGTAGTGAATTCCGGAAATACACGTGTAGCTGCCGGCATGATGGTGGCCCTGAAACACGGCCAGCACGTTGCCTGCTCCCTCGAGGATGTCCCTGACGTCGGCGGCGTTCTTGACGTAGACCGAACCGGTCCCGTCCAGGAGCTGGTGAAGAAATGCAACGACGGGCCCTGAGGCCGTGGCGAGGTCCTTGCGAAGCCAATCAAGCTCAGCGGGAGGAATGTTGGCATCGGTCCAGTCAAAATTCCCGTGGTCGTAGTCCTGGCCGCTGCTCGTATAGTTCGCGTCGAGCACAACGCAGTGGATACTCCTGACGTCGAACGAGTAGTAACTTCGGCCCGCATCCACATTCGTATTCTTCATGCGCGCCAGGCACTGAGCCTTCGAGATGCTGTCCATGTCGTGATTGCCGAGTACGTGATAGGTCGGCCCGTTGAACCGTTGGAATACGTTCTCTATCGCCTGCAGGTAGGACAGCGTCTCGCGTTCCACCGGCGGTCTTCCCTGGTCCTTGAAATCGCCTAATTCGATGAGGAAGTCCACTTGTTCGTCGTTCATCAGCGCTACGCACTCGGACAGCTTGGCCAGAGATTCACCATAGAAGCGCGTGCCGGCCGGCTCGGCGTCGGCGTAATGGCAGTCCGTGACCAGACCGAATCGCACCGGGCGGCGCGTCCGGCCCGAGATGCCGCTTCGCGTGCAAGAGAGTGACAACAGAGCCGGAGCCATGAAGGAAGCGCCTGCGACCCTGAGAAGTTCCCGGCGGCTGATCGTCCCATCCGAGCGGCTTGCCCTGGTGTACTGCCTCCGTGTATCGTCGCCCATGCTGCTGTTCTCCTTGCATACCGTTGACGGCGTTACCAGGATTCTACGCGGAGAGTCCGGCGAAATCAAGCAAGACCATGCGCCGGATGGGCTTTCGCCCCTGCTGTCACTATTGGACGGTCCCGGCCAGCCGGCGGTAGACCGCGAGGGTCTCTTCGATCGTCTTGACCAGAACGGGATCGCCTTGTTGGCGCGCCAAATAGAGGGCCCTTTCTTCATGCCGCAGCGCCTCCTGAAACCGGCGGCCCTGCGCGTAGCTCTCCGCCAGGAAGTGGTGCAGGGAAGGCGATGTATCGACCTCGGGCTGGAGCCGGACGGCTGTGGCGTAGTGCTTCAGGGCCTCGTCGGTACGATCCAGATCAGCCAAAGCCAGAGCGAGCCGATAGTGCGCCTCCGGATGGTCCGGAGCGAAGCGCAGCGCCTGTGACAGCCGGGCGACCGCTTCTTCCGACCGGGCCGCCAACAGCAGGGCCTTGCCCAGATGGAAGTACAGTTGAGCGGGGCTGTACTGCTCGTCCAGGCCCCCGGGCGGTCGCTGCACCGCCTGGGTCAGGTGGGCGATGGCATCGTCGATCTTCGCCTGGTGCAGCAGCGCCATGCCGAGATCGTGATGGGCATACGGATCGCCGGGGTCGAGCTCGACGGCGCGGGTGAGGTGTTTCATCCCTTCCTCGTAGCGGCCCTTGACGTGATACAGCAGAAAGCCAAGCTTCTGATGGGCCTTGACGTTGTCGGGATTCAGATCCAGCGCATTGCGGTACTCTGCGATGGCATTGTCCGGCTCCTGCTGCCGGTAGAATGCGTCGCCGGCGCGCACGAAGGAGTAATCGTTGAGGAACTGCTCGTGGATTCTGGCGATCGCGTCGGGGGGCACGTTGACGAACTCGGGGATATTCGCGGCCCGGTCGGGGGCGGTCAGATGGG
>JAFGCA010000583.1 GCA_016932895.1 Sedimentisphaerales bacterium | reverse complement strand
CGAAGGCTCCATCCTCGGCGGACTCGGAGACCTCATCGGCGGCGACTGACATCGAGGCGAGCACAGGTCGCAGACCTCGGTGACGGCAAGAGCAATGAGACCGCAGGTTTCGATGGCGTCCCACACAAAGATATGGTAACATATCGTTATGGAGTATGCATTTACCACATACTTCGAAAGAGAAGTGGTACGTAAACGCCCTTATCTCAAGAAAGAGTGGTGCATTAGGGTTCTCGAGAAGCCGCTGCGAGTTGAGGAACAAGAGAACAATCGATATCGCTTCTGGGGAACGGTAGATGAACTGGAGGGCCGCGTGCTTCGCGTGATAACGCTAAAGGACAAGAGGACCATCCACAACGCGTTCCCCGACGGGAGATTCAGGCCATGAAATTGAATTACTATCCTGATACCGATTCGTTGTATATCGACTTGGCCGACCGTTCGAGTACCGAGAGCAAGGAGGTTTCGGAGGGTGTTGTGCTCGACTACGATGCACAGGGGGACCTCGTAGGCATCGATATTGACAATGCCAGCAAGAAGCTCAACCTGAAAGAACTGATCCTCAACAAGCTCCCCACGCAAATCCAGGTGTTATCAGCGTAAGCGCAGGGCAAGGCAGCCGCATATTCAAGCGAATCGGCCCGGGTTCTACGTGGCGCCGGATGATAGGTGTGTCTGGAACCACCGGTGCGTGCGTCTCCACATTTCTTCTGAAAGGACGTGGCCGGCGTTTTCTTCGATATAGTAGCTGAAATGTCCGGTCACACCGGCCCTTTCGTACGCGCGGGCAATGGTCATGACGGCCTCGCGCACCTCGCGGATGGGGCTGCCCTCGTCCCGCTCGCCGAAATTCAGATGCAGGGCCCTCGGGGCGATCAGACCGGCAATGTCGGGGGTGTCGCCGTACCGGGACCATCCCGGGACGAAGTTCGGGAAACAGTGCAGGATGTGCGTGCGGTGAATGGCGGCATAGGTGGGCAGACAGCAATTGCCGACGAGGCATACGAGCCGGGGCTCCCAGGGCCCGACGAGCCAGGTATGGGTCGAGCCCATGGAATGGCCGTAGCAGCCAATGCGGTCGGCTTTGACCTCGGGCCGCGAACAGAGGTAGTCCACCGCCCGGCGCATGTCGAGGATGTTCTTCCACGCCATGCACTTGCCGGCGACGACGTAGCGGAGGAACTCGAACCGCTCGAACTGGCCGCCCCGGAGGTCGTCGCTTTGTCGTTCCTCAAAGCAGAGGGCGTCGGGACAGAGGACCACGAATCCTTCCCTGGCGAGCGCCGCACCGGTATGGTGCATCGGATTGCCCGCCAGTCCGGCCGGCTCGCTTTTGCCCAGGTGATACTCGCCGTTGTGCTGGTGCCAAAGCGCCACCGCCGGCGCCGGGTGGGCCGCGTCGATTCCGTCGGGCACCAACAGCAACGCCGGGATGCGATCATCGGGCTCGGCCTCGTAGGTCACCGCTTCGATCCGGTACCCTTCCTTGCGCATCGTCTCGCGAATCACAGGCCGCAGCGCGCACGGTTCCGGCCACGGACCGCCCAGACACTCCAGGAGCTTCTCGCGTACGTTATCTGACATCGATGTCTTCTCCTCACCATCAATGGGGCCGCACAAGCCCTCCGATTCGATCATTCCCGCCGTGACCGCAGCGGACGCCGCTAAAAACGTCCGTCGCGACACCCTGCCGTCGTTCGCCCTGCCTTGTTCGCACATGCGACTATTCCCACTGTTACAGTACCATCGAACGGTCGGATTCGGTCATCCCTGAGCATCATACCATGGACGGAGCCTCCCTGCCAGAAGCGGCGCGTACGTCATCGTTCAGGCGCCATCCGGGAGTCCGATCTTCTCTCGCCGCGAGTACAGGACGTAGAGGAATAGATCGAAGGCCACCAGAACGAAGTTCACCGCGTAGAGCGCGATGATCCCGTCGAAGGAATAGAGGGCTTTGTGGACGATGCCGCTGAGATAGCCCAGGCAGACGATCGCCATGAACAGCGGACTCTTGCCCGCGACCACCTTCGTACGCAGGGCCTTGGCGATGGAGACGGGCCAACTGATCCCAAAACACATCAGCATCGTTGCTTCAAAAAACGACATGGCAAATCACTCCTGGTTGATCTGCAAGCCCGGCGCCCGTGGGGCCTCATCTCGGCAACGGTGACATGTTCGGGGCATGGGTTCAGTACACTTCGGGAACGAACGTCTGGTCGGTGATGGGCGGCCGAATGTAGCCTTTGTTTTGCTGCCGTGGCGGCAACTCGATCGGCTCGGGCTTCAGGTCCTTGTAGGCGATGAGGCTCAGCAGGTGGCTGATGCAGTTCAGCCGCGCACGCTTCTTGTTGTCGGCCGGCACCACGTACCACGGGGCCTGCTTGATGTCGGTGTGGCGGAACATCTCGTCCTTGGCCTTGGAATACTCGACCCAGCGGGCCCGGGATTCCAGGTCCATCGGACTGAGCTTCCACCGCTTGACCGGGTCGTTGAGCCGATCCTGGAAGCGGCGCTCCTGCTCCTCATCCGAAACGGAAAACCAGTACTTGATCAGGAGGATGCCGGAGCGAATCAGCATCCGCTCGAACTCGGGACAGGACCGGAGGAATTCCCGGTACTCCTCTTCTTCGCAGAAACCCATCACCCGCTCGACGCCGGCGCGGTTGTACCAGCTTCGGTCGAACAGGGCCATTTCGCCGGCGGCCGGCAGATGCGGGACGTAGCGCTGAAAGTACCACTGGGTCTTTTCCCGCTCGGTCGGCGTGGCGAGAGCGACGACGCGGCAGATACGGGGATTCAGCCGCTGCGTAATGCGCTTGATCACACCGCCCTTGCCGGCGGCATCCCGGCCCTCAAAGATCACCACGACCTTCAGGGCCTTGTGCTTGATCCACTCCTGAAGGTCCACCAGCTCGACCTGCAGCCGCGCCAGCTCTTTCTCGTAGACCTTTTTCTTGATTTTGCGCCGGTCCTTGCGCTCCGGCTCCACATACCGGGCCGCAGCAACCCCCGACGCACCGGGCGCAGGCGATCCCGGCGGGTCCGATGCAACCACCTTCTTTCTTTTTCGGGTTGGCTTGTTCGTTTTCACGACACACCCACGTGACAGGCGATATCAAAGCCCAGGGCACCGCCATCAATTGCGAAGCAACGCCCTGCTGTCGTGCATGCTCATACATTCTCGGGGGAATGTAAAGAGCTTTGTTGGCAAAACACACAGCCTCAACATCACCAAACGGCAGCTTCCGATGATCCCTGCCCCTACGTGGCGACGAAGGGGGAGAGTTCGCGGAGGCGGGTGATGATCTCGGGCATTTTCTCGATGGTGAAGTCCACCTCTTCCTCGGTGTTGTAGCGGCTGAGGCTGAAGCGCACCGATCCGTGGGCGGCGGTAAAGGGCACGCCCATTGCGCGGAGGACGTGGGAGGGCTCCAGCGAGCCGGAGGTGCAGGCTGAACCGCTGCTGGCGCAGATGCCGTACCGGTCCAGCAGCAGCAGAATCGCTTCGCCCTCGATATACTCGAAGCTGATGTTGGTGGTGTTGGGCAACCGATGTTCGGTGTCGCCGTTGACGCGGCTGTCCGGACAGCTTGCCAGAATCCCCCGTTCCAGCTTGTCGCGCAGCGCCTTGACCCGCGTGTTCTCATCGTCCATTCCCTCGGCGGCCAGCTCACAGGCCTTGCCCAGCGCGACGATGCCCGGCACGTTTTCGGTGCCCGCGCGGCGGCCGCCCTCCTGGTGCCCGCCGACCAGCCACGGACTGACCCGGGTCCCCTTCTTGACGTAGAGGACCCCGACGCCCTTCGGCGCGTGCAGCTTGTGACCGGACAGGCTCAGCAGATTGATGCGGCTCTCGGAGAGGTTCAGCGGGACCTTCCCCACGATCTGGACCGCGTCGGTATGAAAGACGATCCCACGCTCGGTCACCTTCTCGGCGATCTCTTCGACCGGGAAAATCACGCCCGTTTCGTTGTTGGCCGACATGATCGTCACCAAAGCCACGTCGTCGTCGAGGTGGTGCTCCAGTTCGTCCAGGTCGAGCCGGCCCTGCTTGTCCACACCCAGCTCGATCACCGTGTAGCCGTGGCTTTCCAGCTCGCGGCAGACGGCCAGGACCGCCGGGTGCTCCACGCGAGAGGTGATAATCGTGCGTTTCTGCGGCGCCGCCGCCAGCGTCCCATGAATGGCGGCGCTGTCGCTCTCGGTCCCGCAACTGGTGAAGATGACCTCACCGGGATCACATCCGACCAACGCGGCCACGCGCTGTCGCGCCTCGCGGATCTCGATACCGACCTGTCCGCCGAAGGTGTGCATGCTCGAGGGGTTGCCATACAAAGCGCAGAAGTACGGCTGCATCGCCTCGAACACTTCCTCGGCCACCTTCGTCGTCGCGTTGTTATCGAAGTAAATCGTCTTCATTGTCTATTCCCTGTGCTGATGTTCTTCCTGGGCCGAATCGCCGACCTCTTCGACGTACAGGCTCTCCGAGACGAACTCCCGGAGCTTGGCCTCGACGACGTCCTTCATGGTAAACTCGGCCAGCTTGCATTGGGCGCACATGCCGCGAAACGCCACGATGACCTTGTCCCCTGCCACGTCGATCAGCTCGATGTTGCCACCGTGGGCCCGCAGGGCCGGACGAATCTGCTCGTTGATCGTCTGCTGGACGAGCTGGATCTTCTGGATGTTGGTCAGCTTCTTGCCTTTCGCCGGCGCCGGTGCGGGTGGTTCCTTGACCTTGTCGCCCTGGACGCGGGCGATGATCTTCTCGATCTCGCCGTGACAACCGCCACAACCGCCGCCGGCCTTGCAGTAATTGGTCACCTGCTCGACCGTGGTCAGGTTGTTCTCCCTCACGACGCGCTCGATCTCTTCCTCGGTGACTCCAAAACAGTTGCAGACGATTCGGCCTTCCAGCTCTCGCTTTTTCTGGCCGCCGCTGTGGTAGTTCTCCACCGCGGCCTCGAGCGCCTCGCGCCCCATCACCGAGCAATGCATTTTCTGCTCGGGCAGCCCGCCCAGGTAATCGGCGATGTCCTTGTTCGTCACGTTCAGCGCCTCTTCGAGCGTCTTGCCCTTGATCAGCTCGGTCAGCACGCTCGACGTGGCGATCGCGCTGGCGCAGCCGAAGGTCTTGAACTTCGCCTCCGCGATGCGGCCGTCTTCGTCGAGCTTGAACATCAGCTTCAACGCGTCGCCGCAGGCCAGCGAGCCGACCTCCCCCACACCGTCCGCATCTTCAATCTCTCCCACATTGCGAGGATTGAAGAAATGATCCCGTACTTTATCAGTATATTCCCACATCGTAGTTTTGAGTCCTTAGTTTTGAGTTCTTAGTTTTGTCACTCTGCCGTTTCATTGGCCCCAGGGACCTTCTGGCCACATCGTGTTGTCTTAACAATACTCGTGAGTATCCGCACGAGTTCTTCCGATGCGGCACGCAAATCTCTCCCCTCTCTCCGTTGAGAATCACCGCGTCCGTCAACAGCCTCAGCCAGTAGTTGGCCTCTCTGGCCTCCTTCGACGCGATACACATTTTGGCGGCGAAATCCTTTCGACTATGCCCTGCCAGAGCCTCTTCGACGTTGGCGCCAATTCCCGTTCCAGCCCGCAACAACTGACTGGCGATTTCAAAGTGCTTCTGTTCTTTGAGGCGTATACACAGATGTATGATCTTCAAAGCAAAATCATAACTCTTCTTCTGTGCGATGCTCTCGGCCATCCGTTAACTCAAAACTTAAAACTCAAAACTAAACACTCCCGGCGAGTGCCTGTTCGAAATCAGCGATAATATCGTCAATGTGCTCGGTTCCGACCGAGACCCGAATATAATCGCCGGTGACGCCGGCGGCAAGCTGTTCCTGCTCGGTCAATTGCTGATGCGTGGTGCTGGCCGGGTGAATCACCAGGGTCTTGCTGTCGCCGATATTGGCCAGATGGCTGGCGAGCTTGACGCGGTTTACGAACCGGATCCCGGCCTCCTTGCCCCCCTCGATACCGAAACCGAGAATCGCGCCCTGGCCGTCCGGCAGGTACTTCTTCGCCCGCTCGTGATCCGGATGCGATGGGAGGCCCGGATAGTTGACCCATTTTACCTCCGGACGTTTCTCGAGCCACCGCGCCAGTTGCAAGGCGTTCTGCGAATGCCGGGGCATCCGCAGGTGGATCGTTTCCAGCCCCTGCAAGAATAGAAAGGCGTTGAACGGGGACATACAACTGCCCATATCCCGCAGAAACTGGGTCCGGGCCTTGATGATGTAGGCCAGTTCGCCGAAGCTCTCGACGTACTTGACGCCGTGGTAGCTCGGGTCGGGCTCGGTCAGCTCGGAATAACGGCCGTTGGTCCAGTCGAATCGCCCGGAATCCACGATCGCCCCGCCGATACTGTTGCCGTGCCCGCCGATGAACTTGGTGCAGCTATGCACGACGATATCGATACCGTGCTCGATCGGGCGAAACAGCATCGGCGAAGCCACGGTGTTGTCGCAAATCACCGGCATCCCGTGCTGGTGGGCGATCTCGGCGATCCGGTCGTACTGCAGGATATCGTTCTTCGGATTGCCGATGGTCTCGATATAAAGCAATCGAGTGTTGTCTCTGATCGCCTCGGCGAACTCCTCCGGCCGGGTCGCATCGACAAAGGTCACGTCGATCCCGAGCTTGGCGAAGGTCTGACCGAACAGGGTCACCGTCCCGCCGTACAGCGAGCTGGACGAGACGATATGGCCGCCGGCGCCGCAGATATTGAAAATGCTCACATAGATAGCCGATTGTCCCGAGCTTAACGCCAGGGCCCCGACCCCGCCCTCCATCGCGGCCAAACGCTTTTCCAGCACATCCGTCGTCGGGTTCATCAACCGGGTATAAATGTTGCCGAACTCCTGCAAAGCAAACAGCCGGGCCGCGTGGTCGGTGTCCTTGAAGCAGTAGCTGGTCGTCTGGTAGATGGGCACGGTCCGGCTCCCGGTATCCGTGTCAGGGGTCTGCCCGGCGTGCAAGGCCAACGTTTCCAGGTGCAACTTGTCCGTCGTCATGTCCATATCCCCCAAGGTTCCCATTGCGGGTTGGTCGGTTCACTTCGCCGGCAGTATCTCCACCATGCGCTGCAACGCGGTCCGCGCCCGGATCGCGATGTCTTCCGGGACCGCAATCTCGTACTGCATCCGTTCCAGCGAGGCGACGATCTTCTCCACCGAGGTCTTCTTCATGTTGGGGCAGACCCCGCGCGGACTGGGCGCAATGAACTCCGCATCGGGGCGGGCCTTTTTCAACGGGTGAATCATGCCGATTTCGGTAGCGACGATGAACTGGCGGGCCGGGCTGTCCTTGACGTAGCCAAGCATCTGGCCCGTGCTCAACAGCGCATCGGCGCGGTCCTTCACCGGCTCCGAGCATTCCGGGTGAGCCATGACGACGGCTTCCGGGTGTTGCTCCTTCGCCCTTCGGATGTCGTCCTCGGCAATCAGGACGTGGGTGGAGCAGTAGCCGGGCCAGAGAATGAGGTCGCGTCCGGTCCGTTCGGCGACGAAACGCCCCAGATGCTGATCGGGCACAAAGAGAACTTCCTGGTCCGGCGGCAACGACTGGACGACCGCCACGGCGTTGGAGCTGGTGCAGCAATAGTCGCTCTCGGCCTTGACCTCGGCCGAGCTGTTGACGTAGCAGACCACCAAAGCGCCCCGGTGTTTCTCTTTGGCCTCGCGCAACTGCTCGGCCGTGATCATGTCGGCCATGGGGCAGCCGGCCGTCGGCTCGGGCATGAGCACTTTCTTCTGGGGCGAAAGAATGGCGGCCGTCTCGGCCATGAATCGCACACCGCAGAATACGATCACCGCCGCGTCCGTTTCCGCCGCCTGGATGCTCAGCCCCAGAGAATCGCCGCAGAAATCCGCCAGGTCCTGTATCTCCGCCGGCTGATAGTTGTGCGCCAGAATCACGGCGTTGCGCTGTGCCTTGAGCTCCTGAATGTCCTTGAGAAGTCGCGCGTCCAAAATGCTCTCCGGGGTGCTTATCGTTTCTTCTTGGATTTCGTCTTGTGCGGGCGCAGGACCAGGTCGGGATTGGGGCTGGCCACCGTCACGCCGGGCGGGACCGATTCCTTGATCCAGGTGTTGCCTCCGACAATGGCGCCCTTGCCGATGGTAATATTCCCCAGAATGGTCGCCTCGGCGTAGATGGTCACGTTGTCTTCGATGGTCGGGTGGCGTTTGCCGCCCTTGATGATCCGGCCCCTTTCATCGCGGGGGAAGCTCATCGCGCCCAGGGTCGTGCCCTGATAGATTTTCACGTTGTCGCCGATGATCGTGGTCTCGCCGATGACCACACCGGTGCCGTGATCGATGAAGAAATTCCGACCGATTTTGGCTCCGGGATGGATGTCGATTCCGGTGCGGGAATGGGCGCACTCGGACAAGATCCGGGGGATCAACGGGACCTGGCGGAGGAAGAGTTCGTGTGCGATCCGATAGGTGGCAATGGCGATCATGCACGGATAGCTCATGACGATCTCTTCGTACGACTGGGCGGCCGGGTCCCCGTCAAAGGCCGCCTGCACGTCGCCTTTGAGCAGCCGGCGAATGCGCGGCAGCTCGTCGAGCAGTTCGCCTGCAACGGTTGCGCCCATCGTCTCGCAGTCACACTGTTCGCACTTGTTGATGCGACACTGGTATTGATACGCCCGCCGGGCCTGATCGGCCAGCGCCGCGTAAACCTGGCTCAGGAGATCGCCCAGGACGTAGCGAACGTTCGACTTCGTGACGGCCCGCTTGCCCGTGTGGCCCGGGAAGAGCACCTCAAAGATCAAGTCCAGGATCTCCACGATCTCGCCGCGCACGGGCAGATTGGCCGCGTCGATGAAGTTGATCCCCGAATCGCCCTCGTAGCTGGCCGCAACCTGGCCCACCAGCTTTTCCAGCCTCTTGTCTGTCAGTCTCTTTCGCAACATCCCTGCCCACACGTCCTCACATCGCCGCGACCTCGGGGTCGGGAAAGTTGCTGTACAACTCCGTCGAGACGTACCGTTCCCCCGTGTCGCAAATGAACGTAACGATGGTCTTGCCCTCGTTTTCGGCCCGCTGCGACAGATGCACCGCCGCCCAGACGTTGGCCCCCCCGCTGATGCCCGAGAGGATTCCCTCTTCGCAGGCCAACTGACGCGCCGTTTCAAGGGCGTCCTCATTGGCAACCGGCACGATCTCATCCATAAGCTGGACGTTGAGGACGTCCGGGATGAAACCGGCGCCGATCCCCTGTATCTTGTGCGGGCCGGGCTTGCCGCCGGCGAGAACGGGCGAGTCCTTCGGCTCAACCGCCACCACCTTCAGCGACGGATTCTTGGCCTTGAGCACCTCACCACAGCCGGTCAGCGTGCCGCCGGTCCCCACGCCGGCCACGAGAATGTCCACGTTGCCGTCGGTATCGACCCAGATTTCCTTTGCCGTCGTTTCCCGATGGGCCTGCGGGTTGGCGGGGTTCTTGAACTGCTGGAGTATGATCGCATGGGGATTCTCGGCCACCAGTTGCTCGGCTTTCTCGACCGCTCCGGCCATCCCGCGGGAGGCGGGCGTCAACACGAGGTTGGCTCCGAAAACCTGGAGCAGCTTGCGTCGTTCGAGGCTCATGGATTCCGGCATGGTCAGCGTCAGCGCAATTCCTTTGGCCGCACAGATAAACGCCAGGCCAATTCCCGTATTTCCGCTGGTCGGCTCAACCACCACGGTATCGGGTTTGATCTGCCCGGCTTCTTGCGCCGCTTCGATCATATACTTGGCGATGCGATCCTTCACGCTGCCGCATGGGTTTTTCGATTCCAGTTTCGCCAGAATCTGCGCGCGCCCCGAGCCCAGCTTGTTGATCGCCACCAGCGGCGTATACCCCACGGCGGCGGCGATGTCCTCGAATACCGCGCTCATGATTGCCTCCCGACGTCTACATTTTCGGCCCTATATCTGATAGCTCGCTGCGTGCTTCTTGGCCCTCTTCACCAGGTCGGCCAACGTAATCGAGCGGAGGATCTTTTGGATCGCGGTTTCGACCTCGATCCACACCTCGCGCGCGACGCAGTCGGCGGAGCGCTCGCAGTAGTCGCTATTCTCGGTACATTCGGCGGTGGTTACCGGACCCTCCAGGCAGCGAAAGATCTCGCTGAGGTTGATCTGTTCCGGCGGACGCGCCAGAATGTACCCGCCTTTGGCCCCACGAATGCTGCGCAGAAGACCGGACGAGCGGAGCATGCTCATGAGCTGCTCCAGGTACTTGACCGAGATATCCTGCCTTTCAGCAATCGCCTTGAGCTGAAGCGGACGTTTCTCCTTGTGCTGAGCCAGTTCGATCACGGCTCGCATCCCGTAGCGGGTTCGCGTTGATAATTTCATCGGTTCTCATCTCCTACTATTCCTACTTGCTTATCGTCCTTCCCTACGTTCACACTAAGAGCTTGTGCCAAGAAAATGGTAAAATTTTCTGGCCGATGCGATAGAACACACCCATTGTGCAGCGTTTCTGCGGCCACACACAGTGGTTCCGTAAGATACACCCCAAAGGATACAGGAGTTCGAACATTATAATCCCAGAAATTCCGGGTGAACGCAACTTATATCTGTTTCTTTTCTTCAGATCGAGCGGAATCCATCCTTCCCTGCATACGGGGTGATTGGAAAACGGATCGGTCAAACGGCTTGACAGCCTGCTGAAACCGCTATATCATGATTCTCCTCTGAGCAAATCGCTACGGATTGGTACACATGGTCAAAGAGGCAAAGAAAAGAGTTGTCTTTCTTTCGACGTTCCCTCCTCGAAGATGTGGTATCGCCACCTTCACCGCCGATCTCATTCGCAGCACGGACGCCGCGGCCCAGGGCAGTTTCGAGCCGCTCGTGGTCACCCTGCGGGCGGACGCCCGGCTCAAATACGATAATCCCGTCAAGTTTGAGATCCGCCAGAACGTGCGAAGCGACTACATCTGCGCCGCCGACTACATCAACTTCAGCCACGTGGACCTCGTCTCCGTTCAGCATGAATTCGGCCTTTTCGGCGGAGAGGCCGGCTCCTACCTGAGCCTGCTGCTCAAACGCCTCAAGGCCCCCGTGATCACCACCCTCCATACGGTCCTCGACGAACCGCCCGAGGCGTTCCGCAAGGCCATGGTGGAGGCCTGCGAATGTTCGGAAAAAGTCGTGACCATGAACGAACGCGGCGTTACCATGCTCGGCGACCTCTACGGCATTGCCGCCGACCGCGTCGAGCTGATCCCGCACGGCATTCCGGATTTGCCCTTCGTGGACAGCAACTACTACAAGCACAAGTTCGGGCTCGAGGGAAGACGGACGATCCTGACCTTCGGGCTGATCAACAAGAATAAAGGGATCGAGGGGATGCTGCGGGCCATGCCGCAGATCATCGCGGCCGAGCCTTCCGTCATGTACATCGTGCTGGGGATGACGCACCCCCTGGTCCTGCAATATGAGGGGGAATCGTATCGATTCAGCCTCCAGCAGGCCGTCAAGGATTTGGGGTTGCAGGATCACGTCATCTTTCACAACCGGTTCGTGGATGACCAGGAGCTGCATAATTTTCTCTGTGCCGCCGACATCTACGTCACACCGTATTTGAGCCGGGAACAGTTGACCAGCGGCACGCTGGCGTTCGCGGTAGGTACGGGCAAGGCGGTCGTCTCGACGCCGTATTGGGCCGCCGAGGAGCTGCTTGCCGACGGGCGCGGAAGGCTCGTGCCATTCGGCGATTCCGAACAGCTTGCCCGGGAGGTCGTTGAGATACTCGGGAACGACTCGTTGTTCTACACCCTGCGGCGCCGGGCGTACGATTACGGCCGGTCGAGAACCTGGCCCAAGATCGGGCAGGCCTACTGGAAGCTCTTCCGCCAGGTCCACCTTCCCGTTCAGATCAGCGGCCTCAGAGAGCTGACCGCCGCCGAGACCATGTCCAGCATCGAGGTCCCCGAGCCCTGTCTCGACCACATCGTCAAACTCACCGACGACACGGGCCTGTACCAGCACGCCAAATTCACCATTCCCAATCGCCTCCACGGGTACTGCACCGACGACAACGCCCGGGGCGTCATCGCCATGATCAAGTACTACAGCCAGTACCCCGACCCCCAGGCGCTGCGACTGCTCGACATTTACCTTTCGTTTATCATGTACGCCCAGAATCCCGACGGCTCGATCCGAAACTTCATGAACTTCGACCGCACCTGGTGGGAGCACGAGCCGAGCAACGACGCCTTCGGGCGGGTCCTCTGGGCCTTCGGGTCCGTCATGGCCCATTCGCCCTCGCCGGCCTACCTGTCCGTGGTGAAAGACTGCTTCGACCGCGCCGTCGCACACATCCAGCAGCAGCATCCCCGGGGCATGGCCTACGCCATCCTGGGCCTGTGCGACTATCTCAAGCAATTCCCGGGCGCCAGCGACATCAAGCGCGAGCTCGAACTGGCCGCCGACGGTCTCGTCGCGCAGCACCGCGAGAATCACTTTGCCGACTGGGACTGGTTCGAGGACATTCTCACCTACGACAACGCCGTATTGCCCCACGCCCTGTTCGTGGCGGGGCTGACCCTGGGCAACGAAAAACACCTGGAGATCGCGACGCGTACGGCCGACTTCCTGCTGGAAAACACCTTCGAGGAGGACCACTTCACCTTCGTCGGATGCAAAGGATGGTACGAGCGACACAAGGCCCGCGCCAACTTCGATCAGCAGCCGATTGAGACCGTCGGAACGGTCATGATGTTGCGGGCCGCCTATGACGCGACCAAGGAGGCCAAGTTCCTCAAGCTCCAGCGGACGGCGTTTGACTGGTTCCTCGGGGCAAACGACCTGCGCGTTCCTCTGTATGATTTCCGGACCAAGGGCTGCTCGGACGGGCTCATGGCCGGGGGCGTCAACGGCAACCAGGGCGCCGAAAGCACCCTGAGCTTCCTGCTGAGCCTCCTGGAGATCATCGAGAGCTACGCCATCATCCACAAGATCCACGATTGGACGGGCTCGACGCAGATGGCGGTCGATCCAATCGCCCCGGACTCCGCAGACGCCGAGGCTGCGAGCGAGCGAGAGGATACGGCGCAGAGCCAGATCGGCGAGACGAAGTAGCGCACGGCTTCCCCCGGGCGAATGCGAGTCGGCCGCACGACGACGCGGCTCTACTCGAAGACCTCGGCCCCTTTTTCACCGATCCAGGTGATATCCTCTCCCACCCCCTGCACCGTGTTGCAGCCGGTCGACCACACGAGGACGGCCAGCAGCACGATCAGCACGATTGCCTTCCTTGCCATATCGTCCTACACTCCCTTCTTTCCGGTCCGTTGCCTGTCGTGAGCGGCCGGGAGGGGCTTGCGTACCACCCCGTCAGCCTGATACCATTCTACCGGCAACCGGCGCCGACGGCAACGACCCCAGGCTTGCCTCGGACCCCGTGCCGCGGCTACACGGGAAAGGATGACGTAGTTCTCTGGAGCAAAGCAGAACCCGATGAAAATAGCCAGCTTCAACGTCAATTCGATACGAGCCCGTCTGCCGGTCGTCAGCGACTGGCTCCGCAAGAACCGGCCCGAGGTCCTCGCCGTCCAGGAGACCAAGGTGCAGGACCCCGATTTTCCCACGGCGGCCTTCGAGGACGTCGGCTATCGATGCGTCTTTCGAGGCCAGAAGGCCTACAATGGCGTCGCCCTGCTCACGCTCTGCGACGTTGCCGACGTCACCTTCGGCTTGCCCGGCGAACCGCGGGATGAGGCCCGCCTCGTGGCCGCAAGCCTCGACGGTATGACCCTCGTCAACACGTACGTCCCGCAGGGCTACATGGCCGATACCGACAAGTTCCGCTACAAGCTCGACTGGTTCGCCCGGCTGCTCGATTACTTCCGGGATCGGTTCAAGCCGACCGACCCGCTGGTCTGGGTGGGCGATCTGAACGTGGCGCCCGAGCCGATCGACGTCTACGATCCCGAGTCGCTGCTGGGCCACGTCTGCTTTCATCCCGACGTCCATGAAGCCCTCGCCAGGATCATGGACTGGGGCTTTGTGGACCTGTTTCGGGCCTTCTGCCAAGAGGGCGGTCAGTACACGTTCTGGGATTATCGCGCACGGGGCACGTTCCAGCGCAACCTCGGATGGCGTCTGGACCACATCATGGCGACCGAACCGGCGGCCCGACAATGCACCGCCTGCTACATCGACCGCGAGCCTCGCGCGGCGGATCGGCCCAGCGACCACACGCCCGTCGTCGCGGAATTCAACCGATAGCCGCCCGGGCGCCGGCAAACCAGCGGACTATTGCAGCGTGATCACGCCCTTGGCGCTGAAGAAGTTGCCATCGGTCAGCCGCCCGACCACCTCGACCTTCACTTCTCCGTAGGTGGGACCCACTGCAAAGAACTTGGCCCGGTCGAACTTCGCCACGACGATGACCTTGCCTCCCAGCCATACGAAGCCCGACTGGCCGGTAGCCTCGATGCCGCCCGCGTAGAGCAGCAGCTTCTCGCTGCTGGCAAACTCGCCGAGCTTTCGGCCCGGCGGCAGCAGGATCGAGGCCGTAATGGGCTCGCTGGTGCCGCGCTGGGTGATCGTCGCAGGCGTGAGATTCATCGTCGTCTCGATCGGCTCGAGAATCTGCCCGATGACCTCCAGCGACGTCGATACGCCCACGCTATCGCTGACGACCAGCTCGAAGGAATGCGAGCCTAACGGCAGTTCCATCGTGAAACGAGCATGGCGCGAAACGAGCGAGCCGTCGAGGTACCAGCGATACGACAGGGCCTGGCCTTCCGGATCGTGGGAGCCGCTGGCGTCCAGGGTGAGATCGCCGGTCTTGCCGTCCAGCGAAAACCCGGTCAGCCAGGGGCCCACCTCGGGCACGGGCGCCTCGTTGCCCACCTCGTACACACCCATGTCCACCGCCGCGCCCGACAGGCGCGGCCGGCCGTCAAGATCCGTCGCCTCCGCATCCGGAATCCATCTCGGATCCCCCGCGTCGATGCACGGAGAATCCCACTGCAGGTGATAGTCCCCTTCGAACCAGATGTCATCATCGGGGTCTCTGGCCGTCGCGCCGCTGTCCCAGTACCCCATCTGCACGAAACGAGGATCGGCGGCGATATTGCCCGAGCCGGGCCAGCCGCCCTGCACGTCACTGTACATGATCTCCAGCAGCGAATTATCGCCGTTGTGAAGGGACTCCTCGCCATCCCACAGAATGCAGTTGTCCACCCGAATCTCCCCGGTGCCGCCGTGGTCCAGCGAGTCGCACGCGATCGAGCTGCCGACGCCGGCTCGATTGCCCACGAGCGTGCAATGCAGCAGATTCACGCGGGCCGCCGTGCAGTACAGCGCGCCCCCCTTGCCAAAGCTCGACTCCAGCGCCATATTGCCGCTGACGATGCAGTTGGCCACGTCCAGCAGACCGTCGGTGTGACAGCAAAGGCCGCCCCCGCGGAACTCCGCGCCGTTGCCGGTGATGGCGCACCTCGTGACAACCAGTTCGCCGTCCCATTCGTTGTAGATGCCGCCGCCCCACCACTGCGCCCAGTTGCCCGTTACCGTACAGTTGGTGACGGTCGGCGCCGTGCGACTGCTGCTGTAGATTCCACCGCCATAGAAACCGCAGGCGTTGCCCACGATCAGGCAATTGCGAATCGTCGGAGAGCCGTCCGCGTTGAAGATGCCGCCGCCGCAACTTCTCTTGTCGGGCTCATGCGACCCGGCGGCTACGCCCCCGGTGATCGTAAAGCCGTCCAGCACCGTCGTCGAATCCGCCCCGCTGGTGACGACCACATGGTAACTGTTGTCGAATCGGCTTTGATCGGTGAGCATATCACACAGGCAGGCGGGCACCTGATCGTTGCCGCTGAGATCGCCGCTGAGCACGGTTTCGTGCGCGACCAGATCGCGTTCGTCCGGCCGGGGCCAACCTGAGCCCCCATAGCCGCCCTTCAAGACAATGCCCCGCGTCAACCGAAAGACCGCGTTCGGATCCCCGGCGTAGAACAGGGGACCTCGATCGGGCCGGTAGACGCCCTGGGCCACACGAATCTCGCAGCCGCCACTGGCCACGGCCAACGCGCTCTGGAGACGGGTGAAGGCGTTCGTCCAGTTCGAACCGTCATTGCGCCCCTTGGCATGGGTATCGACGTAGTACAACGACGGTCCCGGAGCACTGCCCACCTCGAATTCGAGGTAGAACCACGCGCCGGAACGGTTGCAGTAAAACATCCACACCCCCGGCTCCAGAGGTCCGAAAGACCCTTTCAGGCCGTAGACCTCCGCAGAGCCCACGCAGTCCTTGCTGGGCGGAGGCACGAAGCGCAACTCGATCGCTCGTTGCGCGCTGTTGATGATAAGCGTCGGTTTGCCGCCCAGAGCGTTCTCCGCCAAACAATGGTTCAGGTACCGGCTCGTGGGACCTGAGAAGCGGACAACCTCATGCTGCGTGGGCCGTTGTGGCTGAACCGACCATGCCGAAGGCTGAGGCTTAGACCCGCTGGCGATCCAGGAAACCTCCGCTCCGAAAGACGAAGAACTCCAAACCGCTACGAGAACTGTGCAAACCAATCTGATTCTGATCCCACCGTTAGCCATCTTTCTATACCTCCCGAAATGTGGCGTCTCACGGAGTCTGCCCCCGGTGTCTTTCCGATCGCCGATAGCGAGGCTTTTGACCCCGTCCGTTTATCCCTTTCAGCAACGCATATACATAAGGTCTTATAACGGCCCTATCGGCTTTTCCTGAAAGTGACTTAACGCCAACGTACATCCTGACATCCTTGTTCCCGGAGGGCCGTGCCTCTGCGCTGTGACCGGGGGCGTTGGGCGCGGTAGGTCACGTAAAAAGGCGGTTCCCGCCACGGATCGAACGAAAGTGCCTCGACATGGCACCACTCCTCCTGCACGGCCGTTTCCTGCACCCGGGTCTCAACGACGCGGCCCGGCCTTTATCGGGCCAATATACTCCTGGGCTACCACAATATCATCAAAGTAGACCTTGCTGATGTGCCCGGGCGGCGCGGCGGTGACGTAGAGCAGCAGCCAGAGGAAGTTCACCTTCAGTTCCTCCGTCGCGCGCCAGCGGAATCCCGCAAATGGCCGGCCCGTCGGGTCGGGAAGAAAACTGTCCCAGACCCACGTGCCGCGGGGAAATCCCGGCCCCAGGCGGCTGACGACCTGGCCGTCCTTTGTCCACGGCCGCCCGTCAATCCACAAGGCTTGCTCACCGTTGCTTTCGCCCACGGGCTCATTCATCTTCATCATCAGTTCGACGCAGACCCACGCCCCGCGCTTGACGGCGAGCCGGGGATCGTTGATGAAGTCATGTCCCCAGGATTTGCCGTCGGGCGAAGAGCGCATCTGCATCCAGTACGAGTAGAAATCCCACCGCCACTTGTCACCGAAGGGCTCGACGCCGGTGGTGAACCGCTCGTTCCCGCTTGGGCGAATCCCGGCGCCCCCCTGCGGCCACGCCGTCGCGGGGTGATAGCCGCCCACGTGCACGAAATGGTGAATGGGAGCACAATCCGGATCGAACTTCACGTAGAACCGGACGTGGAGCTTGTCGTATCCCGGCAGCAGGCGCCGGTAGAGATGTCCCCCGGTGCTCTCGCCGCCGATGTGGGTCATCAAAAGGGAATGCACGCCCTTGCTGTCTCGCGGGACATCGGACGAAAACGACATGAGGTCACGGTTCCGCACGCTTTCCCAGCGGGAACAAACGCCATCGAGCGTATCGGCCTCGAAATCTTCGGTGAAGATCACCGCCGGATCGCTCTCGATGCCCTCATCGCCGACGTAACGCCAGGCCAGACCGACCGCGCCCTCCGGCGCAGCACCCCCGCGCGCGCCCGAATCCGCCGAACGCTCCGCCTCTGTCGCGACGAGCGCATCGGACCAAACCAGCGCAACGAGAATCGCCGTGGCCGGCACCAAAATGGCTCGGAGTCTTTTCATCCTGTACCCTCTCCAGGCTACATCACACCGGCCTCACCACCACGATACAATCTGGGGAACGAGGATTCGAACCTCGACTAACTGATCCAGAGTCAGTCGTGCTACCGTTACACTATTCCCCAAACGCCATGAAACATCTGGATCGAGGTTAGTCTACCGCATCCGGGTCCCTTTTTCAAACCCAAAATATCGAATCATTTTCCAACCGGCCGGCAGCAAAATCGCCGCCAGCGCGATCTTCAGGGCGTCACCAAGGAGGAACGGGTACAACCCGACGGCCAGAACGCCCCGACCTCCAAGCCCCCGCCCGACCAGATGCACCAGAACCGAGAGCCAGGCCAGCCCGCAGGTGTAGATCGCGACAT
>JAFGCA010000062.1 GCA_016932895.1 Sedimentisphaerales bacterium | reverse complement strand
GGCGATGGGCACGTGCCAATGGTCCGGCGTCGAGATCATCACCGCGTCGATGTCGTTGCGGGCCAGCACTTCTCTGAAGTCACTACAGACGGTACAGTCCTTGTTCTCATACTTGCCGTTGACCATCTCGCGGGCCATCTCTTTTTGCTCGGGATCCACGTCACAGACGGCGAGGATCTGAGCGTCGGAATAGGTGAGGAACATGCGAATGTTCATCTCCCGGCCGTGCTGCCCCGTGCCGATCATGCCGAGGGTGATCCGCTCGCTGGGCGGCGTCGTCCCCGCCGCGCCCAACGCTGAGGGCCGGACGAAATACGGCAGCGCGATCCCGGCGCCGGTCACAGCGGCGGCTTTTTTAAGAAAAGTGCGACGTCCGATCTGACGACCCATGTGTATCCTCCTTCGCGGCTAGAACGACAGCAGCATTTGCCAGATGTACATGTTGCCCAGGCCGTCGATGTCTTCCCAGATGCGCTGGATCATGGCTTTGTCACCGGTGATCTCGGGCAGGTCTTTGACCCGCTGCTCCCACGGGAAGCACACGCCGGGCTTGATTTTCGGCGTCGGCCGGCCCGCCATGCCTGTGACCTTCTTGCGGGACTCCACGGACGACGGCAGATCGGCCGGCGGCGTCGCGGTCGGCTCCTTGTATGTGCCGGACGAGTACACGCCGTGCTCGCGGCAGACCTGCGTCATTACCTGCATGTTCTTGACGCTCGTGTCGTCCTGCATGATCGCCCCGGCGTCCATGATGTAGCCGCCGTCCTTGGCCACCTCCTTGATGACCCGCAGGACGAACTCGCGCACCTCTTCCGATTTGCCGTAGCTCAGCAGCATGTTCGGGATGCCGCCGCTGATGGCGAACTTGTCGTGCAGTCTGCGGTGGACCTCGAAGATGTCGTCCTGGTCGCAGTGATAGACGATGCTGCGGTCGGGCAGTTCACGGAAGGCGTCGAAATGGTGCTTCCACCGACCCTCCGCGTAGAAGAGCGTCTGGTGGCCGTTTTTCCAGAGCTCCTCGATGCAGGGCTTGAGCGTGGGCCAGTAGTGTGACTCGAACTGCTTGGGATTGACGAACGGCACGCAGCCGCGATGCATCCAGAAACCGATGGGCACCAGCCCGCTCGGGTCGCAGCTTGTCAGGCCCACGTGCACGAGGTGCGGCATGAGGGCCTCGCATGCCTGGAGCACCTTCTTGGGCTGTGTCTGCATGTCCATCGTCAGGCCGATATAGCCCCGCAGCTTGTCGGCCAGAATGTCGAACGGGGCCTTGAAGATTCCCGCGATGGCCGAGGCCGTGCCGCACTCCGACTGCAGCCTTGCGACCTGCGGCCCGAAGGCGTAGAAGTATTGCAGCATCGCCATCGCGCTTTTGACCATCGCCAGGTTGTTGCGGTAGGTGGATGCCTCTCCGATTCTGCTGACCTCCGTCGAGACGCGCGGCAGCCAGGTGTTGTAGAGAAAGCCCGTCGGGTCGGCGATCAGGGCGTCGTACTCGTCCGGCTTCATGAACGCCTTCTCTTCGGGCGGCTCGATGTAGTTGAAGCCGACCGTATGCGGGATGCCGATGCCCGGGATGCCGTAATAGCGAAGTCCCGCCGCCTGGGCCAGCCCCGTCCAGACGTAGACCATGTTGGCGACCACGGCGTCCCAGTCGAAGTCCTTGGCGCACTTCACCGCTGCCTCGAATGCCTTGTTGTAGTCGTGGGCCACGTCCTGGCAGGTAAAACCGGCGTACCGGGCGGTGAACTCCGCGACGAACGGCCGAATGGGGATAGCATCCGGCTTCTCATTCCGCATCGCCGTGACATACCGCCTCAACCGCTCCTGGTAAAGCTGCTCCATGTCTTTCGCCATCGCGCTTGCCCCGTGAGATTTAGCATGTTGGATCTACTACTTACGATTGAGCCCATTCCTTGCGCCCGCTGGCACGAATCTCCAATGCCAAATCGAAAATCCGACCGGCCCACTGGCCTGTTCACTCTGCCCAAAATATCGCAATTCCCCCGAAACCGCAACGCCGGTGTCACGAAAATCAAGGGCGGGCAAATCGTTGATGGTGACTGCGGCCTTTTGGCGCCTGCTCGGCGGATTGTGTCTTCACTCCGTGCCGGAGTGGTCAACTCGTTGCCTGGGTATAGTCCATACGATATGATGGGAAAAACAGCGGAGGTGTGTATGTGGATGGACGGATTGTCGGTATTGGGCCATTGTGATTGTAGAAGCAGTAAAAGAACACGTTTTCAACGAGTGCAACGGCAGCGTCAATGCATTTGGGCCGGCATTCTTCGACAAGCATTTGGCCGTTGTCGTCGCATATGCGGGGCGGTTGGCGGAGGAACTCGGGGCCGATCCGGAGATCGTCGAACTGGCGGGATGGCTTCATGACATTTCTGCCATTCAGGATTTCTCGGTCCTCGCCAGGCATCCTGCCGTGAGCGCGGAGATCGCCCGGAAGATATTGCAGGATCGCGGCTATCCTTCCGAGCGGATCGAGCGCGTGGCGGCGTGCATTCTATCGCATTCATCGCCGGTGCAGGTTGGGGGCGGGCTGATCGAGGAAGTCTGCGTGTCGAATGCCGATGCGATGTCGCAGATCGTCAGGCATGCTTACTGGTGCTACTACGTGTTCCGAGTCCGCCGGTTTGAGTTTACCGAAGGCCGGGATTGGCTGCGGCAGCGCGTGGAAGACAACTGGGCCTCGCTGATCCAGCCTGCGAGGGACATGATCGAAGCACAGTACCGTCGCGTACGGGAGGTATTGACGGCATGAGCGATGAGAGGCGGGATTTCGATAAAGAGGCGGCGGCGTGGGACGAGAATCCCGGCCGGGTCCGATTGGCCGGCGAGGTGGCCGACACCATCCTTCGCGAGGTGACACTGAATGCCGGGATGGACGTGCTGGACTTTGGTTGCGGCACGGGGCTGATCTCGCTGCGGCTGGCGCCGCTCGTGCGTTCCGTTACCGGCGTGGACAGCTCACAGGGCATGCTGGACGTTCTGGCCGCGAAAGTCATGAAGCAGAAGCTGAGCAACGTCAGGACCCTGCGCCTCGATATCGAGAAGGGCGATACTCTGCCCGGCGTCTACGACCTGGTTGTGAGCAGCATGACGCTGCATCACATCCGGGACATCGGCGCCCTCCTGCGCCAGTTCCGCAGGGTCGTTTCGCCCTCCGGCCGATTGTGCCTTGCTGACCTTGACCTGGACGACGGCCAGTTTCACAGCGACAACCAGGGCGTTCTGCACTTCGGATTCGACCGCGCGGAGTTGTGCACGGCCTTCGTAAATGCGGGTTTCGAGCAGGTTCACCATGTCACCGCGGCGGAGATGGTCAAGCCGACTCGCGACGGTGGTATGAGGCGCTTCACCATATTCCTGATGACTGGTCTGGTCCCGGCGGCTTCTACCGTGGCTTGATTCAAAAACGGTCAGGCTGGTCTATCCGGGGATCAGTGCTTCTCTCTTGCGCAGTGGGAGGCCGGGCCTCATTTCTACCAGTCGGTCGGTGGCTCGTCGATAGTCCGCCCTTTGCCGGATTCCTCTTGCCGGTGGCGCTGGAATCGCTGGTACTCGGTGTGGGCCTTCCGAAGACTTTTCTGGATTTGCCGCTCGTATCTTCGCAGACCTTCAATGACCTTCGTGTCGCCGAAGTCCCGGAGGACCGCGCGAACGACCGCGGTTCTTTCGTCAGCGACAATGTGGCCGTCTATTTGCTGATTGGCTGCCTCCGGCGAAACCGATTCAGCCTGTTTGGCCCGCATCTTTGCCGCTTCTGCGCTGATGTGCTCCACGACCACGTTCTGCATGTAGGCCGCTCGCTTGAGCCGCCACGACAGGCTGACGATGTGCTCTGCAAGAAGAGTCTCCATGCACCCGACGGGGGCCAGCTTCGCGAGCATCGTATTGCTGAGCAGGTTGAACTCGGCGAGGTCCTCGAAGTCGGCGACATTCTGCTGATGGTACGGGATACGTCGGGCGCCGGCCATAATGTAGGTTCTCAGAACGGGTTGTTTCACCATTCGTTATTTCGTTGCGGTCTCAACCAGTTGTACTGTGATTATCATACTCCGAGGCGGAGTGGCCGTCAAGCGGAATCCTGGCCAAGGAGTTTTTGCTCCCACCACTTGAGATAGTCCTCGTCCGAGATGTCGGGGGACAGGCCGCGTTCGGCCATTCGCTCTTGGTAGTATTTCGCCATCTCGTCCCGCCAGTAGGCGACGACCTGTGGATCTTCGGGAGTCTCGCCCCGGTCGCCTGTGGCCTGGGTCCAGTCATCGAGGATTGCGCGGTGCGTATCGAGCACCTTCTTGAGCTCAGGGTTATCGACGAGATTGCGCAGCTCGTGCGGGTCCTCCTGCAGATCGTACAACTCTTCCTTCGGCCGGGTCGGGGCCATGAATCTCGCCTGTTCCGGCGTTAGACGGCCCTGCTCGTTCAACACCTGCATCAGCGTCAGCACGGGGTATTGCAGCTTCTTGTAAGCGTTGAATTGCGTGTAAGGCCGCTCCGGGTGGTAGTTGCGGATGTACTTGTACCGCGCCGAGCGCACGCAGCGGATGCGGTCTTCCGTTTCGTCGCAGCGGTCCCTGGCGGCCAGCACGCATGTCCGCGTCCGCTTTTCGGGGCCGAGAGTGACGTGTCCCTGCATATGGCGGGGCGGCTCGATTCCCGCGAACGAGAGAAACG
>JAFGCA010000582.1 GCA_016932895.1 Sedimentisphaerales bacterium | reverse complement strand
CTCCTGCACGCCGCCGGACCACCGTCACCCTTCATCAACAACGCCGCGAAACGGGATAACTATGCTCTGTAACGTTGCTACAGTCTCGAAAAATCTATTGACTCCGCGTTGGATTGCGATACTATGTAGTACATAGTATTCAATGCAAGGTAGCTCAATGGATTCACGAGTGCAGTATCGTAAGGGGTGCGTGCGTACGCTGGTGCTGGAGTTGCTCTCCCGGCGCCCGATGTACGGATATGAGATTGCCACGACCCTGGCCCTGCGGAGCGAACAGGTCTTCTCCATCGGCCAGGGCACGCTGTACCCGCTGCTGTATTCCCTGGAGAAGAAGGGACTGATCCGTACCAGCAGAGAGGAAAGAGACCCGGCCGGCGGCCGCAGACGTCTCTACTACGAACTGACCCCCAAGGGAAAACGATCTCTTGAGAAAGACCTGGAGACCTGGTCGGAGATCGTCAGAGGCATGACCCTTGTGTTGAGGTCCGCCCATGCACCTTCTTGAACAATACCTGAACAGGATCGTCGAAATCGCGGATCTGGCGCCTCGGGACGCCCGACGCGTCCGGGGTGAGCTCCAGTGTCACCTGTCGGAGTTGTTAGACGCCGGCGAGAGACAGAATCGATCGGAAAGCGAGGTTATGAAAATGGTAGAGAAGGAATTTGGGAGTCCGGAAGAGTTGGGGACGATGATCGCACGGGCCAAAGGTCGGTTCAGGACCTATCTCAAGAAACAGGCACGGCGTCTGCCTCTGAACCTGGCAGCGGCAGTCGTCCTGGCGTTCGCGCTCAAGGCCACGGCCCTCGAAGCGTTCCGGGTGACGACGGATTCGGTGTCTCCGCGGGTGCCGGCGCATTCGAGGGTCCTGGTGAACAAGCTCAGCAGGCACGTAGACGCCAATGACGTGATCGTTTTCCGGCTCGACGCGGATTGCAAGGTCGGCATCGTCAGGCAGGTCAACGCGGGTCGGGACACTGTCGTGGTTCGCCGGAACGGTGAGCCGGATGTCTCCGTCCGAAACGATCAGATCATCGGCAAGGCGTTCTTCCTTTACTCGTGTGGCCTTTGATCAACCCGCGCCGTGACATCGCATAGAGCGCTGCGCACACGGGGTACATGTGAAGCTCATTGTCTGGCCGACAAAACGGTTGAAACCCTCAGACGGCCCTCTCGTTGGCCCGAAGGCGGCGAGTCTGTGCAGACTCCACAGCCTTGGCATGAAGGTCCCTCTCTGCTTCTTCCTGACCACCTCGGCGTTCGAAGAACATCTGGACGCCGATGACCTTCGCACGCGCATCGCATCACTGGTCCAGGCGCTCGACGCCCAGACAGACAACCCGCAGCCGGTCCTTGCGCGAATTCGGCAGCTCATTGTCGACCAGCCTCTTCGGGACCATCTTCGTGAATCGATGGCAGCGGCATACAACCGACTCGGGACCGACACCGTGGCCGTACGCTCCTCGGCGACGGCCGAGGATTTGCCCGGGCACTCGTTTGCGGGGCAATACGAGACGGTTCTGAACGTGACCTCGCTGGAGGGCTGCCTGGAGGCGATCAAGAAGTGCTGGGCGTCGCTGTGGACCGAGCGGGCCTTCGAGTATCGCCGCCGCAACGGGATCGACCACGAACAGGTCGAGATGGCGGTCATCGTGCAACGGCAGATTGACGCCGAGGCCGCCGGCGTCGCATTTACCCTCGATCCGATCACCGGCAGCCCCAGTCGGATTGTTATCGAGTCCTGTCGCGGCCTGGGCGATGCGCTCGTCTCGGGCAGGGTCCGCCCCGATCGTCTGGTCCTGCGCAAGAAGAAGCTATCCCTGATTTGCTGGGATTCCCCCGAGGGTCTGCGCAGCTACACAATGAGCGCCTCTTCGAGCGCCTCCGAGCCGTCTCTGCATATCAAGACGGCCAGGCGACTGGCACGCCGCGTCAGGAGCATTGAGGAGAAGCTGGGATGCCCCCAAGACATCGAATGGGCCGTCCGCAGCGGCCGGCTCTGGTTCCTCCAAAGCCGACCCATCACTGTCATCCCCGAGCCGAAGCCCTGGGCCGACCGCCAGGTCTGGACCAACTCCAACCTGGGCGAAGTCGCCCCCGATGTCTTGACGCCCATGACCTGGTCGATGATGCGGGAGATGCTCATACCGCTGATGGGTGGGTTGGCGCGTCTTGTAGGTTGGGACGCAGCGAAGTATCCCCCGGCCGGACTCGTCGCCGGCCGCCTCTACTGGCACGCCAACCCGGGAATGGCCGCGATCCATCGAGTCATACCACTGTCCAAAATAACGCGGCTAAATAGCATGTTTGGTGGCGATCAGGCCAGAATGGACGAACTGGGCCAGTTGGACATAACCGAGGAAGACCTGCCTGACGTGGGCTTCAGTTGGCCCAAATACATCCTCTCCTGGCCACGCAACATGTATGAAATCTACTCCAACCGAACCAGGAGGGGCGACGCCTATATGGCTCGATTCACGGCGCGAAACGACGAGTTGGATCGTCTCGACGTTGACGCCACCAGCACCGATGAACTGGCTCGGATGATCGGTGAGACACTCCATGACAACCTCAAAGACATCAATTTGCTCTTCCTCCTGCCGGGTGGCTTGGCCATCGCCCTGTTTCAGAAGGTCTGCCAGCGCTGGCTCGGTGACGAGGATATGACGTCAGCCTACAGACTCCTCGCCGCTCAGGGCGGCATCGCCGATACCGAAGCGGGGCTCGACCTGTGGCGCCTCGCCGCCCTGGCACACGACGATCCGGAGACGGAACACATCGTCCTGTCCGACGCCAACTGGGGCGACATTCGGTCCAGGCTCGGTGACACCAAGGCCGGTCCGCAGTTTCTCGATTCCTGGGACCGGTTTATGACCGAACATGGGCACCATTGCCGCGGCGAACTGGAGTTCATCAACGCCCGCTGGGCCGAGACGCCGGACTACGTCCTGGACCTCGTACGCAATTACCTCCGTTCGGTCGACCGGATCGATCCCGTCCAGAAGCAGGCACAGCTTGCCCGGGCCGGTGCCGAACTGGCCGAGCGATGCCGACAGAAGCTCAAGAGCCGCATCAAGCGCGGGATCTTCAACTGGTCCCTAAAGCGCACCCGGAAGGTGGCTCGCGACCGGGAGAACTGGAAGAACGAAGCCGTCCGCCAGGTTGCTGCCTTCCGTCGCATCCTGCTGGCGTTGGGTCAGCGCTTGCAAGAGAAAGGGACCCTGGCGCATCGCGACGATATCTTCTTCCTGGAGATCCCCGAGGTCCAGCCTGTTGTCAGCGGTACGGTCGACTTCGACGTGACCGCGCGCATCGCGACCCGCCGGGCCGAATACGAGAGGAATTGCGCGCTCGCGCCGCCGCCGGTGGTGATCGGCCGATTCGATCCGGACAAGCACGTGGCGCCGCAAGTCGATACCGATGTGAAAGTCCTAAACGGCATCGCCGTTTCTCCCGGCGTTGTCACCGGCCTGGCCCGTGTCGTCCTGCGCACCGACGATAACCAGCACGTCGAGGCGGGCGAGATCCTGGTCGCGCCCTTCACCGACCCGGCCTGGACGCCGTACTTCCTGCCGGCCGCCGGCGTGGTCATGGACATGGGGGGCGTCCTCTCGCACGGCGCGATCATCGCCCGCGAGTACGGTATCCCCGCCGTCGCCAACGTCGGTCCCGCCTCGAAAATCATCAAAACGGGCCAGATGCTCCGCGTGGACGCCGACCGCGGGACCGTCACTATCCTCGAAGAGGAGTGAGGGCCCGTACATTGTCTGCATTGGTCACATGCTTCGAACCAACGGTCGACGCACAGCAGACGTATCCAAGTGGTAGCAGCAAGGCGCAGGCCTTGTTGATGGTAGCTCGTTACACAAGGTGGTTTTTGCGCCACCGCGCGAAGAACCCGACTCCGGCGATCCCCAGCAGCAGCGCCCCCGGGGCCGGGACGCAGGATGTGACGGTAATCTCAGCGGGGACGAACAACTGGTTCGGCCACAACGGATTGCCCCATTCATCGCTCAGTACGATGCTTCCGAGGAGCAGCGGGCTGGTCCCCGGCCCAACGGTGTTGAAGGTCACAGTGGCCAGATCGAATGCGCCCGGCTGGAGGGCCACCAGGTCTGGGACCGACTCCAGCGAGATTTCGTACATGACCAGAGTGTCGGGAGTGGAGAGGCCGAAATCCGTGATCGAGCCTCCAGGTCCACCCGGTGCCAGATGGTCGATCCCGGCAACCTGATCGCCGAAGACAACCGTGTTGAGGCTAAGAATGGCCGGGTCAAAGCCGAGGCCGAGATTGAACGCTCCCAGGGCCGGAGGGGTGAAGTCGCCCAGTCCGGATATGCCAATGACAACATCGGCCGTTTCGCCCAGACCCACCGTCTGACTGACAGGATTCAGCGTCAGACTCACGAAGGGGTCCGGCTGCGCAAACGCCGGGGCCACACAAAAACACGCTATGAGGGCAACTGCAGTAGGGATTGTACGAAGCATGGACCGTCCTCCTCGGCAAAGACCATCTACTATATCTTACCGTTTATACCAAATCCTGCCTTTCCGGTCAACCCCCGAACGTAGATTTGTGGTGTGTGTGAAAAGACCCTGGCACCCGTAGCTGTCCAGGGTCCAAAAGAATGGTGCCCGAAAGACTGCACAGACACGATTTGCGTCGCGACGGCCTGTTTCGCCCGAGGCTCCCCTGCTGGTCGAACGCGTTCATTCGCCAAAGCGGAGGACGTAGCTGACCGTGCTCGATCCGCCGAAGATATTGTAGCCTGAGGGGGCGTACAGATATTTGGGCTTGCCGTCGATGAGCAGGACCTGGGGCCGCTCGAACTTGATTTTGCCGCCGTAGTGTCGCACGGCGTTCTTGAGCTTGTCTTTGCCCACGTAGGTTTCGATCAGATCGAATCCGGGCTCGGCGCGGTCGAAGTGAATTCCGTCGTCGGAGGTCCACAGAATGCCGCCGCCGGCCTTGAGCAGGCTGTGATTGTCCGTCGTCAGGAGGCGGAACTTGCCGTCCATGATGAACGCGTATCCGTCTTCGACGGCGCGCTCGTTCCGTGTCACCGGGAAGGGCAACTGGACGTAGGGCCCTTCGAGATGTTGCGCGACGGCCAGTCCCATCTTCCCGCCCTGGCTCTTGAAGTAGAGGAAGAATCCCCCATCGGGGTGTTGCAGAAAGGCCGGGTTGTTGACGCCGTTGCTTGCCCTGTAGTTCCAGTACTTCGGATCTGCCGGCGGCGCCAGGATCATCCCGTCCGTGCCCGCTTTGCGCCACGGCCCGTGCAAGCTGGTTGCCAGCGCCATGCCGATACGCTGGTTCGCCGGATGGGCGGGTCGGCGCGGATCGTCGTTGGCAATGTAGAGCAGGACGTAGCGGTCCCCCACCTTGTGAATGGCCGGGTTGTGCGCGCCGTATTTGTCCCACGTGTCCCGGCCCGTCCCGGCCAAGGCCACCTCGCAAAACCGGAACGGTCCTTCCGGCCCGTCCGCCACGTAATGGGCGATCTCGCTGTGCGAGCGCCACCCCGGATCGACGTGGTACTGCCGGGGCCAGCGGGCGACGAAGAGATGCACCTTCCCTTCGGGACCGAGGATGGGGGACGATCCCCAGACGTGATAGTCGGGTTCCGAGACCGCCACTCCCACGAATTCCCAATGAGCCGCGAAGCTCTCGGTGCCGCCGGCAGGGCAGCAGATGAGCGATACCATGACAATCGACAAAGAGGTTTTCATCGTATAACGCCTCCGGGTCCGTCGTACGCCGACGGTCATCGGACGCAGAAGACCGATAGGTTCCGAATGAGGGGTCTGGCGACGGCCTTTGTGATCTTGAGCCGGACCTTCGTTACCGTCGCGTCGTCGAATGGCTCGATGCGCTTGTGACCGATGCAACTGCCTTCGGCCAGTCCGATCCAGGTTCCGTCGCAGAGGCCTTCGAGCACGTAGGCTCGGACTCTTTCTCCCTTCGTGATGTCCTCCATGAGGACGGCGTGATTGATCTGTGTGGGTCGTTTGAGGTCCAGGAGCAGGATGGGCTTTAGCCCATGCGGTCCCACGGCCTCTCTGTTTCTTTCAGCATGGGCTGAAGCCCATCCTACGTTATTGGCTATGGCGATTGGCTTGCTGAAGCGCCGGTGGATTTCAGCGCCAAACTCCTTGAGACGCGCCGCATCGGGCGCCGGCATCAGGCCGTTGGGATCGGGCGTCAAGCCGAGAATCAACGTCGAATTACGCCCCACGGAACGGTAGTACATCTGCACGAGCTGCTCCAGCCGATAGATGTGCTCCTCATCGCCCGGCTCCCAGAACCACTCGTGCCGGCCGTGGTAGCCGCGCAGCGGCGCGTCCGACATCGCCGGCATCCAGTAGGCGCCGTTGGGGTCGCCTGTCCGAAGCAATCTGAGGTGCTCGCCCGGGCTGTCACTGCCGTGCGAGTAGGAATTGGGGAACGTTGCCCAGCACGGGTAGGGGACTGTTCCCGATTCGGAGCCGCCCCAGCGGGCCTCGGCTAATTGTTCGTTATGGTAGAAGAGGGAGTTGGGTTGGTGCTGCTTGACGATCGGCAGGACGTCGGGAGCGCCCTTGTCGGGATGGCTGGCGCCGCCGTCGAACCAGATCTCGAACAGTTCGCCGTAACGGGTGCAGAGCTCGCGGACCATGCCCTCGCACATCCTGCGGTAATAGGCTTGGCGATTGTCGCGGATCTTCCCTTCGCCGTTGACCTGGAAATCGTGCACGCCGAAGAACGAGTTCCAGCGAATCCCCACGTAGATGCCCGGCTTGAGACCGTACTTGCGGCAGGAATCGACGAACTCGCGGACGACGTCGCCTTTGCCGTCACGCCACTTGACCGCCTTGAGGCAATACGGATTGACGTCGGACTGATAGAGGGCAAAGCCCGTTTCGTGTGTCGCCGTCAGGATGGCAAACCGCGCCCCGGAGTCTCTCGCCGCACGGATCCATTGGTCGGTGTCGAGGCGCTGCGGATTGAAGATGTTGTAATCGGGCATCGGCGTGATGCGATTGCCGCCCTGTCCGTATTTCTTACCGTCGAAGACATGCAGGTCGTAGTGAAACACCACGCCCAATTCCGCTTCCTGCCAGGCAAGCTGCCTCGCGTTGGGCAACGGAAAATCCGTTTCTTCGGCGCGGGCCCCGGCCCCCAATCCTGAGACAAGCAACATGAGGACAAGAACGGTTTTGCCAGATGAGGTGGTCGTCTGAGGCATCATGTGCTCCATGGTCTATGATACTTACCGGTTGGCTTGCTTTGCCTCGCGTTCGATTTCGCCGGCGGCCTTCTGCAGCCGGGGGATGGACACGATGGGCCTGGCGACCGCCTGCGGTTGCGCCGGGCGGTTGCACGTCGCGCCGGGCCGCGCGTACCAGAACGTCACCGCCGAGTATCCGAGCAAATCCCACGGCTTTCGCATCTGCGTGCCGAAGGACGCTTCGATATCGAACCGCAGGCGGCGGTCAAACGGGATGGCGTCGAGGCTGCGCGTGCGCGTGCAGATGTTGTAGCCGCGCGTCTGGCCGGCGGGGCCCAACCCGCCCACGCGCACGTTGGCGATGAAGGGCTCGTCGAACTCGTCGGCGCGCGTGGGATTCACGCCGCCGGCCCAGCCGTAATAGTCCTCGGTGCCCGTGCCGAAGTGCGTGGGGAAGCCCTTGTTCCAGGCGTTGTCCACGTAGATCTTCTCGTCGCCTTCACCCCACCAGCCGTCCTCGATGTTCAGCACGGTCCAGGCGTCCCCGACGTACACGCCCCGGCCCTGGATGTCGACGAAGTTCCAATCCGCAAAGGGCGTTCCCGGCACGATTTCGTCCGGCCGCCAGTTCGCGTGGAAGTACATCGACCGCGCGTCCCAGTCCCAGCGTCGCGCCATCGCGCTCAGGGCTACCGCCACCGGTTGCTTTCCCAGGTTGAGGACTTTGATCTCGGCGGACGTTTCGTATGGCATGACCCAGCGGCACGTCATCGTTCCGTCGGCGGTGACGGTGCGCTCCCACGTGTGCAGCGGATGCAGCGAGTCGGCGCAGCAGAAGAAATCACCGACCGGACACCAGACGGTCTGCTCGCCGTCGCAGGTCATCGTCAGAACGATCGAGCGCAACGCAGCGTTGAGTTCGTCGGCGGTGAGGCGGATCGTGACGTTTCGCACGGCGGCCGGACCGGCAGGCAGCGGTGCTACATGACTGTCACCGGGAGCGACCGTGACAGATGCGCCCGCTTTCGCTTCGGGCGCCGCGTAGAGCATCTTGCCGATTCTCTCTACATCCGCCGCTTCGTAGCGGGCCATGCTGAACGACTCGGCCGCCGTCCCCGGCGGGTAGGCGCGGTAGTTGATGATGTGATAGAAGGGCTTTCCCGTCATCGTGACTTTGCAGCTTCTGGCAAAGGGCAGGGGCAGATACAGATCGCCCGCCCGCGCGGTGAAAGCGGCAAAAGGAGGCTTGGCGAACCCCTTCGCCGTTATGAGCTTGATCAGGCTCTCTTCGATGACCGGTTCGGCCGCTCCGTCCAGGTAGATTCTGACGTCGGGGCCGACGCGCTCGTTGAAATTGTAGTAGAAAAACGGCGTCCAGATGCGCGTGATGCACCCGGGCCCGTCGTGTTCCATGACGACCCACTCGGTCTTCCCGTCGACCGTCTCGGTCCGGATGAAGCCAAGCCCGTCGCTGTCGGCAAACCAGCCCGGCTTGTCCCGGTGCACCGACGCGCGATTGTAGCTCGATGCCTGAAGCGACCGGTACCGCGGACGAGGAAACCGCGCCAAACCGTCGCGGTCCACCATCTCTTCCAGCAAGCTGGTCAGAGTGATCGGTCCGGCCGCATCCCGGCACTGTCCGTCTGTGCCCAGGACGGCGACGAAGAGCAGGATCGTCAATGTGAATCGTTGCGCATACGTGCCCATGTCTGGCTCCTGTTAGCGGTGAAGCAAGGCCCCCTTCGCGTTCGATCCGATCCTCTCCCATACGCTGTGTTATGCCGCGCCCCGGTCGCGGGACCGGGGCGCACTGGCAATGAGAACAAGCTTCGCGGACCCGGCAAAGATCCGCCGCACGGTTCTATCCCGCGACCTTTGCGGCGACGAGATCGCCGACTTCGCTGGTGGAGTAGCCCATGCGTCCGGCGGCGAGGGATTGGAGCTTCTCGCCGGTGACGTACATCACGGCCTGCTCGATGGCTTCGGCCGCCTTGGTTTCGCCGAGCGTATCGAGCATCATCTGGGCCGAGCAGATGGCCGCCAGCGGATTGATGACGCCCTGGCCCGTATACTTCGGGGCGCTGCCGCCGATGGGCTCGAACATGCTGACGCCCTCGGGATTGATGTTGCCGCCGGCCGCGATGCCCATCCCGCCCTGCGTGATGGCGCCGAGGTCGGTGATGATGTCGCCGAACATGTTGCCCGTGACGATCACGTCGAACCACTCGGGGTT
>JAFGCA010000581.1 GCA_016932895.1 Sedimentisphaerales bacterium | reverse complement strand
CCGGGCCCGCCTCCGTCGTCCTCGCTTGTGACAATCTCGACTTGGGTGGTTGTCGTTTCCGGCACCTGCTTGCACCGGATCGTCGCGCTGTTCGTGATCACAACGTTCGGTTCCAGACGGTCATCCACGTGGACGACCAGTTCCAGGCACGCGCGGGCCTTCGGAGCCAGCGTTCCGTAGAACCACGTGTACGTATGCGTCCTGGCGTCATAGGCTCCCGATTCCTGATCGCCGTCGGCAGTCACGAAGCTGACTTGTTCGGGCAGCGTGTCCACGATCTCCAGGTGCGTCAGCGTCTCTTCGGAGGCATTCTCAAAACAGAGGGTGTAGGTGACGTCTGTCCCGGGGTCCACGACAAACTGTCCCTTTTCGTTGGGGCCATCCACGATCCCGCCTACGACGGTCTTGCTGAGCCGCAGTACCGTGCCTCCCGCCGTCACACGCGCGCTGGCGGTTGTCGAGGGCGTCTCGTCGCTGCTGATCACGACGTGGTTTGTCACCCCGCTGCCGGGAGCGATGCTCTCGATAAGCCGTACCACGACCTCCACGCAGTCACCGGCGCCGGGTAGAAGCCAGGGATACGTCCACGCGTACGTGTGTTCATCACGGTCGTATTCGCCAAAGGAACCATCGCCGTCGGCGCCTACAAAAGTCACCTCGTCCGGCAAACGATCCACAATCGCCACATTATGCACCGTGCGGTTGTTTCCCAGATTGTCGAAGCAGATCTGGTAGACAAACTCCTGCCCCGGATCGACGTATTCCAATGCCTCCTTCGCGTCCGCGTCTTTGGCGACGGCGCTCTTGCTCAGTCCGAGCGGCTGGTATCCGATCAGAACGTCCAGATTGGCGGTCGCACTCGTTGAGGGGGTCTCGTCGCTGTCGATCACGACGGTATTCGTCACGATCTCCCCGGAAGCAACATCTTCGCTGAGTCTGACAATCACCTCGACACTGTCGGATGCATCCTGTGCCAATTCCGGGAAGAACCAGGTGCACGTATGACTGTCCGCGTCATACTCGCTTGTTACGCCACCGCCCTCGGTGTCAATGAAGGCCACTTCCGCCGGCAAATGGTCCGTAAGAACGACGTTGTGCACGGTGCGTCCGTTGGCCAAATTGTCAAAGCGGATCTGGTAGATGTACTCTTGCCCCGGCTCGACGTGCTCCAAAGGCACGACGGCGTCGGAGCGCTCGGCGACGGCGCTCTTGTCCAGACCCAGCGGTTTGTACCCTGTAACCACGTCGACGCTGGTTTCCTGGGTGGTGGTTCCGGCACTCGTAATCGTGGCCGTGTTGGTCACGGTTGTGCCGGAGGGCAGTTCTGCGTCCAGTTGCACAACGAGCTCGACACATTCCCTTTGCCCCGGTGCCAGGCGCGGGTAGAACCAGGTACAGGTATGACTCAGCAGATCATAAGCGCCCGTCGTGCCAATGCCGTCGGTGCGGACGAAAGTCACTTCGTCTGGGAGAACGTCTGTTACGAGTACCTCCTCGACCTCGTGAACTTCGTCGTTGTTCGCAAAGCAGATCAAGTAGATCAACTGCTCCCCGGCCTGAACGTATTGGAACTCTGTGTCGCCGACGACCGTCTTACTGATGCTCAACGGGGAATTCAGACCTTCGTCGGCCACCAGATCGACGCCCATCGTCGTCGGAGGGGTCTGGTTGGTGCGAATGGTGACCAGATTCGTAACGATTGTGCCGGGCGGGGTATCACGCTTGAGGCGGACAACCAGATCCAAACACACCGGTTCGTTTCCAGACAGCGGGACGTTTTCCCAGATATAGACGTGACTGGCAGGCTCGTATCGGCCGGGAGCCTGGCCCCCGTCAGCGCGTACGAAGGCTACTTCCGCCGGCAACGTGTCGACGAGATTCACATTTGTGACGGCGAAATCGGCGGGATCGAAACAGATGGAATAGGTGAACTTCTCTCCGGCCGGGATGAGCACCAGGCCGTTTTCGGTTGTTTTCGACTCGAGCGGCGCCTCCACGGCTTTGCTAAGATTGAGGGGATTGTAGCTCGTATGGCCCTCCGGAATCGCCAGACCGGTTGGATTCCCTATTTCTTCGATCACCTGGATCAGCGCGAGGGAGTTGTTGAAAACCAGCAGATCGTCTCCTCCCGACATGTTGTTTTGTCCCGTGGTGACATATACGAATCCCGTCCGGACGTTCACGCCGAGGCCCATGACGCCTGCCTCGGGATCCACTCGGACCGTCTTCTCCGTTTCGCGCGCCAAGTCGTACTGGACCAGGTCGAAATTGCTGATAAAACCAGCTCCTGTATAGAGATAGCGCCGCCTGGGATCTACCGCGATACTGACTGCCGGGCGGCTGAGAGAGATCGTCCGCACGAGAGCCCAGGTCGACGTATCGTAGACCGTGACCTGCTTTGTCAGGTTGGCCACGTACAGCCGGTCGCTTATCTCGTCGAGCGCAATTCCGTAGGCTGTGGCATTGGTCAGCGCGAACGGTGCCCCCGGGATGGCGGTCAGTTTCTTCTGTTCGGAGTTCCACCGGTAGACGTACAGGTTCTGGGTCCCGCGGTCTACGCAGTAAAGGAGGTTTTTATCGTGATCGTACACGATACCGGCGAGATTGGTGGCTGCCGGCGCGACCACCATGCCCGTTGCGGTCAGGGTTCGGGCATCCAGGGCCTGAATCTTGTTGTACTTTTCAAAGGTCAGAAAGAGGGATTCCGAGTCGGAATCCACGGCCAATCCGACCAGCCCGGCGCCCTGAAAGGGAACCGGGTAAGCGGCCTGAAGGGTCAGCGTACCGTCGGGCGCAATGTCATACGCCTGTATCGGTATATCTCGATATTGGTTGGTGATCTGCGTAATGACGTACAGCGATTTGGCGTCAGCGATCCGAGGCGCCGCTGCCAAGGCCATCAGGGCCGTCAACGCCGTTCCGAGAATACAGCTTCTCCGTGTGGCAGTGCATCGTCGCGCTTCCATATTCGATCCCCATCTGCAATTGAGTTGTCAGCATTGGCACAGGCAGCGTACACGCACGGCGCTGTGCGAAGGCCAAGGAAGTGCTCATTTTCCGGAGGAATTCATCACTGCAGAGAGCGTATGTCTTTTCATTACACCCTCCACGGCCCATTTTGCCTATTTTACCGGATTTCAGGTGGTTGTGTCAAGGCCAAGTGCCTCGTGCGTGTTATAAGTCTATTTTAGAAAAGGCTTTATGGTCGCGGGTCGGGCAGAAAAGAACTGGCTGGTCGCAGTGAGCAGTCAAAGCAATGAATGACGATTCGTGGTAGTCCAACCGCCCGCGGAACACGCTACGGCGTGCAGGTCGTCACACCACGCATGGCGATGGCTACGTCGTCTCCGGCTATTCGGTGTGTTCTGGCCAGCGACGTTACGACTGCCCTGTAGACTGCCCAGGGGCACTCACGACGCCCTGCAGTCAGCAGTGTATCAAGCAGGCCGGGCCAGTCCGCTTCGTAGGGCTCTGCCTGGTCTTCATCTGACATCCGCCTGGCACGGGGCCCGAGAGAATGCACATCCGGAGCCTCGTCTGCGTGCAGGCGTACAGGCTGCGCGGAGTTCTGGATGCGTCTGCCCGTCACGCCCGTTACGATTCGCGTGCTCTGTCCCCAACAGTCCATCGTTCCGTTTGAAATGCTGTCACGACCGGCGCTGAAGGTTGCCTCAAGCCACGCCTGTCGCCGCGTGGTCCGGTCGTGCAGGTCCATAACCACGGTGTTGTCCGCTCCCGTGTCCATCCATTCGATGGTCAGGACTGCACCGTCATTCATAGCGAGCCAGCCGCCGTTGCCGTTGGGGCCGAGCGAGTCCTGGGTGAGCACCAGCTCTCCCAGGAAGTCGCCGTTGGCGTCGCACAGATCGTACCGCCATGTGGTCTCGACGGTTTTCGCCGGTGTCGAGCCCCGCAGGGACCGGCGCCAGGCCCGCAGCCGCGCCTGGACCGGCGCCATCTGCCCCCGCGCGTTCGGGCCCAAGTACAGCATCTCGTCCTCTTGTGGATCGACGCCGGGAGGATGGTTCTCAGAAAGCATGTAATCGATTGCGTCGAGGAAGCATGTGATGGCGTCGGCGAGACGCGCGACGGCCGGGGTTGAAACCGCCGCCCCGTCGTCTTCATCGCAAGGTCCGGCCCGCTCGGCCATCGGACGCGAAGACTCGCGATAGAGCGCATCATGCACGCAATCGTCCACGACGCGTAGCAGATCGATTTCGGTCGCGGCGCCCGTTCCCTCCACGCCGGGGAAGTTCTCGGCGAGACATGCATCCCACCGCGTCGTTTCCGGATCGCCGTCGAGATGCCGGGCGGCTTGCCCTTCAAGCTCCGCTTGACAGGCCAACAGCAGCCCCTTGAGAATCAGGACCTCTCCGTAATCGACCTCCACCGTGCCGGCCAGTCCTGTCTCCTGTGGCGCGAAACGCACCGTCAGCGGTGTGGGCGTGTTCCGGATAGAATCCAGCTCGGCGATGACGGCGCTCAGTTCCATCAGCACCAGGTCGCGCCGCGCCGGCGTATCTGCACCCGGGGACGACGAGACACAGTCCTCGCTGCTGCCGGGAGATAGAACGGTTTTGAAATCGACGAGCGTGCTTTGTGCCAGGCTGATTCCGAATTCCTCCGCCAGCGCGAGAAAGCGAGCCGCCGGGACGACGTCGGGGTAGTCGTGAAACAGCACGACCGCGCGCGTCACGGTGTGCAGGAAGACAAGTTCGCGGTCGTCGGCGTCATGCGACCGGTTCTCGTTCTCCAACGCGGCGTCAAAGATCTGATAGGCGTGCGCGAAACCGGCCGTGCTGCCCTCGAGCATCCTGGCTCGACCTGCCGTGAGGTCTTCATGTGCCGCCGCGGGGGCCGCGAAGGCCAACGTCAGGCATACCAGCCGAGTCCATGCAGATATCCGTCCGAGCATTCTGATTCCCTTCTTGATATCACGATGTCGCGCCGATCTTCTTCAGGGCGGCATCGAAACAAGTGCCCATACCGAATTGCCTGTGCCCGTCTCGGGTCAGGATGTATCGCGTATTTGCGATGATGCGTCCGCTTTGCATATCCAGCTCGAGGCAGTTGCTCTCGAGAGTGCGTCCGTGGGCCGTCAGCGTCACATGGCCGCGCAGCATGATCCGGTTCGATCCGGCGTATAAGCGTGCGTCCCGGCATCGGGCCCGGAAGAGGGTCGCGCCGCCGTGGTGAATCTCCCAGGTCAAACCGCGAATCCGCACCTCTGTGGTGTCGGCCAGATCGATAGAAATCGATACGTCCCCCTCGGCGCCCTGGAGATCGTGAAAGAGGCCCAGCCCGTCGCCGCCGATGGCGTTGTCCCGCTGCGGGGCGAAGAGACTGTAGAATTCTCCCAGGGCAGGGGCACCGCTCGCGCCGGCGGCGGCCGCAGGTGGCGAGAACGTGACGCGCAGGTTCTCGATCTGCACGACCTTGTGCGCGGCCGTGCGGAAAAGACCGATGCTGCCGTCATCGACGCGCAGATTGTCGAATTCGACCCGGTAGGGCGATCGACCAGCCTCGGCGGATGTGCGGCACGCAAAGAAGGCCCCGGTGTCGTTCTCGCCAAAGACGGAGAGGTCCCCGGAAATCGTGGGCGATTGAATAAATTTTGCCGACCGCGTCCCATAACCGAAGAGGATCCCCAGGCCGCCGGTCCAGAAGAGGAGCAGAAGAAACAGTTTCCGTCTCGCGAAAAGGTCCGAAAACGCGCCTTCGAGACAACCATTCCAATCCATGGACATCGTTCCTTCCATCGCAGCCGCTGTCCGGAGCGGCTTTTTCGTTCCCTGGCACGGGCTCCATTGCCCCGGCCGGCCGTTCCTGGCCAAACCTGTATCGGCATACCGCGGGCCTCGGTGAAGCCCTTTTCCGGAGGCGAGCGACTCAAAGATCCGTGCGTACCGCCTTGACGCGGGAGCGGGGCCGGTCTATCCTGGACTCGTGCAAAAGCTGTCCTGCATGGCTCTTTGGAATCCTCAGGTCAGGCCTGCCGTGAAGGAACTTCGGGAGGTAACTGAAAGGGCAGGTATTCAAGGCAGAGATCATTCCTGCCTATTCAAATCTCAGGAAGGGGTATCGAACATGTCTATCGGCAAATCGAATAAGGCGGTCCTTGCTACAGGGACGGCGGCTGCGACGGCGGGTGCGGCCGACAGAAAAGCGGTCAACCAACTGATCGACAGGATCAAAGACAGCGATCCGGAGGTGCGCACCGAAGCCTGGCTGGGCGCCGGCAACGTCGGGGCCGCGGCGGTCAGGCCCCTGGCCAAAGTGATGACGGATGAAGACCTCGAAGTCGCTCGGGCAGCCAAGCGGGCCTTGTGGCAAATCGTGCGGCACGTGGGTCGGCCCGGGGCCGAGGAAGAGAGGAAGGCCGTAGCTACCCGGCTGGCCCGGCTGCTGGGAGATAAGCAGCCCGTTCCGGTGCGGCGGGAGGTGCTGTGGATGCTCTCGGAAATCGGCAAGGCCGGAGTCGTCAAGCCCATGGCCCGGCTGTTGGAAAACGAAGACCTGCGCGAGGATGCCCGCATGGCGTTGGAGCTGATGCCGGACAAGCGGTCGCTGACGGTGTTGAAGGCGGCCCTGGAGACGGTGCCGGAAACGTTCAAGCCCAACATCGCGCAGTCGTTGCGGCGCCGCGGCCAGACGGTCCGCGGATATCCCTGTGCCAAGCTCGTGCCCACCCGAACGACCCGCGTCGAAGCGCTGAAGTAAGAGGGCACGAGACGCACCGGGCGTGAGGACGCATTCAATCGCAAGAGACACAGACGAGAAGGTGATACGACGATGAAAGAGACAAAACAGATCAATCGACGTCAGTTCCTGGCCGCCGCGGGAGCGGCCGTGAGTGTTCCGTACCTGATTCCCTCCGGCGTCATCGCCGCCCCGGGCCGCCCCGGGGCCAATGAACGATTGACGGTGGCCCACATCGGCGTCGGGGGCATGGGGGGGTACCATCTGCAAGATATGAAGCGGTTTGCCGACGGCGGCGCGGTTAAGATTGCGGCGGTCTGCGATATCGACGAGAAGCGACTTGCCAATGCGGTCAAGACCGCCGGCCCGGGCGCGCAGCCCTATCGCGACTACCGATCCATTCTGGAACGTAAGGATATCGACGCGGTCGTCATCGCGACCCCCGATCATTGGCACGCCGTCCAGATGGTCCACGCCGCCGAATGTGGCAAGCACGTCTACGTGGAAAAGCCCGCCTGCTGCACCATCGAAGAGGGCAAGGCGATGGTGGCCGCCGCCCGAGAGAACAAGGTGTCGGTCCAGGTCGGTTCCCAGGGCCGCTCGCAGCCCGAGGCGTACCTGGCCCACCGCTATTTAGTCAACGGCAACATCGGCCATATCAGCAAGGTGACGTGCTTCCACTACAACAGCCCGGAGGACAGCAACCCCGTTCCGGACAGCGATCCGCCGGCGGAGCTCGATTGGGATCTCTGGCTGGGTCCGCTGCGCTGGCGGCCGTACAACCCGAGATACTGTCACGGTGTCTTCCGCTGGATCATGGAGTCCGGCGGCGGCCAGATCCGCGATCGCGGCGCCCACGTGATGAGCTGCGCCATGTGGTGGATGGGCGCCGACGGAACCGGGCCGGTGACCGTGGAAGCGACGGGAACCGCACCGAAACAGGGTTTGTGGGACAGCGCCGTGACCATGGACGTGACCTACACGTTCAAGGACCCCGACTGGGTGCTGACGTGGAACCAGCATACGGGCAATGCCGTGCTGGCCGAAGAAAGGACTGGCGACGAGCCCGGGGGCAAGATCAGCCGGCCCGGCTACGGCGCCGTCTACCACGGCAGCAAAGACAAGTTCGTCCACTGGGGCGGCGACGGCGGCACCTGGGTCGAGAAGAAGGCCCGGCTGTGGGAACCGCCCGCCGGCGCCAAGGACGTTCGCAAGAGCCCCGGGCACAAGGAAGACTGGTTCAACGGCATCAAAACCGGCGCCAAGACGATCATGAACATCGACGCGGCGGTCGGCGTGGCCAACCTGTGCGTCCTCGGCAATCTCTCCTATCTCCTCGGCCGCAAGCTGGAATGGGACCAGGCCAGGGGGGAAATCGTCGGCGACGAGCAGGCGCGGCGCCTGATGACGCGCCCGCAGCGTCATCCGTACCACCTGTAGCCGCCGGCGCCGCCGATGACATATAAATAGCCTGTGACGCCAGGCATAGCAGGCCTGCGTCAAGCCCGGGGGCATCGGTTCCCGGCTTCGTAGGCGGTGCGCTTGGGCGGAAATCAAGCCAGACGTCCATGAGAAAAGGAGATCCTCATGTGCCCGAACGATGCCGATGTCTGCTGCCCCCAGTTCAACCCCGAGCCCTGGGACGAAAAGGAAGTCACCTGGCAGGACAAGAAGTTCGTGAAGGACCGGGTCCGCAGCTTCCTGCACATCCCGCTGAACTTCGGGGCGGTTATGACGCGCAACAGGACCCGCATTGAAGCGGCGGGCGCCAAATCCGACGAGATGATCGTGCTCTCGGACGAGAACTCGCTGTGGGGGGCCGACGTGTACATTGCCGTGACCGCCGACGTGCCGGATGCGAGCATGGTCGCCCTCTCGGGGACGTTTCTGAGCAAGGTCTTCGAGGGACCCTATCAGAACGTCCGCCAGTGGATGCAGGCGATGAAGGAGTTCGTTGCGGCGCGGGGCAGAGCGATTCACAAGCTCTATTGCTTCTACACCACCTGCCCGAAGTGCGCGAAGAAGTACGGCAAGAACTACGTCGTAATGCTCGCCCAGGTATAACGACGCCGCGCGTGCAGAAACGCTGCGGCCTGCCGCCTCCTGATCCGGGGCTTGCGTGGCGGTCGGCTCTCGCCTATCATGTCTGGTCGGCTGCATGTGTGTCTGCCGGTGTTTGTGCGCGCAGGCGGCGGCCAGTATTGCATTGGCATGTTGCATTGAGGTGACACATTATGACCGAACGTTCGTTTCCACCAAGGCGCATCCCTTCCAGTTGGTTTTCGGCTTTTGTTGTCGCGCTGGCGGTCCTCGGCGGCATGGCGCCGGCGGCGCCGGCGGCCAGCTCGCGAACGGCCAAACGCATGTTTGCCGCACCACCGCGTCAGTACAGCTCGGCTCCGCTGTGGGTCTGGAACGACATGCTCACTCCCGAACAGATCGCCGGCACGATGCGCGACCTGGCCGGACAGAAGGTCAAACAGGTCTTCGTTCATCCCCGGCCCGGCCTGATGACGCCCTATCTCTCCGAGGACTGGTTCAAGCTTTGGGACGTGGCCCTGCGTGAGGCCGAGAAGCTCGATATGAACGTTTGGATCTACGACGAGAACTCCTATCCTTCGGGTTTTGCCGGCGGGCTGGTCCCCGAAGCCATGCCGGAATCGCGCGGCAAAGGTGTGACGATCCGGGAGGCCAAGACCCCGCCCCGGTTGGATGACAACGTATTGGCGGTTTACCAGGTGAGCGACGGCGCCTGTGAGAACATCACCGGCAAGCTCCGGGCGGGCGAGACGTTCGGCCAGAGTCGCTACCTGGTTGCGTCGATCCGCCTGGCCCCGACCGGCGGCTGGTTTGGCGGCAAATGGTACGTCGATCTGCTCAAGCCGGGTGTCACCGAGAAATTCATCGAGATCACGATGGAACGGTATCGGCGTGAGATCGGCGAGCAGTTCGGCAAGCGCGTCCCCGGCTGGTTCACCGACGAGCCCCACCTGGCGCCCGCCGGCGGGTTGCACTGGTCCGATCACCTGTCCGAGCTGTTCGAACAACGCTGGGGATACGACCTGGTGGACCACCTTCCCTATCTGGTCCGGCCCGAGGGCGACTGGAAGCGCGTGCGGCACAACTACTACAACCTTTTGCTCGAGCAGTTTATCGAGCGGTGGGCCAAACCCTGCTACGAGTACTGCGAGAAGCACAACCTGGAGTTCACGGGCCACTACTGGGAGCACGGCTGGCCCGGCGCCGGACACGGTGGCGACAACATGGCCATGTACGCCTGGCACCAGCGGCCCGCCATCGATACCCTGATGAACCAGTACAGCGAAAGCGTCAATGCCCAGTTCGGAAACGTCCGGGCGGTCAAGGAACTCTCCACCGTCGCCAACCAGTTCGGTCGCGAGAGGACGTTGTGCGAGGCCTACGGCGCCGGCGGCTGGGACCTGCGCTTCGAGGATATGAAGCGCATCGGCGACTGGCTCTACGTCCTGGGCGTCAATACGCTGGACGAGCATCTCTCATACATCACGCTCCGCGGCGCCCGCAAACGCGACCATCCGCAGTCCTTCTCGTACCACGAGCCGTGGTGGGACGCGTACCACGTGATGGCCGAGTACTTCACGAGGCTCTCGCTGATCATGTCGCAGGGCCGGCAGATCAACCGCATCCTGGTGCTGGAGCCGACGACGACCACCTGGATGTACCAGGGCGAAGGGCGGCTCGGAGAGATCGGCAACCGGTTCCAGAGCCTGCTCATGGCCCTGGAGCGGGCCCAGGCCGAGTACGACATCGGCTGCGAAGACATCATGGCCCGCGTCGGGTCGTGTGAAGGCGCCGAATTGCGCGTCGGGAAATGTCTTTACGACACCGTTGTCCTGCCGCCGCTGACGGAGAACCTCAACGCTCCGACGGTCAAGCTGCTCGGCGATTACGTGCGGGCCGGCGGACTCGTCCTTTGCTGCGGCGAGCCTCCCGTCCGTGTGGATGGGGCCTCGTCGGATCGCGCGAAGGCGATTGCTTCGTCGGCAACCTGGAAACAGGTTGAAGCATCCGATGTCCCCAGGCTCGTGCTGGCGCGGGCGAAGGACGGGTTCGCCATCGAGCGGGCCGAGGGTGACGCGGGAATCCTGTTTCACCATCGGCGCGTCCTCGACGACGGCGAGTTCCTTCTCCTCGTCAATACGAGCATCGACGCGCCGTCGGCGGGCACCGTCACGTCGAACATGAAGGGAGTACGCCGGTGGAATCTCGAAGCGGGCGAGATCGAGCCGTATCCGTTTGATAAGGCGGCCGGTGGCGTCAGCGCCGGTTTCGAGCTGCCGCCGTCGGGCAGTCTCCTGCTGTTTCTCTCGAAGAAGTCCGGCAAGCAGCCGAAGACGCCGGCTCTCAAGGCCACGCTGTGCAAGGCACAGGATGCAGGCGTGGAAGTTCGTCGATTGGTGTCCAACGTGCTGACCCTCGATTTCGTGGACATCACCGCCGGCGGCGAGACGCTCAACGACGTCTATTTCTACCGGGCCAATCGCTTCGCGTTCCAGAAAAACGGCATGGACCGCAACCCGTGGGACAGCGCGGTCCAGCTCAGGGACAACCTGATTTCGAAAGAGTTTCCAGCGGACAGCGGATTCAGTGCGACGTACAAGTTTACCGTCGAAGAAGCCGTGCCGAAGAATCTCGCCATCGTGATCGAGCGGCCCGACCTCTACTGGATCACCTGCAACGGCCGGACCATCGCGGCCAGGGAAGGCGACTGGTGGCTGGACAAGGCGTTCGGGAAGATCGACATCGCAAAGGTCGCCACGGTCGGTGAGAACACGGTTACCATCAAGGCCCAACCGTTTACGATCTATCACGAGCTGGAGCCCGCCTACGTCCTGGGCGATTTCACGCTCAAGAGTGCCGAGAAGGGCTTCGTGATTGCGCCCGATGAACCGCTCGCGATTCTCGCCGGCGCGGCCGATCCCGTGCACGGCGTCAGCCCCGACGGCACGATGTGGCTCAGTGGAGGCATTGGCTATGCCGCCGGCGTGGGGGACCGGACTCCGTTCGTGGAATTCGATCTGGGCGAGCGTGTCGACCTGACGGCGATCAAAATCTGGAACTATAACGAAGGGCACGTCCGCGATCTCACGTCACGAGGTGTGCAGGAGCTGCGTGTCCTCGGCTCGGCCAGCGGCAAGCCCGACTCCTTCACCGTCGAACTCGGCGATTTCCGCCTGGCGCGCGGCAGCGCCAACGCGCCGGCCGAGACCATTGCCGCCCGCGCGAGCGGCATTCGTTTCGTGCGGTTCGACATCCTTTCCAATTACAACGGCGTGAGCTATCCGGCCCAGGGACACCCGGAGGACGACGGATTCGTCGGCCTGGCGGAAGTGCGGTTTCTCGCGGAGGGTGGAAAGCCGGTTGCCGGGGTGAAGATTCATCGCGTCTCCAGCGAGTTGGCCTCGATGCAGCGCACCGCCGGGCATCTGATCGACCGCAGCGGATTGGCCGGTGCCCGGCCGGGCTGGAAGAAGCAGGGCCACCCCTTCTACGCCGCCGGCGTGAGCTATCGCCGGCACTTCGACGTGGGCAAGCCCAGGGGATCGTATGCGGTCTCTCTGCCCGACTGGTACGGCAGTGTGGCCCGGGTCGAGGTCAACGGCAAAGCCGCCGGCCATATCGTCGCGCCCCCGTGGCAGTGCGACGTCACCGACCACATCAAGCGCGGCGACAACGTGATCGACGTGGTCGTCATCGGTACGCTCAAGAATACACTCGGCCCACACCACGGCGGCGCGGGTCTGGGCAGCGCCTGGCCCGGGATGTTCCAGCAGGGCCCCGAAACGGGCCCGCCGCCCGGGCGGAACTATCACACCGTGGAGTACGGGCTTTTCGAACCGTTCGTTTTGAAACAGACAAGATGACCCGTGACCCGTGGCTCGTGACGGGGGCGTCGTAGTTGTAGGGTGGGTTCTCAACCCACGCGCAGAGATCTCGCGTGCACAAACGCGTGGGTCAAGGACCCACCCTACAGGGCAGATGACCCCATCGCCAAGCCCTTTGGGCTTGACGCTGCCACCCGCCGGGGCTCGTAGTTTGTCACCAGGCATCGTAGATTTCAGGTGAAGAAATGTCGAACAGAGAGACAATGACCGCTCGCCAGCGTGTACTGAAGGCTTTGAACCACGAGATTCCCGATCGCGTTCCTGTCGATCTCGGGGGCTTTCAGACGGGGATCCATAGGAACGCGTACATCTCCCTGCTCGAGCATCTTGGGTTGGAAGATGAAGTGACGATCATGGACCCGGTGCAGAATCTGGCCCGGCCGTGCGAGGCGGTGCTCGAACGCTTTCACATCGACGTTCGCTACGTTTTCGCCCACGGGCCCGACAGTTTCACAGGGGGCATCGAGCAAAACGAGCGCCACGGGCGGCTCTGGCACGACCTGCCCGACGAGTTCGGCGTCGTCTGGTCGATGCCTGACGACCAGCCGCTCTACATGGACATCTCGCACCACCCGCTGGCCGAGGCGACGGTCGAAGACCTGGCCGACTATCCCTTCCCGAAGGGCGACGACCCGACGCGCTTCACCGGCGTGCGCGAAGAGGCCGCCAGACTGCGCCGTGAAACGCCCTATGCCATCTCTACCGGCATCGGCGGTGTCGTCTACGAGACTTGCTGGTACATGCGGGGTCTGGAGCGGTGGTTTACCGATACAATCGAGAACCCGGCCTTCTGCGAAGCCTTGCTCGACAGGACGCTGCAGTTCTGGCTCGGCTATTACGACGAGTTCATGAAAGAGGTGGGCGACCTCGTTGACGTCGTCATGATCGGCGACGACATCGGCGGCCAGTTGGGACCGCTGTTTTCGCCCAAGTTCTATCGAAGCGTCGTCAAACCGAGGCAGAAAAAGCTGGTGCAGCACATCAAGTCGCTGACGCCGGCGAAGATCTGGTACCACACGTGCGGCTCGGTCATACCGTTGATCCCGGACCTCATCGACAACGGCGTCGATATCCTCAATCCCGTTCAGATCAGCGCCGCCAACATGGCCCCGGCCCAGTTGAAAGGGCAATTCGGCAGCAAACTGGTCTTCTGGGGCGGCGGCATCGACACGCAGCACGTGCTCAGTTTCGCCAACCCGACGGAAGTCAAAGAGCAGGTGCGCCAGAATATCGAGATCCTGAAACCGGGCGGCGGCTATGTTTTCAACAGCGTCCACAACATCCAGGCCGGCGTGCCGCCGGAGAACATCGTCGCCATGTTCGACGCGGCCTACGAGCACGGGTTCTACAGTACGTAGGCATGGTCGCCGGCATATCCTCCTGATCTGGTCGATCAGTCCAAGGTGATGATCGACTTCCCGCAGGAGCAAACTTCCGCCGTCGAAGTCGGCTGAATTTTCCGGCGAGAAAGACGGGAAAAGTCAATGGGATCGGTGATACACTCTGTCATGTCACGAGCCTTTCTGTTTGTATGTAGGTCTCTTTGTTACCCCTTACTATACAAACAGTTAGCCCGACTTTCCCTATTCGCGGGCAAAATGAGGAATTTGAGAAATATTTTCGGCGATAGCGGTCTATTATCGCGGTTGCGGGGTT
>JAFGCA010000580.1 GCA_016932895.1 Sedimentisphaerales bacterium | reverse complement strand
ATCTGCCTGGCCTGCTGACGCGTGGCCGGCGTCGGCTCGGGCGTCTCGACGATCGGCGCCGGTTCGGTTGCCTCTTCCTGGGCCAGAGCCGGCCGGGACGCCTCCGTGAGATCCTTGATGATGTTGCCAAGCCCCTGGGTCAGCCTCTCGACGGTCTCGGCACTGGGCAGCGGCAACACGGCCCGGACGTCTTCGTCGCCGCCGGCGGCCACCACGGACGTCGCCGGGTCGGAGCCCGCTTCGGCTAAACCCGGCTCGACGACCGTCTCCTCCAAGTCGGCCAGGCCACCGCCCTGCTGTTCCAGCAGTTCCTCCCAGTTGAGCACCTCCTGGGCCTTTTGCTCCTTCTCCGCAATCCCCATATTCTCCTCGGTGAAGGCCGGCACGTCCGTGGTCACCTGGGCCTTGGTCGTCTGCGGCCTGAGATTCGGCAGCCCGTTGATGATGAAAGCAATGATGAAAATAAAGACCAGCCCCAACAGCAACCCAATTTTGGCGTCCGACGTCATCGTTTCACTCCATTCCTGATGTTCCGCTCATTCCCGTGAGTCAGCCCACTCGTATATCTGCGCGTCAGTTTTTCTGTGCGATTCTCAATTTGGCGCTTCTGGCCCTGTGATTGGCGGCGATCTCTTCCCGGCTGGCCGTGATAGGCTTCTTCGTGAGCAGCCGATAGAGCCCGTCGCGCTCGTTTTGCTTGAAATCCCGTTTGACCGTGCCGTCTTCCAGACTGTGAAAGCTGATCACGGCCAGGTACCCGCCCGGCGCCAGCAACCCCGGCGCCGCACAAAGCAGCGACTCGAGGTTTTCCAGCTCGTGATTGACCGCGATCCGCAGCGCCTGAAACGTCCGGGTGGCCGGATGCTTGCGCGGTCGGTGTTTCTTGCCCGGAGGGGTGAGTGCGGCCGCGACGATCTGTGCTAACTGCCCCGTCGTCGCAATCGGCTCACGCTGTCGTCGCCGGACGATGTACCGCGCGATACGCCGGGAAGCCCGATCCTGCCCGTACCGGTAAATCAGGTCCGCCAGGGATTTCTCATCCAGGCTATTGACTATATCGGCAGCCGTCGTCTCCAGGCTTGCGTCAATTCTCATATCCAGCGGCATATCCGCCCGAAAACTCAGACCCCGCTCGCGGTCTACCAGTTGTGCCGAGCAAAGCCCTAAGTCGGCCAACACGAAATGCACCTCCTTGATGCCGAATTCACCCAGACGTTCCGCCAGCCGCGAAAAATTGGACCGGATCAGGACCACCCTGCACCCCAGACCCGCCAACCGCTGCCGGGCCCGCTCCAGCGAGCGGCTGTCGACATCCAATCCGACCAGCGTCCCCGCCGGACCCAGCCTTTGGCCGAACAGAAAGCTGTGACCTCCATGTCCCATGGTCGCATCAACCATCACCCCATCCTGAGGTAAGCTTATCTGCTCGGTCAATGATTCCGAAAGAACCGGAACGTGTTCTGCCTCTACGTGGTTCACCCTTGGTTCTGCCAGCCGTCTCTCGCACGACGCCACCGGCGGCGCCGACGAGAGCACCGCAGCCCTGTTAGCTCACCGTCATGGCCGGTGCGTGCCGCCTCAGTGCTTCCACGTCCGGCGAGAACTCGATACCGGCAAACAAACCGCCGTGTTTCTTCAAATGCTCCAAACGCTCGTTCAGAACCGCTACGGAAGCATGCGTCTGCTCGTCTACCGGTCGCTCACCGCTCAGGCTTCGGCCCAAAATGCGAAAATGACCATCCATCCCTGTCATGACACCTCCAACGCAGCCCTTAGAGTTCTTTGATTTGCTTCTGCAACACAAATTGCCGTGCCTCGGTCATTTGTTTTTGATACTGACCCATGTGGTCGGTGAGATACTGTTCCCAGTCCTCGGTATTCCACAGCTCCATGTGGTCTCTGACACCGACCAGCGTAATATCCGCCTTCAGACCCGCCCGCTTGCGAAGCTTTTCGCCGATCAGCAGCCGGCCCTGGTTGTCCAGCTCCACCTTGCTGGCCAGGGCGAAGCTGATCCGCTCGAAAGCCACCGCCTCGTCCGGAGCCGTCGCCCCCGGAGCCACCGAAAGCACGATCTGCTCGAAATACTTCTCCGGATACAGGCAGAGCACCCCGTTGGACCCCAGCACAAGGTAGAAATGGCACCCATGCTCATCCGAATCGATCTGACTTCGGATTTTATTCGAGATGAGCACCCGGCCTTTGCTGTCGACAACGTGTTGGTACTCCCCTGTTAATAACAGCATGACAACTGCCCCACTGGGTCAACAAAACGTGGGAAATCTTACCACTTCTCCCCACCAAGTCAACCTTGGGCTCCACATTTTCCGGAAAATTTGAGATATTTTCTTATGGGACTGTCACACAGCCACCGCGTAATCCCAATCCAGCACAGCGGTTACGCACGTCCAGCCTATTGTATGTCCTATAACCCAGCGTTCGCAACAGCGAGCCCATTTCACAGCCGATTGTGAATTCCGCACCGCGCCGCCGGCCGCAAGCAGCCGGCCCGGGTGTGATTGTCAGACAAGCCCGGCGCCAGCACGCTCAGACCCGATTGCGTGCGTAAGACCCCCCTTTCGCGGCCAGTACGTGCGTTTTGCCCCGCCCCAGACGACCGCGCCGTAACCCGCCCGTGCCCCCGGGACACCCGGCGCATGCACTGAAAAGTTTGTCCCCCAGATGTCACAAGCTACCTGTGAATTCCCCGCTGTCGCGCTTTTGGCCGAAGGTGGGTATCTGTGGTGATAGTTCCCTGCCGGTCATCCGGCCGGCGCGTTTCGCCGTGCCCGGCACCGATGCCAATAGCGAAAGTGCCAAACCGGCCCCGCGTCGCCACCGGCCGGCCCCGGAGAAGAAACCGGCACGCATGCCCCCCCCCTTCCGGCTTCGCGGCCCGGTTTGTCCGCCGCCGCCGGGAGAATCCCTGCCATCACGATTGATGTCGCTTCAGGGCCCGCTGGATCCGTCGGCGGTGCGCTGCAATCCGACGCTGACGCTCGGGATCATCGCCGGGATCGTACTCATCAAGCCGGAATCGCCCCTTTCGCGTCGCTTTAATCGGCCTCACGTTCTTCATCACTCTCACCCCATACGCCGGCCCGCCGCCCACACACTGGCGCAATGCGACAGACCGAAACACCCATCTCCATCTTCGGCAAACGCCCTTGTTAACAAAACCGGACTGCGCCACAACCTTCATCGGCCATTCCGACCCCCAAGTTCACGCGCCGCGCACCGCACCGGGCAAAATACGGAAAACTACGTATCCGCCTTCCCACGACCGATATTGCGGTGGCCCCGGGCCCCGGGGAAAGGTCCACGCGACAAGCAACGCGACAACGCCGCCCGAGACGGGAAAGACACCGTGACGCACCCCGAATCCTCGTCATTTGTCATGAGGGACAAACGCCCACCGCCGGCGGTGACCGTCTCCGGCCCGATGTCACAAACGCCCAAGAATCTGTTCGTGCCTTGATTCTCTTCCCACCACCGTGACTTTGGGCTGGACATCACGACATGTGCACGTTATAATTGATGAGTGTCGGTTTCCGGATGCGCGTATGCACCGTATCCAGCGTGGGGTAGTGACAGGCTCGCAGGTCAGGAAAATCCTCCAACGTGCCTCTTAAAACCCTCGGGGCGCCGGTGTGCCGACACCGTCGAATCGTCGGTTCAGACTGGGTGATGGCTGATTGCCTCCGGAGCCATCCTCCTCGCCGGCGGATGCGTGAGAACGTCGAAAGTAACGGAGGCCGGTTCGCGTTGAAGTAGGAGAGCGTTATGAAGAGAAGCAGCTTGACTGGTCTGGCCGGTTGTCTGTTGCTGGTCGCAATGGTGGGCATGGCGCAGGCGGCACCGGCCTATTACTACAACGACCCGGTCGCCGACCGGGCGGCGTTTCAGGCGGCCTCGGGGCCGCTCACAACCGAGTCGTTTGAGGATTACTTCACGTCCGCCTCGCTCGTATCCTTCCCCGTCGGAGGGCCACAGGCCTTCACCGTCTCCGTGAGCAGCGGCAACTTGAACCAGAACGGCTTTTCCCGTTTGGTCACTGACGGACAGTATGCGCTGGCCTTTGAAGAGGCCGGTACGTCTACGGTGACATTCACTTTCGACGCCCCGATCAACGCGTTCGGCATCGCCGTAAATGACATGAACTTCGGCTCCATGTCCTTCGCCGATGGCCTGGGCAATTCTCTGCCTGAGGTCCTCTGGGGTGACAATGCCAACGGCGCGACCGACGGTGACATGACAAATCACCAGTTTTTCGGTGTCACAAACGCCACCGCCTTCAGTTCCGTTGCCCTTACTTTTGAGGTAACCGATCCTACGAAAAACGGTACGCTGGCTCTGGATTATTTGCAGTACGGCCAGTGCAACGCGGTCCCGGCCCCCGGAGCCGCCTGGTTGGTCGGCGTCGGTCTCGTGGGCGTGTTCCGCATGAGAAGGAGAGCGAAAATCTAAAGACCAGGACGCCGCAAACGAAACGAGTCTTTCCGAGCCTGTCGGCCCTCACACCGACAGGCTCTTCTTATTGCCGGTCGCCGGACCCGGCGCCCCCGGCGGGTGAGTCAAGAACCCTTCACGTCCGTTCGCTGCCCGGTGTCTTTCCTCAGACGATAGACGATGCAGCCGGTAACGAGGCCCGCGACGAAACCGGCATACATGTAAGTTTCGAGGAATTCTCCTCCGGCCCACGTGAGCTCGATCGAGACCCCGACCAGCAGGCCGAGCAATGCGCTGACGAGAACCGCCGGCCAGCTCCGGCCGAAAACGCGCCAGACCACGAACTCCATCAAGAAGGAATGGACGACGAACTGCACTCCGCCGGCGATGCATGCGATAAAGAGCGCCAACGGATATATGATAACCACAGAAAGGAGACTCTTATCGATGAAGCCCATGAACACCGCGGGAACCAGGGCCGCCACCGGACAGGGAACAAGGATCCCCACGACCAACCTGATGCCGGCACGCCTCCAGACATCGCCCGGCGGCGGCGACGAAGGAATAGCCGCATCGTTCCTGGATACCGATTCGCTCATAACAGATAATCTACGACGACAGAACGGGGATTGTCAAGGGGTTTATGGTTCTTGCCAGGAGGTGGGGCAGCGGTGATAATCCAGGGAAGAACCTAATCGACAATGTTGCGATCAGGAGAAAGGGCTGGGTCATGGGAAAGCTTGCGTTCGTATTTGCGGCGGTTTTCGTGCTGAGCGTTTCGGCGGTGGCTGCGGGGCCGGACCTTGTGCTGGCGGACTTCGAAGGCACCACGTACGGGCCGTGGCAGGCATCGGGCCCGGCGTTCGGGCCGGGGCCGGCTCCGGGTATGCTGCCAAGGCAGATGCCCGTGACCGGGTACAAGGGTCGGCGGCTGGCGAACAGCTTCTACGGCGGCAATGCGTCGATCGGAACGCTTACCTCGCCCGCGTTCAAGATCGAGCGCAAGTACATCAACTTTCTTCTCGGCGGGGGCAAGCATCCCGGCCGGGCCTGCATCAACCTGCTCATCGACCGCAGGATCGTGCGCACGGCCACCGGGTCCAACGACCGCCCCGGAGACACCGAGCGACTCCAGTGGTGCACCTGGGACGTCTCCGACTTCGCCGGCAAGGAAGCACGCATCCAGATCGTGGACCGCGCCACGGGCGGCTGGGGACATATCAGCGTCGATCACATCGTCCAGAGCGACACACAGGAGCAGATCGACCAGAGCAAGGACATGATCCTGACGAGACGATACGTGAATCTTCCCGTCAAGAACGGGGCCCCCAAGCGGCGGGTGAAGCTGATCGTAGGTGATGAAGTCGTGCGGGAGTTCGAGATCGAGCTGGCCGACACGGACGCGGACTTCTGGGTCTTTCTGGACGTCACGGCGTTCCAGGGCCGAAACGCGACGCTCGCGGTGGACCATCTGCCTCGTTTCTCGCGGGCGTTGCGACTGATCGCCCAGGACGACGAAATCAAGGGCAGCGAGGATCTGTACCGGGAGAAACACCGCCCGCAGTTCCATTTCACCTCGCGCCGCGGCTGGAACAACGACTCCAACGGCCTGGTCTTCCACAAGGGCGAATACCACCTGTACTACCAGCACAACCCCTACGGAATCAAGTGGGGCAACATGCACTGGGGACACGCCGTCAGCAAGGACCTGGTGCACTGGACCGAGCTGCCGATCGCGATCTACCCGCACCAGTTCGGCGACTGGGTCTTTTCGGGCAGTGCGGTGGTGGACAAGGACAACACCGCCGGCTTCCGGACGGGCCGCGAGGATGTGATCGTGGCGGCCTACACCAGCACCGGCCGGGGCGAAGCCATCGCCTACAGCAACGACCGGGGACAAACGTTCACCGACTACGGCGGCAATCCCGTCGTCGAGCACAAGGGACGCGATCCCAAGGTAATCTGGTACGAGCCGGGCGGGCATTGGGTCATGGCGTTGTATCACGAGACTGACGGCAAGCGGACGATTGCCTTCTATACGTCGAGCGATTTGAAGAACTGGGAATACCGGAGCCTGATCGACGGGTTTTATGAATGTCCGGAAATCTTCGAGCTGGCCGTCGACGCCGACGCGGGGAAGCGCAAGTGGGTGCTGTATGCCGCCGACGGGGAGTATATGATCGGCTCGTTCGACGGCAAGGCCTTCACGCCGGATTCGGGCAAGCACAAGTTCAGCCATGGCAACTGCTTCTATGCGTCCCAGACCTACAACAACATCCCGGCCGAAGACGGGCGGCGGATTCAAATCGCCTGGGGGCGGGTCGAGATGCCGGGAATGCCGTTCAACCAGATGATGCTGTTCCCGGTGGAGCTGACGTTGCGGACCACTGCCGACGGCGTGCGGATGTTCGCCGAGCCGGTGCGCGAGATCGAACGGCTGCACGAGAAGCAGCACAACCTCAAGGACATGACCCTGCAACCGGGCGAGAACCCGCTGGCCGACGTCGAGGGCGAGCTGTTTCACATCCGCGCCGAGCTGCGCCCCGCCGGCGCCGAGCGGACGGGTCTGAAGATTCGAGGCATTGCGGTGACGTACGACGCCAAGGCCGCACAGCTTACCTGTGGCGACAAGACCGCACCGCTGGCGATGCGCGACGGGGCGGTGCGGCTGGAAATCCTCGCCGACCGCACCTCGATCGAGATCTTCGCCGACGACGGCCGCCTCTATATGCCCATGGGAATCATCCCGCCCGACGACGACCGGTCTCTGGCGGTCTTCTGCGAAGCCGGCCCCGCCAGAATTGAAACGCTCGAAGTCTGGAAACTCCGCTCGGCCTGGAGACAGGCACAGGCTGCGCCGAAAACACCCTAAAGCGGCGTCCCTCTGCGACCGATGTGCGGAACAGATACGGGATTCAAAGGCAGAGAATTGCTGCGCAAAAGAAGAAGCGGGTGGCGGGAATCGAACCCGCGTAGCCAGCTTGGAAGGCTGGAGCTTTACCTCTAAGCTACACCCGCGTACTACCTGTTGCCTGCCGCCGGCCCATGGCTTATAATCGGCGACCTTCAACCACGACGACAAGGTTAAACATTTGAGAGCCAGATGTCAAGCAAAATGACGATCACCGAGCGTGCCGCTGCCGCCGAGTCGGCGTCCATCCGCCTGGCAGCGACGAAAACCGAGGCCAAGAACGCCGCGTTGACCCAGATCGCCAAGGCCCTGGAGGACCGCAGCAGCGAGATCGTCGCGGCCAACCGGGAGGATCTGGCCGCGGCCGAGCGAGACAACCTGGCTGCCCCGCTGCTCAAGCGGCTCAAGTTCGACGAAGCCAAACTCGCCGACGTCTGCGCCGGCGTCCAGAGCCTGATCAAGCTGGACGAGCCCGTCGGCAAGACGCTGGCCGCGATCGAACTCGACGAAGGCCTCGAGCTCTACCGCGTCAGTTGCCCCATCGGCGTTATCGGCGTGGTCTTCGAATCCCGCCCCGACGCGCTCGTGCAAATCTCGACCCTGTGCCTCAAAAGCGGCAACGGCGTCCTGCTCAAAGGCGGCAGCGAGGCCGCCCGCACCAACAGCATCCTCGCCGAAACCATCGCGGCGGCCGGTGAGGCCGCCGGCCTGCCCACCGGCTGGATTCAACTGCTCGAAACCCGCCAGGACGTCACCGAGATGCTCGCCCTCGACGAGCACATCGACCTGATCATCCCGCGCGGCTCCAACGAGTTCGTCCGCTACATCATGAGCCACACCAACGTCCCGGTCCTGGGCCACGCCGACGGCATCTGTCACGTGTACGTCGCCGCCGACGCCGAACTGGAGATGGCCACGCGTCTGGTCGTCGACAGCAAGTGCCAGTACGTGGCCGTCTGCAACGCAGTCGAGACGCTGCTGGTCGATGCGGCCATCGCCGACGAGTTTCTGCCCATGGTCAAAGGCGCGCTGGAGACCAACGGCTGCCGGCTCAAGGGTTGCCCGCGCACGCGCGCCGTAATCGACGTCGAGCAAGCCGGCGAGGACGATTGGACCACCGAGTATCTCGACCTGCTCCTCTCGGTCAAGGTCGTGGACGGCCTGGACGAGGCCATCGAGCACATCAACCGCTACGGCTCCGGCCACACCGACGCCATCGTCACCGCCGACCGCGACAAGGCCGAGACCTTCATGAACCTCGTCGATTCCGCCGACGTGCTCTGGAACGCCAGCACGCGCTTTAGCGACGGCTTCCGCTACGGACTCGGCGCCGAGGTCGGCATCAGCACCAACAAGATCCACGCCCGCGGCCCCGTCGGACTCGAGGGCCTGGTCATCTACAAATGGAAACTCTACGGCAAGGGCCAGACCGTCGCCGAATACGCCGGCCCCAACGCCCGAAAATTCACACACAAAAAGCTACGCTAAGAGCGAGCGACTCGGCGCCACGCGGCGTCTCAGGATGACGAAGTCCCATCGCGCGAAAGTTTTTCGTGATCTGGATGAGAATATCCCGGCATCCGCGTCACTGGCCTGAGAACGCGGTTGGGGCTGGAAAACAAAGCCAATGTGCGGGCCTGACGGTTCTGAGGGCGGGGTCAGGGTTTGAGGAAGAGGTAGTAGAGTCGGCCTTCCTGGTAGGTTTGTCCGGCGAGTTGTCCGGCGCGGTCGCCTTCGCCCATGTAGATATCGCAGCGGCCGGCGGCCCGGATGGCGCCGCCGGTGTCCTGATCGAGCACGAAGCCGTCGTAGGGTCGGGCCACGATGCGGCCGCCCTCGGGACGCGGCAGCGTCGTCGAGATAAAGGCCACGGCGGCCCGCGGGAAGATCGATTTGTCGGTGGCAATCGTGCGCCAGGGCGTCACCGGCTCGTTGAGGCTGCCGTGGGGCGTGCCCTCGCTGCGGCGGAAGAACACGTAGCGCGGATTCTGCCGCACGTACCGGTCGACCTGGCCCGGATTCCGCTTGAAGAAGTCGATCATGGCAGCCAGGCTCATCCGGTCGCGGGGGATCTTCTTGTCGTCGACGAGCATCTCGGCGATGCTCTGGTAGTCGTGCCCGCTGTTGGCGGCGTAGCCCACGGTGATCAGATCGCCGGCGGGCAGGCGAACCTTGGCTGAGCCCTGCACGTGGGCGATGTACACCTCGAACGGATCGGCAAGCCAGACCAGCTCGGTGCCGGCGAGCATGCCGGAGTCTTCGATCGTAGCCCGCGTCGGATACGGCGTGATTCGGCCGTCGGCACCGCGCCGACCGAGCGTCTGGCCGTCCGGGCCTTTCACCAAATCCTCAGGCATCTTGTAGAGGGGATAGCGGAACCGCCCCGTGCGCTCGAGGGCCCCGTCGAAGATCGGCGTGTAGTAGCCCGTGAACAGGACCGTCCCCCGGTTGTCACAGCCGACCGACTCGTAGACGTCGAAATGGGCCCGGATCAAACCGCTGATTTCGGTACTCAAAATGCCCGACTCGACCAGGGTCAGGAACGTCTCCAGGCTCTTGACGACGCGGTCGTGGTTGACGTCGCCATAAGGAAAATACTGCTCACTGGACGGCTTGGCGAGATAGTTCAGGCTGTTGCGCAGGGCCGCTTCCAGGCTGTCCAGATCGCGCCACGCCCGCGTGAAATCGGGCAGTTCGTTCGGATCGGTGATCTTGCGCAGGGCCAGTTGTCCCGGGGGCAGCGGCCGGTCGTACTCGATCGTACCCTTTCCTTTCGTGCGACAGCCGACCAGAACGGCCGTCGTCAGCAGCAACAGTCCGAGGAGAGCTGCATGTTTCATCCTGTACCTTTCTATCCGCGTGACAGTGAGAATCGTCGTACGTGCCCTTCTTCTGTGTTCCCTATTAGGCAGATCGAAACGCGAATTGTAAAGAGGACATTCGCAGTTTCCGGAAAGGAAAAACGCCACGGCCGGTCGCGCGGTGACTTGCCGTGGCGTCGCGGTGCTCTCCCCCCGCCGATCTGGGCGTGGTCGTTACGGCGCGGCCAGGATCGCCTCGCCCGTGGCGGCCCCCTGCTGCGGTGCCGGCTCACAGGCTGCGGCACAGGCGACCTCCGTATTCGGATCGGGTCCGGTATCGTCGCAGCAGATCATGATGCACCCGCCGAAAACCAGAGCGACCAGGATCAATCCACCCGTCAGTAGTACCTTTTTCATGGCTGATTCTCCTAACGTCACCGTGTTGGTCTGCCCGAGACACAAATGCCTTTCATCGATAAAAGGCACCGGCAGGTTCGACGGTAACGCCTGGCCCGTCAACGAGGGCGACATTATCGCACCCTGGCGGCGGCGCGACGTCTCTGGCACACCGCGAGAATTCAGTTGCAGGATGCGAACGGCCGATGAGAATAGAGCTGTGAACAAGGTCCGCAAAATCCAGGAGTCCATCGGGGAGTTCGGTATGCAAAAGCAAGAGCTATTCGCCAGAATCGGGGAGCTGACCGTCCAGTTCGCCACGCTGGAGCACCAGCTCCAATCCCTGCTCAAGCGCCTGCTGCGCGAGGATTGCCCGTTGCTGGGGCCCTTCTTCATTCACGAGCTGAACCTGGCCGTGCTGCTGCGGAAGATCAAGCACATCGCCCGCTACCGCCTCCAGGACGATGAGCCGCTTTGCCGCGAGTTCGAGCAGACGGTCAAACGCATTGACGCCATGCGCGACCTGCGAAACCTGCTCGTGCACGGGTACTGGGAGATCGATGAGACGTGCAGCGCGTGCCCGGTGCGAGTGCGAGACTTCAAGATGAAGCAGGAAGGGGGCCAGTGGCAGGACCTCACGGAAACCACCTTCACCGAGAGGAAGCTCACGCACCTGGTCGAGCGTCTGCGGGAGATCAGCGCGGAGGTGGATGGGCTGGTCGCCCGGCTGCAAGAACGACAGGCCCGCGCTGCGGAGTAGAGAAAGCAAGAGGGCCGCGAGACAGAACCCACGGCCCTTGCAGCAGACTGGAAATCTCGTGCAGGTCAGACTACCTGCGATCTTCGTCGTCTCAGCCATCCCACCAACGCGGTGCCGATACCGGCCAGCAACATCCCGCCCGGCGCCGGCACGAGGACCGTGGCGGAATCAGGCACCAGGACGTGGCTGCCGATGGAGCCGTCGGCGGGCGGGTTGGCCGGATCGGTGTCCGGCATTGTGAAACCGGCGTTGTAGAGGATGTTGTCACCTCCGCCCTTGGCGTAGAAATCGCCCCAGACCGGAACGCGGTCCGAATCGAACACGACCGTTACCATCGTTTCGTCGAAGGTGTCCTCCGCGTTGAACTTGACGCCGTAGAGGTCCTCCGGCATGCTCGGATTACCGCCCTGCTGGCCGGCCTTGAACTCGTCCAGCTCGATGGGATCGTCGATCCAGCCGGCGGGCGTGCTCTGCGGATCGAACAGGTTCGCCAGCAGGAACATCGGGCCCGGGTCCTCGTCGGAGACTTCCACGATCATGTGGCTGATGCCACCGGTGGGCACGGACAGCGTGTAGGAGTAGTGCCACTGGCCCGGCGTCGTCGTGTTATCGACCGTCCAGGCCAGGGTGGTCGCCGAATCGTTCCACGCGCCGCCGGCGAGCAGCGAACCGTCGGCGCCCGCCCCCGTCACGGACAGCGTACCCGTGTACGTGGTCGGAGCGGCCTGAAGCGAAGTGACGCTCATGGCGGTTATCATAATCAGAGTCAAAATCACCCGTGTCATACTAGGACCTCCTTATATCTGTTCTACATATACATCCAGCGCGGCTTGTGCAGCCGCTTCCGTGAAACATGTATGCTCAAGGAGACATCGGCGAAACCGGCATTCTACCTTAGCGTTCATCGAGCCGGTACTGGTCTCACCGTGCTACCCCCCGTGATGATCGTCCTTTCACCGTCCGTGCATGTGCTTTGAATCGCTAAACACAGCCCTTCCTGCCCGTACTCATGCTTCTTGGGCTTCTGCTTTGTACGGAGCGTTCCGCAATCCGGTTCGATCCTATTTAGGAGCGACTCCTATTTTCTGCGTTTTTCGTCGGTCCCTACCCCGCATTTCTCACAGCGTGGTCAATTTTGTTCGGCGAAGAGCGCGGGTGTGTTACCGGGCAGTCGGGCTGGCTGCCGGGTGACTGT
>JAFGCA010000579.1 GCA_016932895.1 Sedimentisphaerales bacterium | reverse complement strand
TATTCGCGGCCGAATTGCCCGCTGGGACGTATGTCTTTGGCAGGATGGATTCGGGCAAGAACTTCTACACCATCGGAGCCATCCCGGTCGAGTAACCACCGCAGCACCCGTTGGGCTGAGATGTTCAGCCTGGCAAAGTAACGCTAACAAGGCCCGGGGACGCATATGTGTCCCCGGGCCTTTTTTATGCATCTCGGGCCGCAACCAACACGGGAGCGGGTCTTGTCTCTGCAAAACGGATGCCGCTTACCGGGGCGCCGTGGCGGGGTCCTGAAGTCGCTGCTCCAGGTGCCAGTCGATGCCCTGGAGTCCGTGCCAGTGGCCCACGTCCCCGTCGAAGTTGTACTCGAACGGCAGACAGCCTTCCAGAACAGTTCCGTCCTTGAGAACGACTTTGTAGGGGACCGTGGGCAGGCCCGTGTAACCGTGGACCTCATGCTCATTGGCAAAGACTGCTCCCAGCTCGACCCGAACGATGGGATTGCCCTGGAACGTCTCACACATCCATTGGACCAGAACGTCGAAGTAGTGATGGGTCATGTAGTAGCCCACGATGGGGAACTGCGGCCAGGAAGCCTCTTCGCCGCGAAAGCGCTCGTAATCGGCAGCGCGAATCTTGTCGAAGAGTTGTTCGGCGGCTTCGCGCACTTCATCAGCGTGCTCCATGGCGTGGGCATGCTTGCGTTTGATGGTCTTGTCCGTATCGAGACCGTCGGCCAACGTCAGATCCCCCACACTCCGGCTGTCGCCCGGCGTCAGCTCAACCGGGTCGCCCAGGACGTCGCGGTAGACGACCGGACCGATCTTCACAGAGAGCGACACAATGCCGGGCGTCAGGCGTTCGAGCCGGAACGATCCGTCCGGGCCGGTCCCGATCCTGCGTTGATCTTGAATGCCGTCAGCGAAATCGAGCACGCAAAAAACCGGCCCGCCGGATATCGCAGCGCCTTGCTCGTCCAGGAAGCGTCCCGTCAGTTCCGCAGCAGAAACCATGACGATCTGGATCGGATCCATGATCTGCCCCGGCTTCGGCCGCACTTCTCCGAACGTCTCGGCAACGCATTGGCGACTGCGGTCGAATCCGCGTACGTACTGCACGCTGCCGGGATAGAGATACAAGACCGCCCAGCCGTCGCCGTTGGATTGCGTGCCCTCGGTCCAGGCACCGTGCCCATTTCTGGACCACGTGGCACTGCCGCTGATGCCCTTGAGCGGGTTGCCGTCGGCATCGAGATACTGGACACGCAACTCAGCAAGGCTCTCCAATGGGATTTCCACATCCGTCAGCGGACTGCCCGGTTGCACATTGAGGGTGACTCTGCCGATGCCGCGGTCGTAGCGGAGGTTGTGCGGCAGATAGGCCGTGAGCGTATGTTTGCCGGGTGAGACAAAGGGAAAATGGAACCGGCCCTCGAAGTCGGCCTCCACCATGTTGGCCCAACTCGTGTCCAGCCGCACCAGCAGTCCGTTCAAACCGTAGGGAACGTCGGCGGCGACCAACCGGCCGGAGACACCGGCTTCCGTTCCCACCGTCAGGTCCGGCCCTGTGACTACCTCGCCGTCCCGAGCCTTGAGGCGATATTGGGGCACGTCCCGCAGGTTCATCTGCGGGTCGACGCGTGCGTATACGTCGGTGTATCCCCAGACCTCGTTGTATTGCTTGTTCTTCCGCTGGTAGAAATCAACGATGCTCGGTATGCCGGGCACGCCGTTGAGTGCGTACCTCCCCTCACTGTCGGTCGTCGTCCGGTCGATAAGCCCGCACGGCCAACCGCGTGCCGAGACCTCACAGTCGGCCACGGGGGCCCCCGCGCCGTCGATGACTTTCCCCGTAATGCTCCCGCATGGCAGCAATTCTACGTCGCCGACGTCTTCCGTGTCCAAAATGTCCCAGACAAACGCGACCCCCTGGCCTTGCTTGTGAATGCACAACCAGGGATCGTCGCTCTGGTAGTCGCGGCCGGCCGGACCGATCCACAACTCGAACGAGCCGTCGTCGGCGCTGGTGGTTCGCCCCAACGATCCAAAAAAGTTCCAGTCGCTGTTGTAGCTGTTTTGGGCTCGTATGACAGCACCCTCAACGAGCTGACCTTCCGGGTCAACGACCCGGCCCTTGACTCGCTTGCCGGGCACGAGGGCAAAGTCGAAATCCGCAACCTCCTTGTGTTCGGGCGTCACACGCGGTCGGACGTACCGGGGCTGGGTCTCATACCCCTCGGCGCCAACGTAAACGCAGAGAGTGTCCTCACCCTTCCCCGGGCCCGTGGTCGTCAACGGCGTATCGAAGATCAGTTGATAGTGCCCCTGGGCATCCGTGAGGCTCTCCTGCCGCGCACTCTTGTCGAACATCTCCGGTCCCCTGTTCTTCTTCAGGGTAAGATGCCCGCGGACACGGGCGTTCGAAATCGGCTGCCCCGTCGCCTCGTCGCTCACCTTCCCCGAGACGGTGACGGCAACCGGTGAATCCTGTGTGAAACGAATGTGAATGCCGCTCTGGTCGGCAGCATACAGAATGCTGACAGCGGCCGTGAAGGCAAGGACAACAGGCCCTGCAACCAGTATCTTTCGTCCAAGCATTTGAATCACCTCCTGTGGACTGTCCGCTGTCTCCGACAGCTTGACGGTCCAGATTTCTCGTCTATGCTTCCTTCCTCAACCGTGCCCACAGGTGCGCGCGATTCTGTGAAGCCGGCCCGTTACGGGAAGATCTGCAGCATCCGGCAACGGGCCGCCACGGTTACGATGGTCTTGCCGAATCTCTCGGTCGTCTCCACAATCTCGCCGTGAACCGTCTGAACGCCAAGGGACGACGGAACGTGAAATTGATAGAACGTCAGACGGTTGGACTCATCTGCCTCTTTGACGAAGGCGTATGAACCATCCTCGCCGACAGTGAACAAGCCCGCCATGCGCGGAATTGCCAGAACAACGCGTTCCACCGGCGGCGCCGACGCCGGCCTCCCGCTCAAATCCAGTCGCACCATTCGCCCCTGCGACGTCGTCTCCACGACAGCGCCGTCCAGGGTGTACGCCCGGATTTCGAAGGCCGAGAGGCGAAGCTGAGCCGAGTAGCAACCGTTGCCCGCCGGCTCGAACCGATCGAGCGGAACCAC
>JAFGCA010000578.1 GCA_016932895.1 Sedimentisphaerales bacterium | reverse complement strand
GGGCTGGTGGCCGGAGGACCACCCGCGTTCGGTCCATGCGTACTGGGACTTCAACTCGGGCGTGGAAGTGTCGGACAATGTGCCGTACGACTACGTGGCCTCGCCGGCGACGGAGTTTACTTTTGGCCCGCTGGCGGCCACGAACAACGCCTTTGTCTCGGGCGTCTATGTCCCGCCGAGCGCCGCGGCCGCCGGAGACGGTTACTTCACGGGCGGCGGCCAGTACACCGGAGACGAGATCTGGGTGTGGATTGAGCTGCAGAATTTCCCCGAGCCGTACGGGTTCAAAGAAATTCAGATTGACATTGGGTACGCAGGTCAGATCATTTTTGCGAATGCATTCGGGGGCGGCGGATTCAAGACCGTGCCTTGGGAGCCTTATCACGAGGCCGCCGATCTGGCCTTCCGCATCTATCCGAATCCAGCCAAGGAAGACATCTACTTCCGCATCGCCCCCATCGGCGAGCCCGGTACCGACAACTACGTACAGGCCGCGTTGGGCGGAATTCACGTGGATACGATTTGCATCCCGGCTCCGGGCGCCCTTCTGCTCGGCGGCCTGGGCACGGGCCTGGTCGGCTGGTTCCGGCGACGCAGAACTCTGTAAGAAAAAACTCGGCGAACATACGTCTTTGAGGGCTGCGACCATCGGATCGCAGCCCTTTTTCTTTGCCGCATCGGCCCCAAACCCCGTTTTTGAGGCCGAGAGCGGCGTTTTTTTTTGTGCCTGTGCCTCTATGCCGCGCTGATGGGGCCTCCGGCGCAGCCCGCCTCCCGAGCCACGCGCCGGGAAAGTTTTTTTTATTTTCCTTTCCACATTTTGATGCCGGCAAACGCCTTCTTATCGCTGGGCCGTACGTACCCGGCCCATGTGGGTCGCTCCGGAGCAGGAGATCAGTTTCCCCGCCACCGGACGGCGGTCCTCCGGCTCGAAGCTATCGCATGTGTAGAGGGCGAAAGAAGATGTCAGCGGTACTACCAGGATAGACAGGCACCAGGGCGAGAAACCCTTAGTGAGGTGCCTGCCCCCGTCCGGGGCCAAGAGAGGGAGAGGAAGCGAGACTATGGCCCGTGGATCGGACGGTATAAGCGAGACTGCCCTATGATAGGGGCAGTCTTTCCGAAAGTCAATAGCGAAATTCTGTAAATGCCGATACCACGGTTTTTCCGATGGCTTGGAGCCGGGTCGCACGTCCCGGGAGCAATCGAGGATTGACCAACCCCTAACCTCTTCTTTTACAATCACTTACAGACGCCCTTGTCGACTCTTGGCTTCCCGGTCCCCTGGCATGAGATTGCCCAGTACCGCACAGAGTCACGGGACATTGTGACAAAACTCGGTGGGACGTTGTTTTTCTTTATGTGCATACGTTCACAACGTAGCGCCCGTCTTCTTTCCTTCCCGACCCTCAGGCCGGGGCGGTCATGGCGCGGAATTTGTCCTTTTTTTCGCGCGCCCGGCGGAGTTATGCGTCTATGTGAACGAGGCTTCGTGGCGACGCGGACCTCGCAGAAACCGTGGGACAGGGACGCAGAACGTCAAGAGAAGGAAGAAATGGCAAGTGGCTGAGAGTGTCGCGGGGCGTCAAGCCGTCTCCGGTCCGGCCCACTCTCGTCATTGCACTTCGTCCAGGCTGTGATATGGTGGTGTCGACCGTGTGTAACAAACCGGCAGGTACGGCAAATCCCGGGCGGCCCTCCGGGGCCGCAGAGGCAGGAAGGTGCGTGTCTATGGATGCAATTGTCTTGCGAAATATCACCAAGACCTTCGGTAAAACGGTTGCGGTGGCCGATCTTTCGCTCGCCGTGCCCCAGGGCAGCGTGTACGGTTTTATCGGTCCCAACGGCTCCGGGAAGACCACCACCCTGCGGATGATCATGAACATTCTCTACCCCGATCGCGGCGAGATTGAGGTTTTCGGAGAGCCGTTGCACGGAGCCTGCACCGACCGGCTGGGATATATGCCGGAGGAACGCGGCCTCTACAAGCGGATGAAGGTCCGCGAGCTTCTGCGGTTCTACGGGGAACTGAAAAGCGGCCGAAACATCAAGGAAGACGTCGATCGGTGGCTCGAGCGGCTGGACCTGAACGGCTGGGCCAACAAAAAGGTGGAGACGCTCAGCAAGGGAATGAGCCAGAAGGTGCAGTTTATCGCGACGGTGGTGTCTCAGCCCGAAATCGTCATCCTCGACGAGCCGTTCGCCGGGCTCGATCCCGTGAACGCCGAGGTCATCAAGGACGCGGTCCTCGAACTGCAGGGTCGGGGCACGACCGTGATTTTCAGCACGCATGACATGAACGTCGCCGAGAAGATGTGCGATTTCATTTTCATGATCTCCAAAGGCAGGAAGGTTCTCGACGGAACGCTCGACGCGATCCAGGATACGTATGGCAGCGACACGATTCGCCTGCGCACGGAAAAGGGGGCCGCGGCCCTGCACGATTTGCCGGGCGTGGAGAAGGTCAACGACTTCGGCCAGTTGCAGGAGCTGCGCATGGCCGGCGATTGCGACGCGCAGGACGTCCTGGCGGCCATCATGTCGCGTACGCCCGTGCGCAGCTTCGACATCGTCAAACCTTCGTTGCACGACATCTTTCTGAGAATCGCAGGTCCCCAGGCAAGGGAGACGCACGATGCGCAAGACGCTTAGACTGGCCCGGCGCGAGTACAAGGCCGCGGTAAAGACCAAAGGTTTCATCATCGGCCTGATCCTGGCGCCCGTGTTCATGGGCGGCGGCCTGATCGCGTTCGCCGTCTTCAAGGACCGGGTGGACACGACCGACAAGACGGTGGCCGTGGTGGACCGCTCCGGCGTGGTCGCCGAGGCCCTGACCGAGGCCGCCGAGCTTCGCAACGCAAAGGAAATCCGTGACGAGGAGACCGGAAGAAAGATCAAGCCCGCGTATTACATCGAGATCGTCGCGCCCGACGAAGCGGAACCGCAAGCCCAGAGACTCCGGCTCTCCGACCGCGTGCGGCGCGGGGAGCTTCACGCCTTCCTGGAAATCGGCCCGGAGGTCGTGCACCCCGGCGAAGACGCAGAGGCCTCGCGCATCGCCTATCACGCCCGCAATGCCGCCATGGACGACCTGCGCCGCTGGATGGGCTGGCCGATCAACAATCAACTGCGCCAATTGCGACTGGCGGATGCGGGCATCGACGAATCTCAGGTCAAGGACTTGTTCTTCTGGGCCAACGTCGAGGGACTCGGGCTCGTTTCCGTCGATCAGGCCAGCGGGACCATTCAGCAGGCCAGGCGCGCCAGCGAGATCGAAGCCATCGTGGTCCCGATCGTGATCATGATGCTCATGATGATGATGGTCATGATGAGCGTTCCGGGCATGCTCCACTCGGTGATGGAGGAAAAGACCCAGCGAATCGCCGAGGTGCTGCTGGGCTCGATCAAGCCGTTCGAGTTCATGATGGGCAAGCTGCTGGCCGGCATCGCCGTCTCGCTCACCAGCTCGGCGGTCTACTTCATCGGGGGAATCCTCTACATCAGGCACATGGGATTGGCCGAGTACATCCCCTATCACGTGCTGCCCTGGTTCTTCTGCTACATGCTGCTGGCGATTATCATGCTGGGAGCGATGGCGGCGGCGCTGGGCTCGACGTGCAGCGAGGCCAAAGACGCCCAATCCCTGACGTTCCCCGTGCTGATGCCCGCGTTGATTCCCATGTTCATCTACTTTCCCATCGTGAAGGAGCCGATGAGCCCGTTCGCCACGTGGATGTCGCTGGTGCCGCCCTTTACGCCGCTGTTGATGCTGCTGCGACAAACCACACCGGCCGGCGTGCCTTTGTGGCAACCCATCGTCGGACTGCTCGGCGTCTTCGCGTTCACCCTCCTGTTCGTCTGGGCGGGCGGACGCATCTTCCGCGTGGCCATCCTCATGCAGGGAACGCCGCCCAAGCTGGGCAGTATCATCCGCTGGGCCCTGCGCGGCTGATTCCATCCGCCGGCCCCCTGGACAAACCACAGCTTGAGGTTACACTGAAGGGCACGTGGCGGGAAAGCGACGTTCAAGAAAACGCCGGCGGCCATCCGACAAGATACGATAGAGGGCGCAAGCGCCCCCGGCCGAAACCTGTCGCCCGACGAAATCTGAACAGAGGGATTCTCATGGCCATACAGTTCAAGGTATTCAAAAGACCGGCGTTTTCCGGAGACACGGAAGAGCTGAAGAAAAAGGTGACCCAGTACTGCAACTCCGAGCTCAAGGGGTTCAAAATCATCTCGATCTCGGAAGCCAAGGGCATTTCAGACGACTTCTACCGAATCACCATCTGGTACGACGACGAAGCCGAGAAATTCGAGCGTCTGATGACCACAAGCGAGAAAACGGACGAGGAATAGAGAACCAGCACCGCGTTTCACACGTCGTTCGATCGTAGACGGCGCGCTATCTGGCCTCGAAACGGCGGCTGGTGGCATAGACGTGGACGCCGAACCCGCGCATGCCGTCGCGGATCGTCGCGTTCTTCACGACATGGCTCTCCTCTGAATACAGATGATGGAGCGTCTTGCCTTCCAGCTCTGCGGGCAGGCCGGTGACGGAAAAAGAAACACCCTGGGCCCATTCGTTGACGGCCAACAGAACCCAGTCGTTTCCCGTCCGGCGCAGCATGAGCTTCGGGCCCTGACCATCGATGGAGCCGTAGGTTTCCTCGGCGCGGGCCGACGGCTCGACGGTTGCACGCTCGGCGACAATGGCCGGCTCCAACGCCCGCAGTTCCCGGGCCACCTTCATCAAATCCTGCCAGAGGGAGCTGTCCTTTTCGATGGCATGGGTCCCCCAGTACAGGATCGCATGGGCCCCCTGCACAATGGCTTCATAGGCCATGAATCTCGTTTCCTGGTATCGCGGCCGGCGGCCCTTCGCCGGGTCGGGGTTGTCCTTGTCGCTCTCGCTGATGTCGCGCCAGCCGAATCCCTGGAGGACCATCCAGATCGACTTGCCCGCCGCCGACCGGCTCATCCGATCCGTATAGGCGCCGACGGCGCTGAGGTTGGTGTCCTTCACATCGCTGTGCCCGACACCGTAATTGAACGGCACCGGGTAGATGTCACAGCCGGCCGCATCGACCATCCGGTTGTACTCCTGCAGGCTGCCCAGGCAGTTGCGCGGCGCGTGGTTCTGCCAGATTGGATGGTTCGGATCGAAGCGGCGCACCACCCGGCAGCCGCGGGCCGTGGCCTCGATCAGGCGGCGCGACTCGGCCGGACACTGGGACATCTTCCAGTCCGGATGCGGATTCTCGACCTTGAGCCGGACCCACAGAGAATCGTAAATCGTCTCGGCCCGTTCCCACAGCCCGCGCTCGCTGTAATCATTGGCCTGATGCATCAACGAACGCCATTGGGTGACGGTGGTCGCGGGGACCTCGGCTTCGGCTTTCTTGATCAACTCGCGAAGCTGCCTCTGCTGGCCCCCGAAAACCCAGGGATGCCGCCTCCACCAGACGTTCCAGAGCGCCTCATCGGGCAGTTCCCAAACGAGCAAAGCGGGGTGTTCCTTGAAGGTGTTGATGATGCTCGCCAGTTTCCGCTCGCCGTCGGCGTCGGGCTGCTGGAGCTGTACGGAACCGCCCAGACAAATCCAGGCGTAAAGCCCGTGGTCCCAGACCCGGTTCAGCGTTTCCACGTTCTGAGGGACCCGCACCAGGTTGAAGCCGGATTCCGCGATCTCTTTGAGTTTGGCGTCGCTCTTGGGCAGTTCATACAGGCCAATGATCAATCGCGGCGTCTCGTCGACCCGCACGAAACCGTCTTTGCCGAAGTGGACACCCATCACGGGTGAACCCCATGCCGCCAAGAAGGCGAGCACGAACGGAATTGCTTTGTGGTTGGCCCTGCACATGGGTAGCTCCCTGATTGTCGACCTCTGATCTGAACCTTGCCGTACCCCGAGAGTGTACCCGTTTCTTCCCGGGCCGACAACCGCGGTGCCGGCGCAAAACCCGCGCGGAGACGTCGGCGAGAGAGCGATTGCAAACTTCCTGCCCTGGCACTACAATCGCGTCGTGGCAACGGGATGGCCTCCGGCTTCGTCCGGGGCGGCCGGGCCGTTTGATGTGATGATTGATTCGGAGTGTACTGATGAAGCGGCTGGCGCCGGAAGAGCGAAAGCAAATCCTTCACCAAACGTTCGTTCGCTTGCAGAAGGATTGGACCTGTCGATACGGGCAGTGGAACACGGGCAAGTTGCTGCGCGAGTTCAGACGGCTGCTGCGCCGGGCCAATCAGCCGGGCGGCCTGGAGGCGCTCGGGGTCGCCGATCCGGCGCCGGCGCCCACGGAAGAGGAACTGCCTCTTTTCGATCAATTAGTCGGCACAGGAGACTGCGTGGAGACATGATGATGGCCAAACACACACGAAGGACGTTCATTGGATTGTCTCTTGTTGGGGTCGGGCTGCTCGCGCTGACCGGCTGTCACGCCGGAGCGACCCGGACGCAGGAGCCCAAGACGCTGCGCGTGCTGACCTACAACATTCACCACGGCGAAGCGATGGACAAGAAGTTCGATTACGAGCGGCTGGCGAAAGTCATCAATGACCTCGCGCCCGATGTCGTCGCGCTGCAGGAGGTGGACAACGGGACAAAACGCGCCTCGGGCGTCGATCAGGCGGCGCTGTTAGGCAAGCTCTGCAAGATGCACCACGCGTTCGGCCAGGCAATGCCGTATCAGGGCGGGCAATACGGCGAGGCGGTGCTGTCACGATTCCCGATAAAGAAAGCCGTGGTCCACCCGTTGCCGTACGGCGCGAACCAGGAGCCGCGGGCCGCCTTGCAGGTCCTGATCGAGCCGGAAGGCCTCGGGCCGATCGTCTTCGTGGGCACGCACCTCTGTCATCAAAGCAACGAGACTCGCACCCGGCAGACGCAGCGGATCGGCCAACTGTTCGCCGGGAACGAAGGTCCCCCGGTCATCCTGGCGGGCGATTTCAATGCCCGGCCCGGCAGCGAGCCCATGAACCGCCTGCTCGAAAACGGCTGGATCGACGTCGTCGCCCCCCGCTCCATCATCGACTACATCCTCATCCGCACCGGC
>JAFGCA010000577.1 GCA_016932895.1 Sedimentisphaerales bacterium | reverse complement strand
GCCCGGCCGAGCATGTTGACGAAATCGCCGATCACGAAGCCCAGGCCGCCGATAACAAAGCCCCAGCCCGCCAGCGCGACGGCCGCCCTTTCTCTGCGTCTGAGCAGATAGAGAACAAGCGCGACAAAGAGACCCACACAGCCGGCCCAGTTGTCACTGCGGGGCGGCGTCATGTGCAGGCCCAGCAGGCCCGTCAGCACCGCGTAGCCCCCCCACCAGCCCAAGGCCAGCACGGCGATCAGGACGCATGCACTGCGGTCGCGCGGAAACAGCGCCGCGCCTACCACCGCCACGACCAGAGCCGACGAGGCCCCCACCCAATCGGTGTCGTGCAGGGATTGCCACTGCACGAGCCGCTCCGTCAGGCCGGTCAGAGCCAACAGCAGCCAGACGATACCCAGGACCACCAGCGGCCGGGCGAATTGCTCCAGGTACGAGCGCCGCGCCGTGACGCTCAGGGTCAAAATGGCCGCACCGACGCCCGCCCACAGGCCACCGATCAGAAACAGTGAGCCATAGCCGTACACGACGTCGAGCAGCGACGAGGCCGCCGTGTAGCCGATGACCCGGCCGTAGCTCATCTGCCCGCCGAACGCCCAGCCCAGCGCCCCGCACAGACCCATGATCCCCGCCCGACGCCACCAGTCTTCCCGACCGGACGCCAGGCACACCGCCAGAGCCACCAGCGCCCCCGGGATCATCGCGCCCGCCTCGTGCCCGTAATCGCCCCGGATGCCCCATCCCAGCGACATCGCCACCCCCGCCAGAACGACACCGATCAGCACATGACGACCGCCTCGTTTCCCACCATCAACCATCCGCATGTCCTCCCTGAGTCACCGGCACATCCCCAAACCTCCCCCGCCCTTTCCACAAGGAAAGCTAAAGTATACCCTCCCCATCCGTTTCTTCAACCAAGCCCTCGAAACATCGAGCCTCGCTAAAGCGCCCTATCGGCTTCGAGGATGATCTTGCCGCCTGCCCCGGAGAAATCACAGGCCCACACTCTTACACGATTCTCCGGAGACAGGGCCGTCAAATAGACGGACTTCCGCACGGCTGACATGCCGATACAGATGGATTCATCCGATGTCTTCTGCGCACTCACGAGCCGCCCGGCGGCATCGAGGACGTATAATCTCAGGCCGTCCTGCGAAACAGCCGCCACGTAACCGCCGTCAGCGAAGGGACGCTGCATCTTCTCCGGCATAACAGCGAAGACCTCGTTGTCACGAAACAGCGTCTCGCCGATACCATAGATGAGAGAGCCATGCAGAGTCTGCGTGCCCAGGGCAATGTGCGTCTCGCTCCGCAGTATCTCCTGCGTCTGCACCTCCAGGCTATCGACATCCAACTCCACCTTCGACAGCGCGGTCCCCTTCTCGTCCACGGCATGCACCATGTAGAGCGTCTCGTCGTCGACCCACGACAAGAAGAGAGGGGAGGGAACGCGGGAAATGCGGATGGTCTCGCCGCCATCCTTCGAGAATCCGATACGGTTGGGAGGGAAAACGCCGTCTTTCGCGTCGAGCTCCGATACCGCCAACACCAGCACCTCACCGTCGGGACTCCAGCAATTGAACGGGAGCCTCACACGGCGGTTCGGAGGAACCGGGCAGGAGGATGTTTCCGTGACGCCGGCCGCGGACACCCGCAAGGTCTTGAGGGCGTTGACTTGGCCCAGAACCAACGCCGATAGCTCATCATGACCCGCTCTGCGGCTCCACCTCGCTCCCAGGTATCGGTCATATGGCATGGGTATGGGCTCGGGATCGCTTGCGACCAGCGGGACGATCACGTAGCGTCGACTATCGTCCTTCTTTATCCCACAGTGCAGGAAATCGCCGGAAGGACTGATGGAAAGAGGCCCAATGATCTTTGGCGAGGTGTTCTCTTCGAGCGCCGGCGTCTCTTCCAGAATGCGCAGGTACTCCGCCATCGGTCCCCACCGCACGCCGTCGCTGAACCATAAGAGCAGCGATGCTGCCGTGACGAGCAGGCACGTCCATGACAGGACCAAGTGTCGCCGCGTAATCGTGGGGACGGGGTCTGCGTGTTTCCATGCGGGCCGGTACCAGAAGAGCACGACCGCCACGGCACACACGCTCAGCGTCCCCACCACGTTCGGCACGATGCCGATGCCGGGAGCCACCTGGTTCCAGTCAAAGAGGAGCCACGCCGCCGAGCCCGGTAACGCAAGCAAGAGGAACAGGGCGAAAAGTCGTGACGTGCCTTTGAACTGCCCTTTCTCGAGAATCAGCGCTTCCATGCGCACGAACGCTGCGATTCCAAGGCAAAACGTCACGCCCAGGAGCAATGGCCCGCCTGCAAGAAGAAGGGCCCGGCGTACGATCGTACCTTCCGGGGACTCGGGGCCGCCGCACAGCGCGATGATCCGGCCGATATCTCCGGGAGCAACGGGATGGTAGGCGTTCCAGAAGACGTAGGAAACGCCGTCCACGAGCAGAATGGAGGCACCGATGAGCAGGACCAGTTGGAGCTCGGGTCTTCTGCGGAAGACAACAGTCAGTCCCCAGAGCAACGCGCCGCACAGGCTTGTCGCGATGACACCGCCGGCTAAGCAAATGATCTGATACGCCGTCGGTGCATCCGCCGGTAGCTCACTGAACGCCCGGCCCATGGCGTCCCACCGCAGGGCAAAGCCGGTGAACTCCCCGCCGAGCAGTACGGCCGACAAGCCATGGCCGAGAATCTCGTGAACGGCGGTGCTGAATATCGTCGCCACGTACAGCAGAGGCAGAGCAAAGAGAACCAGCGCGACAGCCCTCCCGATCGGATTGTCACTGCGCACGTCGTTCATGGCCTCCGAGACACGAGGGCCAGCCGCCAACGGCGGTCCGTCACGCCCATGGGTCTCATCCATCGAAACCGATCCGTTGTTTCTCAATTCCCGAGGCCGGCGGCAGCGAGCAGGCGATCTCCCGCCACGCAGAGAAGAAGCGCAGCGATCAGAAAGAGCCAGCCGAGCAACTTCACGGCGCCGCCGGAGGAGGGCGTTGGGTTCCACGCACCTTGGCCGACCCAGAGCGCATCACCCAGCGTATCAGGCCACCACACGCACACGAGACCCAGAAACAGGCACACGACGCCGGCTCCCTTGACGTGGCCGGAGCCATCCCGGCCAGGCTCGTCCGCCCCGCCGGGCCCGGCCTGCGGCAATAGCCACGCCCCCACACACAATGCCACAACAATCAGAGAAATCCACCGAGATCGATTCACGCTGTCACCTCAAATCCGCTCTGCATACCCGTGACACTAATACAGACGCATCGCCCGGCAAAAAACTCAAAATCCGCAAGCCGATACGCAAAGTATCTACACCGTCAACGTCAGCTCTCGTCCAGTACGACGCGAAAGCCGACGTTCCGGTGTGTCTCCACCGGCTCATCCCGGCCGCGCCACCAACCGGGTCCCCAGGCTTCTCCTCGGATAGACACGTCGCCGCGAACGACGCGCACGCATTCGCCTTCGGGCTCCGCCGGACCCGGAGGGTCCAGATCCGGGCTTACAAAGTAATATCCATTGGAATGCCAGTCCTGGCACCACTCACGCACACCGCCGTGCATGTTGAGCAGGCCGAATGGGTTGGGTGCGTCTGGGATTGCGTGCTCGTCGTCGCCCCACCAGTAATCCGTGTTCGTGCCGGCACGATAAGCATACTCCCATTCGGCTTCGGTCGGCAGCCGATACGTTTTGCCCTCTTTCTCGCTCAATCTCCGGCAGAACTCCACCGCGTCATTCCAGGACACGTCGGTTACGGGGCGTGCGCCTGCCTTTTCGGTACTGGGGTTGGTGGCCATGACGGCCTCGTATTGCGCTTGCCTCACCTCGCGCACGCCCATCCAGAACCCTCCACTGACTCTGACCTTGTGGACCAACGTATCGAACGGTCTCCCTTTCTTGCCCATTACGAATTCGCCAGCAGGAATCCAAACCAACTGCATGCCAATCGAATTCGTCACCACCTGCCCTTGATAAAAGGCGCTGACGTTCCGCATCAGCTCGAAAACCTCGTTGTTAGAGGAATCGATGGTCATCGCTTCGGCCAGCAGGGCAAGGGCCTTGTGTCCTTCCGCCGGACTCGCGCAACGCCTGGCGGCGGCGAGCAGCTCGGCGACGCGCGTCCGCCTCGCTTGCTCGGCGTCTGCCTGTTTCGCTTCCAATTCTGCCAGCAGTCTTTCCCGGTCATCGTCCCGGAGAATCTCGTCCAGGGCAGCCGCCAGTGCTGCTGCATCGAGTTTTCCGTATGCCACCTCGACATAAACGCCCTTTATTCGTCGAGCCGGGTCGTCAAGCAGATCCGCGTCAATATCGAACAGACGTCGCGCGTACCGGTACTGGTCGTAATCCAGCGAAGAATTGTAGAAGGCGTCCTCCAGGGCCTGGACGGGCGGGAATCGCGACGGCTGCATCCGGCGTTTCTTTTCCCACAGTTCCTCAAGAAGCTTCTGGCGCTCCTCCTGGCTGAGAATTTTATCCACGAGCGAAAGCAGTTCCGCGGGAAGAACCCGGCCCCGGGCACACTCGGCGTAAACGTCGACCAGTTGTCGGGCCGTGTCATCGAACAAGTCTTCATCGATAGTCAACAAGGATTCGGCGTACCGGTCCTCCCCACACCCTCCTCCACCATAGTACTCGAAGAAACGTCTGATGCCCCGCACGATCGTTGCGGCCCGCTCGGAGGGATAAGGGTTTTCCGGACCCCCTATCCATTCCTTGTACGGAAGACGCACCCCGTCGAGAGCGACTCTGACGCTGCGTTCTTCGCTCCGATATTCGGACGGGGTAATGAGGCCCCTGATGACGACTTCGTCGGCCGACTCGTTGCGACGAACGTGAAGGGGTCCCGGACCGGCCTCAATCGAACGCAATTGCCGCTCCGTGAAATAACCCACCTCGAAAGCAAGCCGCCCGAAGCTCTCGACGCCTCCCTCGATTGCCTGAGCCATGCCCCGTTCACCATCCGTTATAACAGCAAGCAACGAAAGTGGAAGAGGGATGGCGAGTACTTCGGGTCGACGCTCGCCTGGACGCAGACGGGCATATGATACGCTTACCAATGATTCAGGAATCGCGCCGTGGTACGGAAGACTCATCCGCCTGAGAACGACGAGAATCTGATCGTCTTGCCCGATGAAGACATCTGCATTTTTTGTCCCGGTAATAGTGCGCGAACTACCTGGGCGATCAGTGCAGACCCATATGTCCTCTCCGGTTTCGTTGCATATCTCACATCGCAGCTCGAGGACACTGTTTGTGATCCGCAAGACGCCGAGTTCGACCCGTACCCCGCCGGTCTCGCGAACCTCACGCGACGCATCATCGCCATGCGCGTCGGCGCTCCAGAAGAGCAATACCGCAAACACGCCTGCGGACAGGACTGTGGCCCAATGCTTTTCCATCTTTCGCTCCCGATCCT
>JAFGCA010000576.1 GCA_016932895.1 Sedimentisphaerales bacterium | reverse complement strand
TTGACGGTCCAGCGGTATCGCTACCTGCGGATCGACCCGAACACGGGCAAGGTCTGCCTGCAATTCTACAACCTCAAGAAGGAGCCGGTGGATCAGCTTGGCTTGCCGGGCGGCGAAATCGAGTTGGAGTTGGACCGCATCCCCTTTGTCATGCTGGACATCGGCGGCAGCCTCATAAAGGACGTGTGCCAGCAGCAGATCGCGCTGTTGAATCTCGGTTCCAGCGACGTGAATTACGCCCTGCGGTCGAACTTCCCCTTCTACATCGAGCAGAAGGACATGCGGGCGGTCGGTGCCCACTTGAAGCACGCCGCCACGGAAGACGGCACGGCCACCAGCGGCGGGCAGGGCGCGGCGGACACCAGTATCAAGGTCGGTGCGACGCACGGCCGCACCTACGATAAGGGAATGAACGCGCCGGCGTTCATCAATCCCTCGGCCGAACCGCTTCGGGCGAGCCTGGAATTGCAGGACCGGCTCAAGCGGGACATCCGCGAGCTGGTAAACCTGGCCGTGTCGAGCCTGGCGGTGCGGGTCTCGGCCGAATCGAAGGCAATGGACAACCAGGGCCTCGAAGCCGGGCTGAGCTACATCGGCCTGTTGCTGGAAAGCGCCGAGCGGCAGATTGCCGAGTTCTGGGCGGCCTACGAGGAGCGAAACCCGAGCAAGCGCCAAGTGGCGACGATCAAGTACCCGGAGCGGTACAGCCTGAAGTCGGACGCCGACCGCATCAAGGAAGCCCAGGACTTGCAGAAGCTCATGGGCGCGGTCCCCGGCCGCCGGGTTAAGCGGGAGTTGGCCAAGGGGATCGTCCAGTCGCTCTTGGGCGGGAAGATCAGCATGGACGATCTGAGCGCGATCAATCGTGAGATTGACACCGCCAACTATACCACGAGCGATCCGCAGACGATCATCCAGGCCGTGGCCGGCGGTCTCTGTGGTGAGAAGACCGGTTCGATTGCTTTGGGTTTCGACGACGACGAGTACGAGAAGGCCCGCGAAGACCACGCCGAGCGCGTCAAGCGGATCGCCGAGTCCCAGGGCATAGGCGACGATGGCGGCGACGGCGATCCGGCGGCGCGGGGCATCCCGGACCTTTCGGCCAATCCCAACGCCGGCGCGGAGGAGAAGGCCGCCAGCCGCAATACCGATTTGCGAGACACCACAGCGCGGCGTGTGCGCGGCCGGGGCGCTGACACTCAAGGAAACCAGACCTGACGGACGGTAGCTATGGCTCTACGTTGGATCGAAGGGTTTGAGACGCTGGGCAGTGTTGGGGCCAACATCACCGCGCTGTTGGTGCGGAAATATGGACTTCCGCTGGACCTTTCTGCCGGCAGTGCCGTCCTGACCGCCGGGCGCTTCTTCGGCGCAGCCGCTTCCCTCCGGGTAACCAATCCCGTCTTGTGTTTTTCGACTCCGGCCTTCACACCAACCGCAACGGTCATCGTTGGTTTCGCGCTGAAGGTTGACAGCATCACCTACCCGTATGACATCCTGCGGTTCTACGAGGGCGAGTCAGCGTATCACGTCGGACTCCAGATCGTCGGTTCGGGGATCATCCGGTTGAATCGCGCCGGCACGACGTTGCCTGGCGAAAGCCCGCAAAACACGATCGCCGCCGGTCAGTGGTACTACGTCGAAGTCAAGGTAACCATCGGCGACTCGGATGGGACCTATGAAGTCCGCGTCAACGGAACGACGGTTGCCTCGGCGTCGGGGATTGACACACGCAACAGCGGCAGCGGATTGATTGATCGGGTGCAGTTCCGCGGCTGGTACGGCAGTACGGCTTCGATCTACGTCACCTTCGACGACGTGTACGTGCTGGACACAACGGGGACCGACAACAACACGTTCCTTGGCAGCCAGATCGTCGAAGCCGTGTTCCCCAATTCCAACGCGCAGAGCAACTGGTCGCCGAGCACCGGAACAAACAATGCAGCGTGCGTGGATGAAAACCCGTCGAACGACGACACGGACTACGTGTATTCGACAAGCGTGGGAAACAAGGACTTGTATGGAGTCACCGGCTGCACGCGCATCAACGCCAACATCAAGGGCGTGCAAATCAACGCGGACGCCCGAGTGACCGACACGACGCCGCAGGGCCTGCGCCTGCTGGCCAAGTCAGGCGATTCCGAAACGGCTGCCGGCAGCCATACGGTGACCAGCACGGGCTACAAGGTCTTCCCGGTCGTGGCTCAATGCAATCCCGCAACCGGCGCGCTCTGGACGCCCGCCGAGATTGCGGCCATGCAGATAGGCATTGAGCACGTATGATCCTCCGCGCCACCCGTGCCGCGCTGGAAATCCTCGGTCATGGTGCGACGCAGCGGCTCAGCGCCACTCGCGCAGCCGCCGAGGTTTTGGGGCGCGGCGCAACCAATCGTACTCACGTAACACGGATTCAGTGCGAGGTATTGGGTAAGTATGTCTGCCCAACAGCCGTAGTCACCACTGTTCGTGGGGAGGTGTTAGGACGTGGCTCCACCGACGGCGTTCGCACGGCCCAAGTCCAGTGCGAAATCCTCGGTGAGCAGGCTGTTCCAACGGTTCGGGTCACCTTGCTCGATTCGGAGGTGCTGGGCCACGGCGAGAACAACGGCCTTCAAGCGACTCAAGTTCAGTGTGAAGTCCTTGGCGAGCAGACTGTTCCAACCATTCGGGTCACCCTACTTGAATCGGAGGTGCTGGGTCGCGGCGAGAACGACGGTCTTCAAGCGACTCAAATCCAGTGTGAAGTCCTTGGCGAGCAGACTGTTCCGGGGCTTCGGGTTACCGCAACTGCCTCAGAGATACTTGGTTCTTCTGAGGCTGCCGCCGTTCGAGCGACCCAGGTTCAGTGCGAGATTCTCGGCGAGCGGTTTGTCCCCACACTCTGTCTGACGGCCTTTGGCTCGGAGGTACTGGGCTGTGGCAACACCGATTGCATCTACAACACTCAGGTTCAGTGCGAGATACTCGGGGAATTCGGGCCTCCAGAACTCCGAGTCACGGCACTCACACTCGAACTCCTGGCGAATGCACCGTATTACGGGCTGGGCATGATCTACTACGGCACGCTGGTCGAAGCGGACTCCTATTTCGCCTCGCGCCTCCACGAGAGGGCGTGGTTCGACGCCGATCTAGCCGATCGGCCAAAAGCCCTTTGGGCGGCCACGCAGATCATCGACGCCCTGAACTACAAGGGCAACAAGCACAGCGTTTATACGCTCTTGCTGGCAAACCCATCCGCCTCGCAAGACGAGATCAGGGCAGCCGAGGCCGCCCAGCCGCTTGAGTTTCCTCGCGGGGCGGACACGACGGTGCCCGAGGCCATCCGCATCGCTGTCTACGAGATTGCCCATGCCCTGCTGGATGGCAAAGACCCCGAGTTGGAATTGGAGAACCTGGCCATCAATGCGATGGGGTACGGGGCGGTCAAGACCAGCTACGAGCGGTCGCAACTGCCCATCGAACACATCGTCAACCTGGTGCCGAGTTCCGTGGCGTGGCGATTGTTGAAGCCGTTTCTGCGCGACTCGGATGCCTTGAAGCTATTGCGACTGAGCTAGGCGCGTGCCCTGGCTCCCTTCCACCGGCCTACTGCCGGGCCAGACCCGCCGAAAACCGGAACTAGGCGGATGCTCTGT
>JAFGCA010000575.1 GCA_016932895.1 Sedimentisphaerales bacterium | reverse complement strand
GTACCTTCTGGGGAATATCACGCAGACCCCGCTCGTGGAAATGGTCAACGGCGCCAAACAGATCGCGTTCGGCCAGACCAAACAGTCAACTCTCCCCGGGTACTGTCGGCAGTGCCGGTACCGGTTCACGTGTCATGGCGAGTGCCCCAAGAACCGCATCCTTCGCACACCCGATGGCGAGCCCGGTCTCAACTGGCTATGCTCGGGGCTCAAAGCGTTTTTCGAACACACTGAGCCGGCGATGCGAAAGATGGCCGATCTTCTGAAGCGTGGGCATTACGCCGATGAGATCATGACATCAGCAGTCAAGGAGATTCCTGTTGCGAGTAGACAAGAAACGTAGAAGACACACCAGAAAAAGGAAAGAGACATGAGCACACCCAAGAACGATAAGACACAAAAGGAGAAAGAGAGAATGAAACTCACGACTGCTACAGTCTGCGTCTGTATCTTGGCGACGCTCGCAGTTGCCCCGTTCTCGGAGGCAAGCACCGAAATCGAAGTAAGCCCCACAGAAGCCCGAGCCATCGCCAAGGAGGCTTACATTTATGGCTATCCGATGGTTGACGCGGCTCGCGTCATGTACACTTATTTCTCGGATATCGATAACCCTGAGTTCAAGGCCCCCTGGAATCACATACGCAATATTCCGCGGGTCTTCACGCCGGACGACAGGGCAATTGTGTCGCCGAACTCAGACACGCCTTATTCGGTGGCGGGGCTGGATCTGCGTGCTGAACCTATTGTCTTGACGGTACCTGCAGTTGAACCGAACCGGTATTACTCGATTCAGCTGATCGACGCCTACACCCATAATTTCGATTACATCGGCAGTCGTGCCACCGGGAATGAGGCTGGTGACTTTCTCGTTGTCGGACCCGGCTGGACAGGTGACATACCCGAAGGCTTCAAGAAGGTATTCCGCTCGGAAACCGAAGCGGTATTCGTCACCTATCGGACCCAACTCTTTGATCCCAGTGATATCGACAATGTGAAGAAGGTGCAAGCGGGTTACAAAGTGCAGCCTCTTTCGGCTTTTCTAGGTCATCCAGCTCCCGTTAAGCCGTTAGTAAAAGGTTCTATGCCTCGGCTCACGCCTGAAACACAGAAGACATCACCAGAGTTCTTCAATGTCCTGAGCTTCGTGCTGCAATTCTGTCCAACGGTACCCTCCGAGGTCGATCTAATGGCCCGTTTCGCCAAGATCAATGTGGGAAGTGGTAAGGCTATTGATGGTGCAAAGCTCACACCAGAAATGAAAGAGGCATTGGCCGGAGGTATGGCGGATGCTTGGGAGGAGTTCGCTGCCTTTGAAAAGACCGATTTTGCGGGCGACAAAGTGACAAGCGGCGACCTCTTCGGCACGCGAGAATATCTGAAGAACAACTACCTATACCGCTTTGCTGCGGCTGTAATCGGTCTCTATGGAAACTCGAAGCAGGAGGCCATCTATCCATTTTATCGAAAGGATGCAGATGGTGGAGAATTGGATGCATCGAAGAATCGGTACACCCTGCGCTTTGCACCGGGCCAGTTGCCTCCGGCTCATGCATTTTGGTCGGTCACGATGTATGGATTGCCAGAAAGCCTTCTGGTGGCCAATCCGATCAACCGATATCTCATCAACTCTCCCATGCTCCCTAACCTCAAGCGCGATGCGGACGATGGTCTGACGCTCTACATCCAAGCGAAATCGCCTGGGGCAGAAAAGGAGTCTAACTGGTTGCCTGCTCCAAGTGGGCCATTCTGGGTAGCGATGCGCATCTATTGGCCTGAAGAAGCTGCACTGAATGGCTCCTGGAAGCAACCCCCGCTGACGCGTGTAAAGTAAATGGACGTCCTATGGGGAGGAGGGCCGTTATGTTGAGAGGATCATAACATACGCAGTCAAGCAGAGTCCTGTTGCGAGTAAACAAGAAACGTAGAAAACAAACCACAAAAGGAGAGATAGACATGAGCACACCCGACAACAAACACCGTTCGCATCTGCCGATGCCGAACACAGAGAAGCCGAAGTTCATCGCGTACGACGCGAAGGACCCGAACAGCAAGTTCCCACCGATTCCTCAACTGCGGCCGCCCAAGGGCGCGCCGAACGTGCTGATCGTGCTGATAGACGACGCCGGATTCGGGTCGTCCAGCGCTTTCGGCGGTCCCTGCCAGACGCCGACCGCGGAGAAGCTGGCCACGGAGGGCTTGAAGCTCAATCGCTTCCATACCACGGCGCTCTGCTCGCCCACGCGGCAGGCGCTGCTGACCGGGCGCAATCACCACTCCGCCGGCATGGGCGGCATCACCGAAATCGCCACCGGCGCTCCGGGCTACTGCTCGGTGCGGCCTAACTCGATGGCGCCGCTGGCCACGACGCTCAAGCTGAACGGCTACAACACGGCCATGTTCGGCAAGTGCCACGAGGTGCCGGTCTGGCAGACGAGCCCGGTCGGGCCTTTCGACGCCTGGCCCGCGGGCGGCGGCGGTTTCGAATATTTCTACGGCTTTATCGGCGGCGAAGCCAACCAGTGGTACCCGAGCCTCTATGAGGGCACCACCCCCGTCGAACCGGACAAGACTCCCGAGGAGGGCTATCACCTCGTGGATGACATGACCACCAAGGCCATGAACTGGATATCCCGGCAGAAGGCCCTCGCTCCCGACAAGCCCTTCTTCGTCTACTTCGCACCCGGCGCCACCCACGCGCCGCACCATGTGCCGAAGGAATGGGCGGACAAGTACAAGGGCAAGTTCGACCAGGGCTGGGAGAAGCTACGCGAGGAGACGCTCGCGCGTCAGAAGATGCTTGGGGTCGTCTCGCAGGGCTGTCAACTCACCGCCTGGAACAAGGAACTCCCGAGGTGGGACGAGATGCCCGAGGAGTTCAAACCTTTTCTGGCGCGCGAGGCCGAGGTCTATGCCGGCTACATGGAGTACACCGACCACCATGTCGGCCGCCTTATCGAGGGTCTGAAGAAGCTGGAGATCTTCGAAGACACGCTCATCTACTACATCATCGGCGACAACGGCGCGTCGGCCGAAGGCGGCATCAACGGCTGCTTCAACGAGATGAGCTACTTCAACGGGCTGCAGGGCTTCGAGACGCCCGAGTTCCTCAATGAGCGGCTGGAGAAGCTGGGCGGGTCGGAGTCGTACAATCACTACTCCGCCGCGTGGGCGCTGGCCATGAACACGCCCTACCAGTGGACCAAGCAGGTTGCGTCCCACTGGGGCGGTACGCGCAACGGGACGATCGTGTCCTGGCCCAAGGGCATCAAGACCAAGGGCGAGATCCGCTCGCAGTTCACGCACGTCATTGATGTGGTGCCCACCGTGCTCGAGGCGGCGGGACTGCCCGAGCCGGTATCGGTGGACGGCGTCCCGCAGGACCCCTTCGAGGGCACGAGCATGCTTTACGCCTTCGATGATGCGAAAGCGCCGGAGCAGCACGATCTCCAGTACTTCGAAATGTTCGGCAACCGCGGCATCTACCACAAGGGGTGGACGGCGGTGACGCATCACAAGACGCCCTGGGCGCCTCTGACGGAAAAGCCGCCGGCCTTCGACGACGACGTGTGGGAGCTCTACGAGCCGGGCGACTGGAGCCAGGCGAACGACGTGTCCAAGAAGAATCCGGAGAAACTGCACGAGCTTCAGCGCCTGTGGTTGATCGAGGCGACGCGGTACAAGGTATTGCCGCTGGATGATCGGTTGATGGAGAAACTCAACCCCGACACCGCCGGGCGGCCGATCCTGATCAAGGGAAAACAGCAGATGCTCTTTTCCGGCATGGGTCGCCTGGGCGAGAACTGCGTGCTCAACCTGAAGAACAAGTCGCACTCCGTGACGGCCGAGATCGTTGTCCCGGAGAAAGGCGCCGAGGGCGTGATCATCTCCCAGGGCGCGAACATCGGCGGCTGGAGCCTGTACGCCAAGGACGGAAAGCTGAAGTACTGCTACAACTGGGGCGGCTTCAAAAGCTTCTTCGTCGAGTCGAAGGACAAGCTGCCGGCCGGCGAGCACCAGGTGCGCATGGAGTTTGCCTACGCCGGCGGCGGCATGGGCAAGGGCGGCAAGGCGACGCTTTACGTCGACGGCCAGAAGGCCGGCGAAGGAGATATCGACGCCACGTTGGCGATGATCTTCTCCGCCGATGACGGCTGCGACGTCGGCGAGGACAGCGGCGCGCCCGTATCGCCGGACTACAAGGCGGGCGACAACCGGTTCAACGGTGCGATCAAGGGCATCCTGCTCTCGATCGCCGACGATCCGGCCAACAGCGACCACATGGTGAAGGCGGAGGACGTCATCCGCATCGCAATGGCCCGGCAATAACCGCGGGGTTTGTCCGCTCGGCCCCCTTGCCGGGGTCGCCGGGCATTTGTTAATTTCCTTCGGCGGGGGCGTTCAGCGCAGGAAGCAGTGCCTGTTTTGAGCAAAGATAAGCATGAATTTGATGGGCCGACCGGTGCTGATGCGCGATCGGTCGCCCGCAGCGGCCCTTTGTCCCGGAAAAAGGAGCGTGATCTATGAATGAATACCACCCATCTCGGGCGGGCGCGAGGATCCTGCCGGGCCTTGCCGTTCTCCGTCGGTATGACCGGAGCTGGCTGCGCTACGATATCGTGGCCGGCTTCTCAGTCGCGGCAGTGGCGGTGCCGGTGGCCATCGCCTACTCGCAGCTCGCCGGCCTGCCGCCGGTCTACGGCCTCTATGCCAGCATCCTGCCGCTGCTCGCCTACGCACTGTTCGGGACTTCGCGTCAGCTCATCCTCGCTCCCGATGCCGCCACCTGCACCATCGTCGCCGCCATCATCCTGCCCATGGCGGCAGGAGACGCGGAGCGCGCCGTCTCCCTGGCCATGACGCTGGCGGTCATCACCGGCGCCTTCTGTATCGTCGCGGGCTGCCTTCGGCTGGGCTTTCTGACCAACTTCCTGGCGCGGCCCATCCTCGCCGGATACCTCAACGGGATCGCCCTGGCCATCGTTGTCGGGCAGTTTGGTAAGATGCTCGGTTTCGCGCTCCCCCATGGCGGCATTTTTCGGCAGCTTGCAGCGGTTGCCGGGCGGTTCGGAGAGACCCATCTGCCGACGCTGGCGGTGGCAGGCACCACGGTCGCGCTCCTGCTCGTCCTTAAGCGGCTATCCCCCCGGCTTCCCGGCCCCCTGGTCGCAGTAGCCTTGGGCATCGCCGCCTCCCTGTGGCTGGGCCTGGACGGGCGAGGCGTAACCCTCCTTGGCTCCATTCCTGCCGGCCTGCCCCGGCCCGCCCTTCCGGCGGTGAGCCTTGATGATCTCGAGCGGCTGGCCTACGGCGCACTCGGCCTGGCGCTCATCAGCTTCAACAGCGC
>JAFGCA010000574.1 GCA_016932895.1 Sedimentisphaerales bacterium | reverse complement strand
AGGGTGATTCGGGCTTCCACGTCGAGGGCCGTTTGGATCCGGCGGGCGATCTGCTGGCGAAGGGTCTCGAGGGTCTTGACCTCGTCGACGGAGGGCATCTTGCCCGAGATTTCCACGCGAATCTCCAGCGTATCGACGCCGGCTTCCTGGTCGAGGACGATTTGATAATACGCGCTGGTGCCCTCGAACTCGGTGAGAATCTCCTCAATCTGGGACGGGAAGAAGCCGATGCCTCGGAAGAGGACCAGGTCGTCGGTTCGTCTCAACGCCCCGGCCATGCGCACGAAGGTCCGGCCGCAGGGGCAGGCCTCGAAATCGAGCTTCGTAATATCCCCGGTGCGATAGCGAATGAGCGGAAAGCCCTCCTTCATGATGGTGGTCAGGACCAGCTCGCCCTCGCCGCCGGCGGGCACGGGCGCGAGCGTCTTGGGGTCGATCAATTCCACGATGAAGTGGTCCTCGTTGATGTGAAGGCCGTGGCGCAGATGGCACTCCCCGGCCACGCCCGGGCCCAGAACTTCCGTCGGGCCGTACGTGTCGGTGGACGTGATGCGCAGCCGTTGTTCCAACTGCTTCCGTAGCGGCTCGCTCCACCGCTCGCCGGCGAAGAGGCCGAGACGCAGTGACAGCCGTTCCGGGTGGATCTGTGCTTCTTCGAGGCCCGCGCTGATCGTCTGGGCCTGGCTCGGCGTCGAGACCAGGACCGTGGTCTTGAAGTCCCGCATCACGACGATCTGCCGGGCCACGGGGGTGGCCAGCGAAGCCGGGATCACCGATGCGCCCACCGCCTCGGCGCCCCGGTGGAAACCGAAGCCTTCGGCAAACAGGCTGTAATGCAGGGCGATCTGGACCACGTCGTGCTCGGTGACGCCGGCGGCGGTCAGGAGCCGGGCGACGCACTGGCGCCAGCTTCGCAGATCGTTCTGCGTGTAGCCGACGACGATGGGCGTTCCCGTCGTGCCGGACGTGGTATGAATGCGCACGATGTCGCGCAGGGGCACGGCGAACATGTCGTACGGGTAGCTCTTCTGGAGGTCCTCTTTCGTCGTGAACGGCAGATCCCGCAGGGCCTCGATGCTCTTGAGGTGCTCGAGGTTCACGTTGTGCGCGTCGAAGTTCGCCCGGTAGAACGCGACGTTTCGATATACGCGATTCAGCGTGGCTTGCAGCCGCTCCACCTGAAGCTGCTGCAACTGGTCCCGGGGGATGGTCTCACTTTCGGGATTGTAAAGCGTCGGCTGATTCATGGTTGGCTCACTCATCGATTCGTCGGTATTCCTTTCCGAGGTAGGCCCGCTGCACTTCCGGATTGTCGCACAACTGGCGGGCCGTTCCCTGCAGGACGATCTGCCCGGTTTCAATGACGTAGCCGCGATCGGCGACGGCCATGGCCGCCCGGGCGTTCTGCTCGACCAGCAGAATGGTCAGGCCTTCGCGCTTCAGCGCCGTGATGGTCCGGTAGATATCCCGCACCACCAGCGGCGCGACCCCCAGGGACGGCTCATCCATCATCAGGAGCTTCGGGCCGGCCATCAGGGCCCGCGCGATCGCCAACATCTGCTGCTGCCCGCCCGAAAGCGTGCCGGCGAGCTGATGAGCCCGGTCCTTCAGGATGCCGAAGAGATTATACACTTGTTCGAGGCCGGCGTCGATGGCCTTGGCGTCGTCTCTCCGTCGGCGGCAGAACGCCCCCATCAGGAGGTTTTCGCGTACGGTCATGGTACTGAAGACGTGCCGGCCCTCGGGCACGAGACAGCAGCCGGAGGCGACGATTCGCTCGGGCGGCGCGCCGCAGATGGACCGCTCGTCGAAGGCGATCTCGCCCGAACGGGCTTTCAGAATGCCGGCGATGGTCTTGAGCAGCGTGGTCTTGCCCGCTCCGTTGGCCCCGATGACCGCCACCGCCTCGCCGGGCGCGACGTGCAGGGAGATCCCCTTGAGGACCCGCAGGGAGCCGTAGCCGGCTTCGAGGTTGAGGATCTTAAGCATCTTCGTCCCCCAGGTAGATGCGGATGACTTCGGGATCGCGCTGGATGGCCGCGGGCGGACCTTCCGCGATTTTGCGTCCCTGGTCGAGCACGACCACCTCATCCGAGATGTCCATTACCAGGGACATGTCGTGTTCCACCACGAGGCACGTGACGCCCTGATCCCGGATCTTGCGAATGAGTTCCGCAAGCTCCTTCGTTTCGTAGATATTGAGTCCGGCGGCGGGCTCGTCGAGCAGCAGCAGGGCCGGTTCCATGGCCATGGCCCGGGCGAACTCCACACGGCGCTGCACTCCAAAGGCCAGATTGGCGGCGGTCTCGCCGGCAAAGGCCGAAAGATTCAGGTCCGCGAGGATTTCAAAGCACCGGTACCGGGCCTGGCGGTCTTCCCGCCAGGTTCGCGGCAGGTTCAGCAGGCCGGCCACGAAGCCGGCGCGCGTCCGGGTATGCCGGCCCACCATCAGGTTCTCGACCACCGTCATGTGCGGAAACAGCCGGGTGGTCTGAAACGTCCGCGCGATGCCGAGGGCCGCGACGGCGTGGGGCTTGCGTCCCGTGATTCGCTCGTTGCGAAAGAAGACTTCGCCCTGGTGGGGATGGAGCGTTCCGGCAATGAGATTGAACAGGGTGGTCTTGCCCGCGCCGTTGGGTCCGATGACCGCCTTGATGGCGGCGGTCGGAACCTTGAAGGTGACGTCCTGGACGGCGTGGACGCCGCCGAAGGAGCGGTGGAGATTTGTGGTTTCCAGCAGGACGTTATCCATGCGACCTCCGGCGTAACAGAGAGGAAATCGCTTGCAGCCGGGGCATGCGCAGGAGGCCGCCGGGGGCAAAGAGCATCACCCCGATGAGAATGGTTCCGAACACGGCGTCGTCGAACGTGCCGAAAACGCCGCGCAGGGACAGAAAGTTCAGCAGAACGCCGATGAGCAGCACGCCCCAGAGGTTGGCCATGCCGCCGACGGCGACGATGGCCACGTACCGCACCGATTTCATGACCGTGGCCTCGGAGGGGCCGATGCTGCCGTTGTAGTGGGTCATCAGGACGCCGCCGACGGCCGCGAAAAGGGCGCTGAGGACGAAGGTGGCGAGCTTGTAGCGATACGTGTTGATTCCGAGCGAATGGGCGGCCTCTTCGTTTTCATGGATGGATCGCAGGGCCCGGCCGACGCGCGAATGGATGAGGTTGAGGGCCAGAATCATCGCGACCAGCACGGTAATCCAGGCGATGTAGTAGTTCTGGATGCGCCAGGGCGCCCGGCCGTTGACCTGGAGCGCGCCGATGAGAGGAAACGGAGGCACGTTGGAGACGCCGTCGGCTTGTCCGAAGACCCGGGTGCCCAGCACGATGCGGTAAATGATCAGGCCAAAGCCCAGTGTGGCCATCGCCATGTAGTGGCCCTTGAGCCGAATGACCGGCAGGCCGATAACCAGGGCGATCGCGGCCGTCAGCAGCAGGGCGGCGCCGAAGGCCACCCACGGGCAAAACGAGAGAATCTCCTGGCCGTAGAGGTCCTGCCACTGCACGAGCACGCCGAGGTCGTGCAGCCGCCCGATCAGGGCGCCGTCGGCGTGGCCGGTGAGGTTGTAGGTGGTCAGCACGGCGCTGGTGTAGCCACCGATGGCGAAAAAGCCCGCGTGCCCCAGTGACAACTGGCCCGCATAGCCCATGAGCAGGCACAGACCGATTACGACCAGGCCGTAGTAGGCCGACATGGTGAGCTGGGTCATGTAATACGTCACACCGGCCGCCTGGAGAACCAGGTGCAGCCCGACGACCAGCAGGAGGCCGGCCAGTACCGGGTAATAGATTCGCAGTCGCATCATGCGGTCCTTAAGGCCGTGACGTCGCGCCGGGCGAACAGACCGCTCGGTCGGAAAATGAGGATCAGCAGCAGGACTGCGATGGCGACTACTTCTTTATACGCGGCGGCGAACTGGCTGACCACGAAGGCCTCCAGCAAGCCGAGAAAGAGCCCCGCCACGACCGCCGCCATGCTGTTGCCCAGTCCACCCAAAATGGCCACGGTGAAACCCTTGATCGCCAGCGGGGCGCCCATGTCGTATTGCGTCTGGGTCACGGGGGAGATGACGCAGCCGGCCAGCGCGCCGATGCCCGCGCTGAGCATGAACGAGAGCGTGACCATCCAGCGGTCGTTGATGCCGCACAGGCGAGCCGCCATCCGGTTGTCGGCGCAGGCTCGCATGGCGCGGCCGGTGGTGGTCAGGCGAAAGAACAGCGTCAGCGCCGCGACGATCACGGCGCTGACGCCCAGTACCCAAAGGACCTGGGGCGAGATGTGCGCGCCCAGGATGGAAACGGTCGTGACCGCTGTCCCGGTGAAATAGGGCAGCGAGCGGACCTTCTCATCCCAGAGGTGCAGCATGCCCTCGCGCATCACAATGGACAGGCCGATGGTGATGACGATCAGGCGCAGAATAGAGGCGTCGCTGACCCGGCGAATGAACACGATCTCGATCAGCCCGCCGATCACCGTCGTGATCACCACCGCGCCGGCGATGGCCAGTGGCAGGGGCACGACGTGCGAGAGGCTGATGGCCGTCATCGCCCCGATGATCAGAAACTCGCCCTGGGCGAAGTTGATGATCCCGGTGCAGTTGTAAATGATATTGAAGCACACGGCGGTGATCGCATAGATGCTGCCGACCGTAATGCCGGAAAAGGCGTACTGAACAATCTGGGCGAAACTCATGGCGACTCGATTCTGTCATGGCTATTTCTGGTAGACGGCGAATTTCCCATCCTTGACCGTCAGCATCTCGAAGGCATCCTGGTTGAGTCCGTTGTGGTCGTCGGCGGAGAAATTGAAGACGCCGCCGGTGCCGACGACGCCCTGGAGCGTCTCGATGGCGGCGCGGACCTTGGCGGGTTCGGTGCTTCCAGCCTTCTTGATTCCCTCGACGAGGATGGTCAGGGCATCGTAGGCATGGCCGCCGAACGTGCTGGCGTCCTCCTGATAGCGGCTCTCATAGCCGGTCTTGTACTCGACGAGGACCTTTTTCTGCGGGTGGTCGTCGGGCAGGACGTCCGCCACGAGCAGCCGGCCGCAGGGGAAGATCGTACCGTTGGCCGCTTCACCGCCGGCCTCGACGTACTTGATATTGCCGAAGCCGTGGCTTTGGAACAGCGGGACATTCAGCCCGATCTGCTTCATGTTCTTGGCCACCAGGGCCTGGGCCGGCACGATGGACCAGTTGACCACGGCCTGGACATCTTCGCCCTTGAGCTTGGTGAGCACGCCGGTCAGGTCGGTTTCCTGCTTGTCGTAGGTTTCGGCGATGGCGATGGTGATTCCATACTCGGGTGTAATTGTCGCAAGCTGCTTACCGCCGGCGATGCCGAAGCCGGCGTTGCTCGTAACCACTCCGATCTTCGAGATTCCCATGTCCTTCATCGTCTGGCAGATTCGTCGGGCCGCATCGCTGTCTTTCTGGGGCGTCTTGAAGACGTAGCTGGCGACCGGGTTGACGATGCTCTCTGCGGCCGCACAGGAAAGCAGAATCGTTTTGCCCTCCTGGCAGATGTTTTTGATCGCCATGGTTTCGCCGCTCGTGGAAGGCCCGACGATGGCGAGGACCTTCTCCTCGTCGATGAGCTGCTTGGCCATGGAGATGGCCTTTTCCGGATTGGCGCCGGAATCCATGATCGTGAGCTCGATCTTCGCGCCATTGACGCCGCCGCTGGCGTTGATTTTCTCAACCAGCATCTCGAGCGTCTTGGACTCGGGAGCTCCGAGGAACGAGGCCGGGCCCGTCACGGCCAGGATGGCGCCGACTTTGATGCCGGGCGTTTCCGCCTTCTTGCACCCCGGCAAGACCAGGGCCAACACCACCATCAGAATACAGAAGATCCTTGCCGCTCGCGTTTCCATGGGTGCCTTCCTTTCCGACCTCACAGGTCAATGGTTTCGAAGCACATCTTCCCCGACACCGCCTTTCCGGCGCACCTTGCGGCCCCGCATCGCACGATGGGGCTCGAAGACCACGACCCGAAAGACTGGCGCGAGCCGGGGGGATCAAGTTTTTTTTACATGCTTACGATTTCGTCCGTGCCCACGGTCCGGGCTCGGCACGTGCCTTTTGGTGGAAGATGAGCGACGTTCCAACGGAATTCCCCGGCCGCGCACATATCACACAGGCTCCATACCTTGGCGGTACATTATAGTCTCAAGTTGATCTCGTCAACAATAAGATAACCACCAAATTGGGGGGAAATCCCGCCGGTGGGGCACGGAAAGGGGGCTCGGCGGCTGTAGAACCAGCCTTTGGGACCCATCGCGGGAGTCCTTGGGTAGTCACAATCTCGTCGTCAACGCCGGGAATGCCCGCGTGAATCCGGCTGGAATCCGAGCGGAGGTTTGCCTTTCGGCGGCCCCCGGCGGGCGCCGGTTGGTCCCGGAAGGCGAGGCAAGCGAGGCGAGCGCGTCGGATTTTCCGGCTTGACATTCCCCCTCCTGCGCGAAACATTCGCTTCCCTGCCGGCTCCAAGGGGCGTATGATTAAGGGTTTAACCGGCCGTGCGGAACTACCCGGCTGAAACCCGGGCGCTTCGTAGGGCCGGCGATCCCGGGCCGCGTCCCTTGGGGACAATCGACTTCGGTGCCTTGACGCGTCGATACGGTCGTATCTATAATGAAAGGCTTTGGGGTACCGCGCCGATACGGTTTGGCCCGGTTTCATACACGCTGGATAGGGTCCTATGAAGAAGATTATCAAGGAAGTTCTCGAGGCCGAGGAGAGAGTAGATGTCTCGCTGAGGCAGGCTCGCGAGAGTGCGGCCGAGACGGTCCGCGTGGCGGAACGGGAGGCCGCCGAGATGCTCAGCGAGGCCAAGGAGCGCGCCCGAGAAACCCTACGGACGGCCGTAGTGGAGGCCGAGGAGCAAGCCGAGCGCAGCAGAGAGGAAAGACTGAAGCAGGCGGATGCCGAACGCGACACGCTGCTCCATGACAATACGGATGCCATGGAAGATCTGGCAGGCCAAATCTGCCGGATCATCGTGGCCGCGGAGCCGGAGGCGAACATCGGGTAATGGCCAGCCCTCTGTCAAAATACGCGTTCATCAACGCCAAGGTGCGGGCGCGGATCAGCAAGATCCTCCCCGAGAGCACGTTCGATCAACTGGCCCGGGCCCCTTCTCTCGATGCGGCGCTGGCCCTGCTGCGGGAGACGCCGTTTGCCCCCCTGGAAGGGACCTACGCCGCCACCGGCGATCTGAAGCAGGCGGAACTCGAGCTGCTCAAGAGTGAGATCGACCTCTACCGGAACGTCAAGGCGTACGTGCATCGGGACAGTCTGGAACTCATCGACGCCTTGCTGTGCCAGTTTGAGATCGACAACCTCAAAAACGCGATCCGGATCTTCTTCGACACGCACGTCCGCCACCGCCCGACTGACGCCAGCATTCACTACATTCTTTACGATCGCATCATTCACGACATTCCCATCGATTTGGTTGTGAACGCCGGCAGTTTCGACGAGATCGCCGGCGTCTGCGAGGGGACGCCCTACGGTCGGATCATCCGGAAATACAGCCTTACGGTCGAGGCGGAAGAGTCGCT
>JAFGCA010000573.1 GCA_016932895.1 Sedimentisphaerales bacterium | reverse complement strand
GTGACGCTGAAGTTGAGCTTGCCGCCGACGTACTGCGTCATCCAGCGGGGGATCTTCACACGGCCGATGTCGTCGCCGATGGGATGGTGCGTGCAGGATTCCGCCATGAGGACCTTATCGCCCGGCCGTAGGCTATCGATCGTCGCGGCGCCGCAGACAAATTCGTTCAGATCCCCCTTGTTGCGAGCAAACAGGATGGAAAAACTCGTCATTTTGACATCCGGCGGCGTATCGCCGGCAACCTTGAGAAAGGCCTGTGAGTCGGTGACGACCAAGGCGGGCGGACGATTGAGCCGTTCGAGGGCGTCGCGCAGCTCACGTTCCTTGACGACCATGCAATAAGCGTCGTTATCCAGCAGGTCGCGAATCGCCTGCACCTGCGGCACGATGAGGCGGCCTTTGGGGGCCTCCAGGTCGATGGGCACAACGAGCACCGCCATTTCGCCGGCCGCTACGAGGTCGCCCAAGAGCGTCGGCGGATTGACCAACTCGTCCGGGGCGGCGAGGATGAGCTCTTCGCGAATGTCGAGAATGCCCTGGCCTTGCGGGGCGACCGTCTCAACGATGGGCACGTTCTGTTGACGCAGTGAGGCCGCGACCCCCTCGGGGGGCGACGCCAAATCCGCCTTGTTGAAAGCCGCTATGACCGGAGTCTGGCGGCCCCGCAGTTCGTCGAGAATCCCCTGCTCAAACGGCCCCCACTGGCCCTGGGCGGTCACGATGATCCCGACGTCGGTGCGGTCGAACACCTGCCGCGTCTTCTTGACTCGCTGCTCGCCGAGGGCGCCGACGTCGTCGATGCCGGCTGTGTCGATAAACAGCACCGGACCGATGGGCAAAAGCTCCATGGGCTTTTCGACGGGATCGGTGGTAGTGCCGGCAACGTCAGAGATAATCGAAACGGCCTGGCGGGTAATGGCATTGAGCAGCGAGCTCTTGCCGACGTTGCGACGGCCAAACAGGCCGATGTGCAGTCTTAGACTCTTGGGAGCTTTGGACATGGTCTCTCCTGGCGGTGCGTTTGCCTCAGGCGTGCTGTTCGGTTCGCGAGATGATCTCGTCCTGCAGGGCGCGGCCGACGTCGACGAAATAGTCGCTATAGCCGGCGACGCGGACTATGAGGTCCTGGTGTTCTTCGGGATGGTCCTGCGCAGCCCGGAGGGTATCGGCGGTGACGACGTTGAACTGTACGTGATGACCACCCAGGCGGAAATAGCCGCGGATCAGACCTGCCAGTTTGGCCAGGCCGTCGCCATCGAGCAGGGCGGGGTGAAGCTTGAGGTTGAGCAACGTACCGCCCGTGCGGGCGTGATCGATACACGCGGCGGATCGAACGACGGCGGTGGGACCATGACGATCGACACCCTGTGAAGGCGAGATCCCTTCGCTGAGCGGACCGCCCGCACGCCGGCCGTTGGGCAGCGCGCCGACAACACTACCGAAATACACGTGGACCGTTGTGGGCAGCAGGTTCACGCGATAGAAGCCGCCTTTGGTATTCGGCCGGCCGTCGAGCACGTCGAAGTATGCCTCGAATGCCCTCCGAGCCAGATCATCTGCGTATGAATCGTCGTTGCCATATTTGGGCGCCTTGCGGCACAAATGCTGGTGCAGTTCCTCGCGGCCGGCAAAGTCGCTGTCCAGGGCGGCTATAAGATCGGCAAAACCGACGTCGCCGTCGTCATACACACACTTGCGAATGGCGGCGAGGCTGTCGGTGGTGGTGCCCAGGCCGACGCCCTGAATGTAAGTCGTGCTGTATCGGCATCCGCCGTCGTGATAGTCCGCGGCCTTCTCAATGCAGTCGTCCATCAGCAGCGACAGGAACGGCGAAGGCATGAACTGGGCATACAGCCGCTCGATGACGTTGTTACCCGCAACTTTGAGATCGACAAAACAGGCAAGCTGCTCGCGATACGCGGCGAAAAACCGATCGAATGTGTCAAACTCGCTGACATCGCCGGTGGCCGGGCCGATCTGACGTCCAGTGCGCGGGTCGCGCCCGTTGTGCAGCGTCAATTCCAGCACTTTCGGCCAGCTCAGGTAGCCCGTCAGCGTGCAGCTCTCCTTGCCGAAGGCACTGATCGTGACGCAGCCGCTGGGACCGCCGGCCCTGGCGTCGGGCAGGCTCTTTCCCTGGTACTGCTGCTGCGAAAGGATCACGTCTGCGTTGAACATCGACGGTTGCCCGAAGCCCGCGCGAATCACCTCGCACGCCCGCCGCAGGAACAGCTCGGGGCTGCCCGTGCTCAATTGCACGCACGCACTGGGCATGATCAACCGCATCTCCTCAACAACGTCAAGCAGAAGATGCGACACCTCGTTCACGCCGTCACGACCATCCTCGGGGCGCAAGCCACCAATGTTAATCAGGGCAAAATCCTGGTATGTACCGCTCTGTTCTTCCGTAATGCCGACCTTCGGCGGCGCCGGCTGGTTGTTGAATTTGATCCAGAAACACTGCAGAAGCTCCCTCGCCTGGTCGCGCGTCAGCGCACCATCGCGCAACCCCGCCTCATAGAACCTCTCAAGGTGCTGATCCAGCCGACCGGGATTAAAGGAATCCCACACATTCAACTCTGTAATCACCCCCAGATGCACGAACCAATAGGCCTGCAATGCCTCGTGAAAATCCCGCGGCGCTCTGGCCGGCACATGCAAACACACCTCGGCGATCCGCTCCAGATCGGCCTTGCGACCGGGATCGTTCTCCCGCTGCGCCAACTCTCGGGCGTACGTCGCATGTCGTCGAGCAAAAGTGACGATCGCCTCCGCACACACACGCATGGCCTGGAGCTGTTGATCCTGGCGCCAAGCCTGAGGATCGCCGTGCCAATCCAGCCGCTGCCTACGAGTCTCAATCTTCTCGATAAAATCTTCCATGCCTGCGCGGTAGATCTTATCATCCAGGATCGCGTGCCCCGGCGCCCGCTGCTCCATGAATTCCGTGAACACCCCGGCGTCGAACGCCTCGTGCCACTGCGCCGTCATGGCCCCGAACACTCGGTCCCGCATCGATCGGCCGCGCCAAAACGGAATGATCCGCTGGGCATACACCTGCCTCGCCGAGTCGCTGACGGCAAAGGGCTGGCGTTCGCGGTGCAACATGGCATCCAGGTCTTCGAGGCTGTGACAGCACAGTTCCGGATACGTCGGCGTCGCCTTCGGTCTTTCGCCCCGCTCGCCGACGATCAATTCGCCCGAGCCGATCCAGATTGACTTCTTCTCCATCAACTCTCTGAACAGCAACGCCCGCGCCATCACCGGCGACGACGCCCGGTCATACCGACCGTCGGAATAAAAAGCCGTCACCAACTCCGCCCGCTCCGTTGACAGCATCGGTCGTGCTTGCACGCTTTCGTGCCGCAATTCCGCCACACGCTCGTTCATCACTCACCCGCCAATCCGCACTTCCAAACCAAAGTTTCGCAACGCCGCCACCACGCCATCGAGTCGTTCCGGCTGTACGGCCGCGCCATGCCATGGCTCGACGTTACAGGCCAATCGGCGAGCCTTGTCCTTTCCGCCCGAATGATACGGCAGCACATCGATCCGACACAATCCACGTTCGACTGCAAACCGCCCTGTCGCCGCGATGTTTTCCTCACTATCGTTGAACCCCGGCGCCAGGGGCAATCGCAGCCACACGGCGCGTGCAGCCCGCGTAAGCCGCCCTATGTTGTCCAGAATCTCGGAATTGCCCACGCCCGTCCACTCACGGTGCTTTGCATCGTCCATATGCTTGACATCCACGAGCCACAAATCCGCCCTGTCCGCCAGCCGATCGACGACATCCGCCGGGGCATACGCGCTCGTATCGACGGCGGTATGCCAGCCGTAACGCCGCGCCCCCGCCAGCAAGGCCTCGACAAACTCCGGCTGAGCCAGCGGTTCGCCGCCTGAGATCGTCATCCCCCCGCCGGATTCTTCGTAAAAGACC
>JAFGCA010000572.1 GCA_016932895.1 Sedimentisphaerales bacterium | reverse complement strand
CACCAAAGAGCGCCTGGCGCTGTTCATCCAGGTCTGCAACGCCGTGCAGCACGCCCACCAGAAAGGCATCATCCACCGGGATCTGAAACCCTCCAACGTCATGGTCACCCACCACGATGGGATACCTGTCCCCAAGGTGATCGACTTCGGCATTGCCAAGGCGACAAATCAGCGGCTCACGGAGAAAACGCTCTTCACCCGTTACGCCCACATCATCGGCACTCCCGCTTACATGAGTCCCGAACAGGCCGAACTGAGCGATCTGGACATCGACACACGCTCGGACATCTATTCGCTCGGCGTGCTGCTCTACGAACTACTCACCGGCACCACACCGTTTAGCGAAGAGGAACTCCGCAAGGCCGGCTATCTGGAGATGCAGCGGGTCATCCGGGAGCAGGAGCCCAGCAAGCCATCGACGAAGCTCAGCACCCTGGGTGACACCCTGACCGATATCGCCAAACATCGCGGCTGCACGCCCGATCTGCTGGCACGGGCAGTCCGAGGCGACCTCGACTGGATCGTCATGAAGACCCTGGAGAAGGATCGGGCTCGGCGGTACGAGACGGCCAACGGCCTTGCCCTGGACGTCCAGCGGCATCTGGACAGCGAGCCGGTCCTGGCGCGAGGCCCCAGTGCCCGGTATCGCTTACAGAAGTTCTTGCACCGAAATCGAGTTGCGGCCGTTGGGGTCCTGGCGATTGCCGTTGTGATCGCTGTCGTCGGGGCCATTCTCTCGATGTGGAACCAGGATCGGCTCCGACTGGCCGAGGGGGAGGCCTTCCGGCACAGGAACATCCTGTCGCAGGCTCGGGAATCCCATGCCAAGGGGCAGTACGCAGAAGCGATCAAGCAGATAGGTTCTATCCTCCGCAGCAAGCATGTTGGGTCTGAGGCACAGCTTCTCTATGCCGGCATCCTGGTCGAGGGCCGACAGCCGGATGAGGCCGTAACCATGCTCCAGAAGCTGCTTGACGATCGTCCGGAGATCGCCGGAGCTGCTCACTCGCTCTTGGCGCGAACCCTCTGGGAGAGCCCGTCGACGAATACCGAAAAGCTGGCGAAGGTCGCTAAGCACCGCCGGAGGGCCGAGGCGTTGCTTGCCGAAACGGCCGAGGCCTACTTTCTCCGCGCCATGACGGCCGTCACAATCAAAGAGAAGCTTGAGTTGCTCGACGAGGCGCTGCGCCTGGACCCCAGCCACTATGAGTCGTACCGGTTGCGTGCCTTCACCTACTACGCCTCACGAAAGTACGAGAAGATGGAGCGAGACGCGCTCGCAATGATCGTACGACAGCCGCAGGACCCCGTGGGGCACTCCCTGCAAGCGATCGCCTGGCACGAATTGGGTCAATATGAAAACGCCATCACGTCCTACGACACCGCCATCCGGCTCACGCCGACAGAGGATCCCCAGTATGTCGATTTGAACGCCCGGCGCTGCGATGTGCTCCTGGCTATGAGACAATACAGCCGCGTCATTGCCGACGCTCGGCGGTGCCTGGAATTCGTGGTAGATGCCATGCCGCTCGAGTTCCGCATCTTCTGCGCGCTTACCGCCCTGGGGGATTATGAGCAAGCGGGTTCTGTGTTCCAGCGAGTGACCGAGTCCAATCCTGCCACTCGAGGCACGTTCACGAACTGGTCCCGGAAGTACGTCTTCGACACGCTGGAAGCTGGACGCGCGTGGCATCCGCCGGAGAGCGAGCCCGAGGGCATGGCTTTCATGCCCATGCTGGAAGCCCAACGGACGTATCGCAACCTCTCGGCGAAGGCCAGGCGAGTGGTCACTGATGCCTTCACGGCTCACTGGTCTCCCGATGGCAGCAAGCTGGCCTTCAGCGCGGGGTTTTATGGCTACAGCGGCGTAGCCGTTTGGGATGCGGAAACCGGACAGACCGATCTGCTCATCGTACCCGGCAAAGATCCGGCATGGTCGCCGGACGGACGTTACCTTGTGTTTGTCCGCGATTGCCAGGCCCTGCCTCTTTCCGAGCTTGCCGGCGCCGAACGGGTGAATCGCCATCGCGCATTCGAGGATGAGGAAGTATGGATCATGAAAGCCGATGGTACGGAGCCAAGACGCCTAGCATCCGGCAACTGGCCATGTTGGAGTCGTGATCCAAATCAGATTTACTTCTTCTCCGTGACTGACGGTTCCCTCTGCCAGATGTGCATCGAAAACGCCGATTCCAGCCACCGGTCGATCCTGAAATGTGCCGATCGACTTCCGCAGATTTCACCGGACACCCAGTACGTCGCATGCGCAGAAGGCCAATCCGTGAAGGTGCTGGAGTTGGCTTCCGGCTCGTTGCTCGCAGAATGGACATTCCCATCCCAGTCCCGGGGAAAGACCTGGTCCTCCGACGGTCGCGAACTGTGTTTTGGCGCGCAGAAGTTCGGCGAAATTCCATCTGGCCTATGGGTTTACGATCTGGACAAAGAGCAGACGAGGAAAGTCTTAGAGGGTCCGATCTGGCCCATCTCTTTGGCTCCGGACGGGACGAAGCTCGTCTTCAATTTGCAGGCGCCCTACTTCGAGATTTGGGTCGCCGATCTTGATCCGAATGCCGGCATAGCTGATTCGCTTGGGCCGGGTCTGACACTTGAGGAGCACTATCAGGAACAACTGGCCTTGCACACACAGAGAATCGAAGCCGATCCTGAGGACGCCAACAACTACTTCCTTCGCGCCCAGTTTCATGATCGCTGGGGCGACCGGGTTTCGGCCAATGCCGATATGAGGCAGTGGTCGGCCGTGGCCGGTGGGGGGCAGCCTTCAGATTTGCAGTCCGACACGCGGCCGGACGTCAGGCGCGTCCTCAGCCTGCCATTCGATTGTCAACTCGTCTTTTCTGCAGAAAGACCCGTACATACGATTCCAATGATCTCTGTTGCCTTCGGGCAGAAGGGAAGGTGTAAAATGACACTCTTCAAGGTTCCAATGTTCGCTGCGTCACTGCTTGGGCTTGGCCTGCTTTCAGGCCTGGACACTCAGTCCGTGCAGGCGGATTACGTCTTCGGCACGCCCACTGCCATTCCCGCATCGTCTTCGTTTACTTCCCCCAGCGTTTCGACCGACGGTCTGTCACTTTACGTCGACTCCCAACGGCCTGGCGGGTATGGTGGCTACGACATATTCGTTTTCACGCGAGACACGGTACATGATGACTGGTCCGCGCCGATTAATCTTGGGCCACCGATCAATAGTCCGTACGGAGATGGTAATCCCGACATCTCGGCCGATGGCCTGACGCTCTTTTTCAACTCTGGCCGGCCAGGAGGGCCTGGTGGATATTCGGATATCTGGCTAACCACGCGCGCAACAACAGATGGGCTGTGGTCTGAGCCAGTGAATCTTGCTATCAATAGTCCTTACGACGATTCGCACGCGAGCGTCTCGTCCGACGGTCTGTCGCTCTTTTTCTGCTCCGTTCGGCCCGGCGGGTATGGAGGTCGAGACATCTATCTGTCAACGCGAGCAACGACAAATGATCCCTGGTCAGAACCGGAGAATCTTGGGCCAATTGTCAATAGCCCGTCACGGGATTCGGGACCCGACATTTCAAGCGACGGTCTGATGCTTGTGTTCGACTCGGAGCGACCCGGCGGGTATGGCGAGAGAGATATTTGGCTAACGAGACGGACAACCATAGACGCTCCCTGGTCTGAGCCGGTGAATCTTGGGCCAATTGTGAATACTTCCTATCGTGACATTACGGCCGGCATTTCTGCGGATGGCTCAGTCCTCTACTTCTACTCCACGCGGGCCGGCGGCGGCCTGTACCAGGTGCCAATCATCCCCATCGTCGATTTCAACGGCGACGGCGAAGTCGATGGTAAAGAGGTGTTAATCCTGGTAGCGCATTGGGGCCAGAACAGACCATCGTGCGATATCGGGCCCACGCCTCTCGGCGACGGCACCGTCGATGAACAGGATCTTTTCGCTCTGGTGGAGTGCCTGGAGGGGAAGGAATTTGTCGATCCGACCCTGATCGCTCATTGGGCCCTGGACGAAACCGAAGGCGCTGTCGCTTACGACAGCGTCGGCGACAACGGTGGCACCGTGTTGGGCGTCCCTGCATGGCGGCCGGATGGTGGTCAAGTGAACGGCGCTTTGGAGTTTGACGGGACGACCTTCTGCGTCGTTGACCCTGTACTCAATCCGTCGGATGGGCCGTTCAGCGTATTGGCTTGGGTCAAAGGCGGCGCACCGGACCAGGCGATCGTCGCCCAGCAGGGAGGCGCCGCCTGGCTGAAGCTGGATGCTCCTGAAGGCAAGCTTGCGAGCGAGTTGAGTATCGATCAAGATGGGTATCCGCTTCGCTCGGAAACGGTAGTCACCGATGGGGACTGGCACCGGATCGGGTTCACCTGGGACGGCTCCACATGCTTGCTCTACCTGGATGATGTTCTGGTCGCTGAAGCGGCCGAGGATGGACTGGTCGGTTCGACCGCTGGGCTGGTTATCGGTTGTGGACCCATCATGGTCGCCGGCACGCGCTTCACCGGCCTGATCGACGACGTCCGCATCTACAGCCGGGCGATAAAGCCGTAGGACATCTCACCCACCTGGCGCCCACACCGGAGGGCCGGCGGAAAACGGAGCCGCCGGCTCTTGCGTATTCTCTGCGGGCCACCCGGCGCAGGCGAGAGACGCTTCACGTGCGGCCATTTCCATTTTGCTGTGGCAGGCGGAGCGCTTTTGGGGGACAATGGCAGTTATAGAACCGGCCCCTGGCACGAGTGTGCGATATTGTGACAGAAGTTCGCCTATGACCGATGAGCATTCGCAATCTCAACCATAACGTTTCCTCCGAGGCGCAGAGCGGAAAGCCCGAGCGGCTGGTGTCGCTGGACGCCTATCGCGGCGCGATCATGCTGATGATGGCATCGGCCGGCTTTGGCCTGGCCAAGGTGGCCCGAGAGTTCCCCGACAGCGGCATCTGGCAGTTCATCGGACATCAGACCGAACACGCGCAATGGGCCGGCTTTACGCTGTGGGACATCATCCAGCCGGCGTTCATGTTCATGGTGGGCGTCGCGTTGCCCTGGTCCATCGCCAACCGCCGCGCTCGCGGCCAGAGCTTCGCCCGCATGTTCGCCCACGCCCTCTGGCGGGCGCTGGCCCTGGTGCTGCTGGCGGTCTTTCTGACGTCGGCGTGGAGCCGGCGGACGGTCTGGGTCTTCACGAACGTGCTGGCACAGATCGGCCTGGGCTATCCCATCGTCTTTCTGCTGGCGTTTGCGCGGCCACGCACGCAATGGCTGGCCGCCGGCGCGATCCTGCTGGTCTGCTGGCTGGCGTTCGCGCTGCATCCGCTGCCGCCGGCCGAATTCGACTGGCCCAGCGTCGGGGTGCCCGCCGACTGGACGCATCTGAGCGGCTTTGCCGCCCACTGGGAGAAGAACGCCAACGTCGCCGCTGCGTTCGACCGCTGGTTTCTTAACCTCTTCCCGCGCGAAGAACCGTTTGTGTTCAGCCGGGGAGGCTATCAGACGCTGAACTTCGTCCCGGCGATAGCGACGATGATCTTCGGCCTGCTGGCGGGTCAGTTGCTTCGCAGCCCTCGCCCGATGACGAAGAAGCTCACGCGCCTCATCCTGTTCGGGGCGGTAGGGATCGTCCTCGGCCAGGCGATTGCCCTGGCAGGACTCTGCCCGATCGTCAAGCGCATCTGGACGCCCTCCTGGACGATCTGCAGCGGAGGCTGGGTCACGATCGTTCTGGCCGGCTTCGTCGCCGTCATCGAGTGGGGCCGGTGCAAACGCTGGGCCTTTCCGTTGGTGGTCGTCGGCCTCAATCCGATCACGTTCTATTGCCTGTGGCAACTCATGACCGGATTCATCCGTGACAACCTCAGGCGACACCTTGGCCAGCACGTGTTCGAGAGCTTCGGCGCCGCCTACGCGCCGATCCTGGAGCGCCTCGCCGTGCTGATCGTCCTCTGGCTCATCGTGCTGTGGATGTACCGCCGCCGGATCTTTCTGAGGATCTGAGCATCCGGGGCAAATCAAAGTGCAAATAGCCAAGAGTGTGAAGTGTGAAGTGTGAAGTGTGAAACGACGCTTCGCTCGCTTGATCTTTGATTTTGTTCGGGATATGCTGCCTTGGCCGTACGCGTGATGCGCCGGGTGACAACGTCAAGTGAAGCCTGGCGATGGCTCTCCGCAATCGGGCGACCCCATCGCCAAGACCTTCGGCCTTGACGCGGCCACCCGTTCACCAGGATAAATCAACCTGTAGGGTGGGTCCTTGACCCACGCGTTTGGACACCGCGCGTGGTTGCGCGTGGGTTGAGAACCCGCCCTACGATTCATAACAGGGAGTCTCCGGTGGGAACGCTGAAGTGGTCGAGGATTCGGATTTGTCTCGTGGTCTGCTTGTGCCTGCTTCAGGCCAGCGGCCGCGAGGCAAGAGCCAATGACGGGAAGATGTATCTCGATGCGGTCCGCAGATTCGCCGACGCGGTACTCGAGCACGGCAGAGATACCTACGGCGACACGCACAGTCCCCTGTTTGTCGACGGCCTCCACGTCACGACGCTTCGCCCGGCGGTGTGGAAAGGGAAGGACCAGGAATGGGTCCTGTCGAATCTGGCCAGCCAGCAGCCGCTCTTGCGAACCCTCGACGGCCTGACCGCGCTGACGGGGCAGGAGAAGTATCGCCGGGCGGCCGAGGACGCGGTGCGCTATGCGCTCGAGCACACCGCCACGCCCAACGGACTGCTCTACTGGGGCGGGCATTTCGCCTGGGACCTTCAAGGCGACCGGCCGGTCGGCCAGTATTCCGATGTTCACGAACTCAAGAATCATCAGCCTTACTTTCGCTTGATGTGGCGGGTGAATCCCGAGGCGACGTCCCGGCTGATGGAGACGATCTGGGCGGCGCACATTCTCGACTGGTCCCGGCTGGATTACAATCGTCATGGTAGCGTCAGGAAACCGGTGCGACCGCAATGGGACCACGCGTTCGAAGAGAATCTCGACGTGCCCTTTCCCGCGCAGGGCGGCAACCTGTCGTTCGTGAACGTCACGCCACCGCTCCTGCACAGCGGCGTGATGCTGGCCGTGCTGGACGAGAACGAGGCCGCCCTGAAATGGACCCGCCGCCTGCTCTATCGGTGGCAACAGGCCGAGCATCCTCGAACGGGCCTTTCCGGCGGACAGCTCAGCTACCGCGCCCAGGATCGGGCCCTGGATGCGTTGGGCCACGTGCACCCGACGATCAACGAGGCCAAGATCGTTGCCTCCTACCACCAGACCAACCGGTACCACGACCTGCCGCTGGCCCAGATGCAGGCGGCGCTGACTCTCTGTGACAAAGGAGGCCGCTATGCCCGGGTCGGGCGCGAATTGCTGCAGTGGGCCTGCGACGACCTCAAAGCCTATGCCCAACACAGCTACGACCCGAACGCCGGCGTTTTCGTCGCCGTGACGATCGACGGCACGCCGCTGCGGTGGAAGGAATCGCGCAGCGGTTATTACGTTCCCCAATCGTTCGCCCCGCGCCGACCCGACGGTTTTGTCTTCTGGGGCTACGCGCTGGCCTACCGCCTCACCGAGGACGAGGTGCACTGGCAGATGGTGCGCCGGCTGGCCCGCAACCTCTCGCTCGGCGATCCGGGCAAGCCTGACAGAACCGGACAGAACCTGCGCTTCGACACTTCCTGTCGCGACTGGCGGATGATCTATGCGTTGCTGGAACTCCTGCAAGCCACGCATGACGGCCGATTCCTGGGTCTGGCGGGTCGCATTGCGCGCAATATCCTGAGAACGCAGGCTGAAACGGGGCTCTTTCCCCGCGCCGGCCGGTCCTGGGCGAGAACCGGCGACGAGATCCCACTGGCCTTGTTGCACATGGCCGCCGCCCGCGCCGACAAGAGCGATTTGATACCCGCGCCGATTCGCGACAGCCGGTTCTTTCATTGTGAATTCCACGGCCAGCTCGAGGATCACCAGCAGAAGCGCGCCGACAAACGCACCTACGACGATCTCGTATTCTACGGTGGCTCCTGAGACCGCCGGACCTGTCGCCGACCCTGTAAGGCATTCCATGCCCGAAAGGATGAGATGAAAGACATGATCAGACGCGAATTCTTGAAAGTCGGCGCCATGACCGCCGCCGGCTTCCTGACGGCACCGAGACCCCTTCCTTCTGCCCCGGCGGCGCCCCGACGGAACGAGTCGCGACCCAACATCCTCTGGATCACCTGCGAAGATACGTCTCCCCGCCTGGGTTGCTATGGCGACAGGACCGTCCCGACGCCCAACATCGACCGCCTCGCGCGCGAGGGCGTGCGCTACACCGGCGCCTTTGCGACGACGGGCGTATGCGCACCGAGCCGGCACGCGCTGATCACGGGCATGTATCCCACTTCGACCTACGCCCTGCAAATGCGCAATCTGTCCCGCACGAGCGCTTTGAAGGAAATCAAGGACCCTGACACGCGTGCTTTCGCCACGACGCGTCCCCTCTACGAGGCCGTTCCGCCAGCCGAGGTTCGCTGCCTGACGGAGTATCTCCGCCGGGCCGGCTACTACTGCTCGAACAACGTCAAACAGGACTATCAATTCCGGGCCCCGGTCACCGCCTGGGACGAGTCCTCGCGCCAGGCCCACTGGCGCAAGCGCAACCCGGGCCAGCCGTTCTTCGCGGTCTTCAACTTCACCGTGACGCACGAATCGGGCGTGTTCGGCAAGGGACGTTCGCCCAGAGTGGTCGATCCCCGCAAGGTCCCCCTGCCTCCGTACTACCCGGATACGTCGGTCGTCCGAACCGACCTTGCCAAGCACTACGACAACATCGCGGCGTTAGATGCGCAAGTCGGTGCGCTGCTGGGACAGCTCGAGGAAGACGGCCTGCTGGAAAAAACGATCGTCTTCTTTTACAGCGATCACGGGGACGGCCTGCCGCGCAGCAAGCGCTGGGTATACGACTCCGGCACGCGCGTCCCGCTGATCGTGCGGCACCCCGGCGCCCCGGGCGCCGGCACCACGAGCAATCGGCTCGTGAGCTTCGTTGATTTCGGGCCCACCGTTCTCTCGCTGGCCGGCGTAGATGTGCCAAAGTACGTGCACGGCGTTCCGTTCCTCGGCGACCAGGCCGGAGCGCAGCGCAAATACGTTTACTTCCATCGGGATCGCAACGGCGAAAACCGCGAGACCATTCGTGCCGTGCGGGATGGGAGATTCCGCTACGTGCGCAACTATCGACCGAATGAGCCCTACATCAAGCCCCTGTCGTACCGGGATCGCCAAGCCATCATGCAGGAGCTCAATCGCATGATCGACGAGGGCGCCCTGGCAGAGGACCAGTGGCAGTTCTCGGCCCGGAGCAAGCCGATGGAGGAATTCTACGATACGCATGCCGACCCCTTCGAGATCCACAACCTCGCCTCCGACCCGAAGTACGCGGAGAAAATGTCGGACATGCGTAAGGCCCTCGATGCCTGGGTCGAAATGTGCGACGACCCGCTCGACATGCCCGAGGACGAGCTCGTTCGCACACGCGTCTACCCGCCGCAGGGAAGGCAACCGGCGACCGCGACGCCGACGATCCGGCTTGATCCCGTGGGCGAAAGAACATACAGGCTTACGGTCGCCTGCGAGACCGAAGGCGCATCGATTGGCTTTCGTACGAAGCGCGCCGGTGCGGCCGAAACGAACGCGCAGAAAGACAAGGGTCCGTGGACGATTTACGACGGCCCGACGAGCATCAGGGCGGTCGGACCGGTCGAGGTGGTCGCCCATCGTATCGGCTTCAAGCCGAGCCCGCCTGTGGTCGCTCAACTGCCCCGAAAATGAAGGCCGGCGTGCCCTGGTTGAAATGAAACCGCTGTTGAGAAGGAGAGACACGATGAGAACTGCAAGAGCAGCCATTCCCGTCACGATCGTCGCCATGCTGATCCAGTTGGCCCTGGCGGGCCCGATTGTGGCTCAACCGCCGGGCTTCGGCGGGCCGCGGGTCGTCTCGCCCGAAGTGGCCGCCGACCGACACGTCACGTTTCGCATCCTGGCGCCGCAGGCGAAGGCCGTGCGGCTCAGCGGCAGCGACATTCCGGGCGTCGGGCGGGGCGCGGAGATGACGAAGGACCCCAACGGAGTCTGGGAGGTCACGCTGGGACCAATCGATCCCGGGGCGTATCGATACAACTTCAACGTGGACAGCGTCTCGGTGATCGATCCTCGCAGCGCGGCCACCAGCGAGTCCAACACCAACGTCTCGAGCCTCGTGTACGTTCCCGGCGCCGACTTCATGGACACCCGGGACGTGCCTCACGGCGCCGTGGCGGAAGTAACGTATTACTCCAAGTCGCTCAAGCGTTTTCGCCGCATGCACGTGTACACCCCGCCGGGCTACGAGTCGGGCCAGGGCAAGTACCCCGTCTTCTACCTCCTGCACGGGGCCTTCGATTGCGACGATTCGTGGACGTCCGTCGGCCGCGCCGGATTCATTCTGGACAACCTGATCGCCGCCGGAAAGGCCCAGCCCATGGTGGTGGTGATGCCCGCCGGGCACACCGGCCCGTGGACGTTCGGCCGGCGCTTGCCCATCGATGAATTCGTGCAGGATTTCCGCAACGACATCATGCCGTACGCGGAAGAACACTATCGCGTCTACACCGACCGAGGGCACCGCGCGATTGCGGGGCTGTCCATGGGCGGCGCCCAGACGCTCAACGTCGCTATGGGTCAACTGGACAAGTTCGCTTACATCGGTGTCTTCAGCTCGGGGATCTTCGGCATCACGGGCCGAGGCTTCGGCGCCAATTCCGACGGTCCCTCGTGGGAAGAGCAACACAAGGGAGTTCTGGACGACGCCGAGCTCAAGAAGGGACTCAAGCTCCTCTGGTTCGCCACGGGCAAGGAGGATTTTCTCCTCGAAACCTCCCGGGCCACGGTCGAGATGCTCAAGAAGCACGGGTACGACGTGGTCTACAAGGAAACGCCGGGCGCCCACACCTGGATCAACTGGCGCAACTACCTGGGCGAATTCGCGCGGCAACTGTTCCGGTAGACCAACAGCGAAAGAGGTCCGCTTGAGGCGTATCTCGTAGCGACCGTCGTATCGCGCGGCCCTATGGCGTTGCATATCACCGGCGAATGTGGTATAAGGCGATTTCGATTGGCTGGGGCTTGGGGATTTCGGTCCACCGAGCAATGTCAAAGATCAAGGAGCAAAAATCAAAATTGCGGAATCGCTGCGTTGCGGCAATGACTTCCTCATTTTTGCATTTTACAATTTGCATTCTGATTTATCTATAGAGAAGCCCATAGGGAGGTCTTATGGAAGTTGCAGAACTAAAGACGGTCATCGGAGCGCTTGAGGCCCGGGTCGAAAAGATCCGGGACTGGCTTTGACTTGCCGAGCAAGCAGGCGCAATTAGAAGAGTACGAAAAGCAGATGTCTCAGCCGGGATTCTGGGACCACCCCGACGCGGCCCAGGCGACGGCCGGGCGGCTCAGCGCCCTGAAATCCGTGGTCGAGCCGGTCGGTGAGCTGCAGCGCGAGGTCAAAGACCTGGCGGAGCTATACGAATTGGCGACCGAAGAAGGGGACGCCGAGGAGCTGGCCCAGCTTGAGCAGGACGTCGGCGCCTTAGAGAAACGGTGCGAACGCATCGAATTGCAGGGTCTGCTGTCGCGCCCCGAGGATATGAAGAACTGCTTCCTGGGCATCCACGCCGGGGCGGGGGGAACCGAAAGCTGCGACTGGGCCAACATGCTGCTGCGGATGTTCACGCGTTATTGTGAGGCGAAAAAATTCAAATACGAGGAGTTGGACATCACGCCGGGCGAAGAGGCGGGCATCCGCTCGATCACGTTGCGAGTGGTCGGCCCGTTCGTGTTCGGCAAGCTCTCCTGCGAAATCGGCGTGCACCGCCTGGTGCGCATCAGCCCGTTCGATTCGCAGAGCCGCCGGCATACGAGCTTTGCGGCCGTGGACGTGACGCCGGAATTCGACGAGGACATCGATATCGAGCTCACCGACGACGACCTGCGCGTCGATTTCTACCGGGCCAGCGGTGCCGGCGGCCAGCACGTCAACAAGGTCAGCTCCGCCGTACGCATCACGCACATCCCCACGGGCATCGTCGTGCAGTGCCAGAACGAACGCAGCCAGCACAAGAACCGGGCCCAGGCCATGAAGGTGCTCAAGTCGCGCCTCTACATGCTCGAACAGCAGAAACGCGACGCGGAGGTGGCCAAGCTCTACAGCGACAAGGGCGAAATCGCCTGGGGCAACCAGATCCGCAGCTACGTGCTCCAGCCGTACCAGATGGTCAAGGATCATCGCACGAACCATCAGACCGGCAACGTCGAAGCCGTGCTCGACGGCGACCTGGACCCGTTCATCGAGAGCTACCTGAGGCACCGGGCCAAGAATCGCATGAGAGATTGACGAGACACTGCAATTGGATAACAGGAGTTTTGCAAAAGTTCAATTGGATAAGGAAAAAATGAAGCAGATCATCGACGTAAGCGTCAAAACGAAGAAGGCCGAGTTTGCCGGGTGCAAGACGGATATGCTCGTGGTGGGCCGGTGCTCCGACACCAAAGGTATGGATCCGGTCCTGCGGGACCTCGACAAGAAGCTGGGGGGAGCGATCGGCCGGCTGATCAGGCTGGGTGACTTCAAGGGCAAGCCCAAGACGCACGCGATGATGTACGGCGCCGGCAAAATCGCCGCCCAGCGCGTAATGTTGATCGGCCTGGGCGAGAAGAAGAAGGTCACGCTCGAGACGATCCGCAAGGCGGCGGCCACCGCGGCCAACAAGGCCGTCGGGATGAAGCTCAAGAGCATCGCCCTGGCTTTGCACCGCCCCGCCGACGGCGCGCTCGATGAGGCGGCCCTGGGCAAGGCGATGGCCGAAGGGGCGTATTTCGGCAGCTACCGCTACGATGAATTCGTTACCGAGAGCGACAACGGGCGGCTCGGCGCGCTCAAGGTCGAGCTGGTGGACCCGCGTTCGTCGTGCATCAAGGCCCTCAGCGCCGGCCTCTGCGCCGGGGCGGTCGTCGGCCGGACCCAGAGCTACGCCCGAACGAT